>JBMOEO010000217.1:0-1517 GCA_049318945.1 Phototrophicaceae bacterium | reverse complement strand
CTCCAACGTGCCGCCGTAGCGAATGATGTTTTGGCAAAGTTGTTCAAACTTACCCCCTTACAAGATACCTTCAGCATCAATATGCTGGCATTGGTGGAGGGGCAACCGCGCATCCTTAACCTCAAACAAGCCTTAATCGTCTATTTGAATCATCGTCTTGAAGTCGTAAAACGCCGAAGCATATTTGACTTAGACAAAGCCCGCGCCCGCGCCCATATCCTTGAGGGGTTATTGACTGCGCTACATCAGTTAGACAAAGCAATCGCCATTATTCGCGGATCAAAACAAGCAGAAGTTGCACGGGCAAACCTCATCACAGAATTAGGGGTGAGTGAGATTCAAGCACAAGCCATCCTAGATATGCAGCTTAGACGACTTGCTGCCCTAGAACAAGAACGAATCGAAGCAGAGTATCAAGAAAAACAGGTTCTGATAGCCTATCTCGAAGGCTTATTGGCAAGTCCCGCACAAATGCGTACCGTGATTGCCAAAGAATTACAGGACATCTCAAGCACCTACGGAACACCCCGTAAGACCGTCATCATTGATAGTACCGCCACGGCTGTTGTGCGTGCTGAAGACTTTATGATTCCGGAAGAAGTAACTTGGATTACCCACACCGTAGATGGAAAACTGGCACGCTTGAATGATCCCAACCCACCGCGCATCACCACAGCGATGAAAACCCCACCGCAATTCATTTTACAAACCACCACCGCACAGGTATTGTACCTAATTACACAAAACGGGCAGATGGCAACGATTCCTGTACAGCAATTGAACCCTGTGCAGAGCTTAGAAGATGGGGTCGCCTATCATGATTTGTGTGCGTTAGAAATCACACATAAACTCGCTTCGCTCATCTGCCTTCCCACCAAGATAACACAGGGCTATTTATTCCTAGCAACCCGTAATGGCGAAGTTAAACGATTGCGCGTGGATGACCTACCCGGTTTTACATCGAAGATCGTCACCATCATGGACATCGCTCCTGACGATTGTTTAGTGGATGTGTTCTATTCACGCGGAGATGGGGAGGTTATGTTGACCACCGCCAATGGGCAAGCGATTCGCTTCAGTGAGGATCAAGTCCGCCCAACCGGCTTGCCTTCGGGAGGGATGCGAGGGATCAAGTTAGCCAAAGAAGATTTCTTGGTGAGTGCTTTTGCTCTGCCTACACCAATGCCCAATCTTTATGTTTGGAATTTAACCAACAATGGATTGGCAAAAGTATCTCTATTAGAGGAATATCCTTCACAAGGACGGGCAGGGCAAGGGGTGATCTCCATGCGCTTGCCAACCGGTAGCCGTCAAGTTACCGCAGCAGCCGTCGGCAAACTCGATCAGAACGTGGTGGTCTTGACATCAAAAGGAAAAGCGAAGTACATGCGGCTCGGTTTAGCAGAAGGGATAGGGCGTGGTAAAGCAGGCTACGGGGAGCAAGTGATCGCCCTCAAGGATAAAGAGGAGGCAATCGCCGTAGTGACATACCAACCCCTCATTAATCTAACCACAAC
>JBMOEO010000216.1:0-1559 GCA_049318945.1 Phototrophicaceae bacterium | reverse complement strand
CTGACCATTACCGACCCCACGATGACGCGCTTTATCATGAGCCTAGATGAGGCGGTTGAATTGGTGGTGTTTGCCTTCCAAAACGCACAAAGTGGTGATATTTTTGTGCAGAAATCCCCTGCTTGTACGCTCCATACCCTAGCAGAAGCCCTCATGCGTGTGTTTGATGTGCCTTCCACCATTCAAATTATTGGCACACGACACGGAGAAAAGCACTACGAATCCTTGTTGACGCAAGAAGAATACGCTCGCGCTCAAGACTTGGGGGAGTATTTTCGCGTCAGTGCCGACCCAACCGTAACGCAGGCTCAGGAAGATTATAACTCCTCCAATACAGTTCAACTTAACGTTGAACAAGTCGTGGAAAAACTGCTATCACTTGATTATATCCAACAGGAATTACAAACATGGACGAACAAACGCAACTAAAAACAGTTTTAGTAACAGGTGCGGAAGGTTTTATTGGACGTAATCTGATTGTACATCTACGCACACACTCTAAAATCAGAATATTGACTTTTGATGTCGCCAACACCCGTGATGAATTATGGGACGCAGTTCAACAATGTGATTTTGTTTTCCATCTAGCTGGAGTTAATCGTCCAGTGCTTGAACAGCACTTTGTGAGTGGTAACTCAGAGCTAACCCAATATCTTATACAGCTCTTGCAATTAACAGGGCGTAAAATCCCCCTACTCATTTCCTCTTCTACACAGGCTACTTTAGAGAATCCTTATGGTCATAGCAAAAAGATTGCTGAAGAACATGTCTTTGCTTATGGGCGAACAAACAATGTGCCTGTGTTTGTCTATCGCTTACCAGGTGTATTTGGCAAATGGTGTCGTCCCAACTATAATTCGGTTGTAGCCACCTTCTGCTACAATATAAGTCATCAACTACCGATCCAGATCAACAACCCTGAAGCAGTGATTACATTAGCCTATATAGATGATGTTGTAAGAGATTTTATATCTGCGCTCACCGGGGAAGTTCAACCTCACATTGATGGTTACTGTAACGTTTCACGTATTTTCCAAATCAGTTTGCAAAGCCTTTCCGATCTGCTGACATCATTTCATGCCGTCCGTAAAACGGGCATGCTTCCCAATATGGATGACCTCCTAACCAAGTTCCTGTATACAACCTATCTCTCCTATCTGGAGACTGATGACTTTGCCTATAGTCCTGACTTTAAGCTGGATCAACGGGGTTGGTTGTTTGAACTCATTAAATCAAGATCAATGGGACAAATCTTTATCTCACAGACTAAACCAGGTGTTACCCGTGGCATGCACTATCACCATACGAAGGTTGAGAAGTTTGTGGTATTGCAGGGCGAAGCGTTGATCCGTTTTCGACACATAGGTGACGCACAAGGAGAGGTGATACAATATCCTGTATCGGGGCAAGCTATACAGATTGTTGACATTCCACCCGGCTATACCCATGATATTACCAACATCGGAACAAGTGATCTCATTACTTTGTTCTGGGCTTGTGAAATTTTTGATCCAAACCGACCTGACACTTACATGGAAAAAGTACAATGATGAGCGATA
>JBMOEO010000215.1:0-1681 GCA_049318945.1 Phototrophicaceae bacterium | reverse complement strand
AGTTACACACCATAGATGTGAATTGTGTGAAGATATATCAGGCTTACAGAAAATAAAAATGTATCGAGCCGTTCATAATTTAATAGTCATGGCAGAGAGCATACAAATGATTAATTCGGGAGACCTTGAACATATCCACAGGATATATAAAAATGGTTCTATAAAATATCGAGGGGAGTTTGAAAAATGGCTGTCCGATTAAGTATTCATGTAACACCTGATTCAAACCCAACAAACATTGGGGCATTAATCAGATATTTATACCAAACCCAACAAACATTTGATAGCAATTCTTCCTTATTGGAACGGCTAAACAATGTGGGTATAGGCTCACGATCTGAAATCACTGCACTAGCTTCAGATATGGGGGTGATTGGAACAGTATCAGAAAATCAAATTGGTTTAACAGAATACGGTAGTGTACTGGCTCAGATTCGTGAAGAGGCATTCAATGACCTGTTGCACTACTTCATGTATACGGGATGGTCTGAAAAACACCCCGATCACTTTCTGCAATCATGGGCATACCGCCAATGCTCGGATCAATACTGGGAACTAGAAGCAGTAAAGCTAACGACAACGTTCTCCAAAAAACAAGTGAGCGACATTGCTAATCTGGTTGATGAGGTCTTTCCATTGCTGGGGGTACAAGACTACCCAGAAATTTCGTTTAGCACTAAAAGCATAAACGGCGTACACAAATGGCTAGAAGCCCTTGATCCTCCCGTCTTGGTTGATAAATCTTACAAGAGGCGCACCTTCTGTCAGCCCGAGTTGATGCTGATGGCACTGGCATACGTCCTTCGAGATGATGCTGATATTTATGAAACTGATGTTTTACTTACACCCGAAATACGCGATCAACTGTGTCGCATTACGCACCTTGACCCCAATGCACTTGATGCAACATTAGACTGGGCACTACCTGCCTATCCAAAGTTAGTTGCACCCGGCACCACCGCTGGTTTTTATGGGCGTTTTGTGCGTGTGCGTCGGCTACCCAAATTGGTGGATATGATCCGATGAGTCGCTGGTTAGAACTCCACAACCAAATCAAGCGACGCTCATCAGAGTTATGGATGACACCGACCCAAAGGGAAGTCCTCGCTCAACTTGAGCAATGGCTAGACTACCCTGGTCATTGCAATTTATACGGTGGGGTGGGTGTAGGGAAGACCTACCTAGCATGGATACTTTCGAGAAACTTACCTGCTGAGCATGTTATTGTCCCACAAAGAATGTCACCTACCACACAACCAATACCGAATTTAATTATTGATAATGCCTCTTACACAGAACAAGATATTCGCAATATTCTTAAACAATGTGATTTTTGTGCGGCAGAAAAAGTCGTCATCATTACTCGCTATGCGTCCACCCTGAGGATGCGTCGGATTGAACTCCCTCCCCCTACACAAGACGAACTGCGGGAAGTGGAGCGTCATCTAACTAAATTTGGCTTTCAAGAATATGCTGTTCCAGCAGGTTCTAATTTTTGGCAGGTTCTCAATAGTTTCGTTTAGATAGTTAATCACACAGGAAGAATAATGGCATGGGTATCGAAGGACTAAAATACATTCTCGAAAAGAAGGAAGTGGTTCCAACCGTTAGCGCACAAGATTTAATGCGCAATCCAGAATCGGTTCAAGTAGATTATCTTAGGCACTTGGCTACCTACATC
>JBMOEO010000214.1:0-1682 GCA_049318945.1 Phototrophicaceae bacterium | reverse complement strand
GGGGTGCTTGGCTGGGCTGGCACATCTCACCCGTGCAGATGGCATCCTGTTGTTGGGATGTGGTGTTTTGGTGGTGATGTTAGCAGGGCAACAACGCACGCTCTCCATGCGTCAGGTGATATTCTACAGTTGTTTGTTGTTCATCGCTTATGGATTGTGTACCGCCCCGTGGTGGATATTCAACCAAGCACGCTTGGGGATGGCTTTCCCCAGTGGGGGCACGGTTGGGATTTGGCTTCAAGAATATGATGATTTGTTCCGCTACCCAATGGATGTCACCGTGCAGGAGTTCCTGCAATCCGACTGGCGACAGATCGCCCAAGTGCGCTGGGAGGCACTTCAGCACAATCTATTGACGTTGTTGGCGGTGGAGATGGGGATTGTGCTTGCGCCCTTCGCGCTAATCGGTGCATGGAATCGACGGGGTGAAACGTTGCTTGCCCCCTTCTTTTGGTATGCGCTTTCGCTTCATCTAGCCATGACCTTGATCTTTGCCCTGCCCGGCATGCGCGGTAGCCTGCTTCATTCTTCCTCAGCATTGTGGATGTTTTGGGTTGTGCTGGCTTGGGAAGGGCTAGATCATGCCATTGCGTGGGTGGCAAAACGTCGCCGAACGTGGCGCAAGCAACAAGCGCAACAGGTGTTCTCGGTGGGGATTGCCATCCTGATGGTGGGGATGTCAGTTCTGATTGCCTTGCGACAAGAACGCATGGATGAAACGCTAGAATGGCTGGCTTACTTACAAGACACCTTGCCACCCGATACCCTCCTCATGGTCAATGATCCCTCCCAACTGTACTACTATACACGCTTGAGTGGGGTGGTTTTGCCCAATGAACAACTCGATGTCATTCAGACAATTGCGCAACGCTACGGCGTAGATTACCTAGTTTTAGAGTCGGTGGTGGATGGGGTATCGTTTGCCGCTACAACGGACTTGATGAATATTCCGAGTGATCCCCCTAGCTTTCTAACTCCTATTCCTATTCCTTTCCCCACTATACGGATGTATCGCATTGAAACCCCATAACCCCACCCACGCTTCAAACGCCAATAGTATGCCGTATCATGAACGCCTATTGCTGTTGGGCATGATGGTTGTTCTAGCGGTTGGAATTGGATTGGGCTTCGCTCAACAACCTTCCTATGGGGATGCCTTCTATTATGCAGTAGGGGCACGCACCCTAGCTGAAGGCGGAGGCTTTACGCAACCCTTCTTATGGAATTACATTGGTGATCCAACCTCGCTCACCGTTCCATCCCATACCTATTGGATGCCCATGCCTTCCATCTTGGGGGCAATTGGGATGCGTTTGGGCGGGATGAATTACGTTGCCGCACAACTTCCCTTTGTGATTCTACTGGTGGCAATGGGGATGCTGTCCGCGTGGCTGGCATATATCCTTACGGGGTCTCGGCGCGTGGTTTGGCTCAGTGTGATAGTGGTGATGTTCGTCGGGTTTTACGGTCACTTTTGGGGAATGACCTCTAGCTTCACCCCGTATGCGGTTTTTGGCTCGGCATGTTTAATCAGCTTGGGCTTGGGCTTACGGCACTCGCGCTGGCAGTGGTTCAGTTTAGCAGGGGGATGCGTTGCCTTAGCGCATCTCACTCGCGCGGATGGGTTGCTCCTGCTGATTTGTGGGGGTGGGGTGCTGGCTTGGATGGGATGGACTCGGCAA
>JBMOEO010000213.1:0-1698 GCA_049318945.1 Phototrophicaceae bacterium | reverse complement strand
TCCACCGATGCCACGTGGGTTGGCGCAAGCGGATTAGCGGAGGATGTGCGTCGCTATGGGGAGTGGATGCGCCAGCGTGCTGAAGAGCGCATTGGGCATTTGTATCCGAAGTATTCCCCCACCCCGACCCTCCCCCAAAATGAGGGAGGGAGTTCCCCCACCCCAACCCAGCGTGATGGTGGAGGCACTTCTCCCCTTCCCTCCGCGAAGCGTGGGGGCAAGGGGTCGGGGGATGGGGGGGGCGAAACCGTCATTGCGTGGCTATGGGCACGCACCGTCAAGAGTCCCAATCCTGCTGTATCCATTCATGTTCCGCTCACCAGTAAGTTTCAATTATGCAAGAAGAAGGGGCATGAATGTTGGGCAAAGCCTGTCTGGGGCGAGGGGCAACTCACCTTCGAGATCGTGCGGGGCACGCCCCCCCCAGAATACGCCAACGGCACAATGAACCGACGCGGTGGCGTGTGCTTGGTGACGGGTGAACCCATCCCGTTTCAATACATCCGTGCCGAAGGCAAAGCTGGGCGTATGGGTGCAATCCTCATGGCGGTGGTGACGGAGGGCACGCGCGGGCGCAATTACCACGCGCCTGATGCGTTCCATATCCACCAAGCAACCCTTGCCCAACCTGCTTGGAAGCCTGATTTCAATCAGCCCCTCAACCCACGTGATTTTAAGACTCCTAATTATGGCATGACCACTTTTGCTGATCTCTTCACCCCACGCCAACTGGTGGCACTGACCACCTTCAGCGATCTGGTGGCGGAGGCACGCGAGCAGGCGTATCACGACGCAATGGAGGCAGGCATGGGCGACGATGACCGCCCCTTGCGCGAGGGAGGGCGTGGGGCACGCGCCTATTCCGAAGCCATCAGCGTCTATCTGGGATTGGCAGTCTCCAAGTGGACAGATTTCCACAATGCCTTGTGTAGTTGGAATGCTACAAACGAAAATGTAGGACACCTTTTTACTCGTCAAGCAGTTCCTATGGTTTGGGATTTTGTTGAGGCAAATCCGCTAGGTGAAAGGTTAGGGTTCGATCAAAGTTTTGAGGGGATTGTTCACATCTTAAAAGGCATGCCTTTGTTGACTCAAACTACACAAGGATATGCTAGTCAACAGGATGCGATGCAACTTGACTGCTCGAATGCCATCGCCCTCTCCACCGATCCGCCCTACTACGACAACATCGGCTATGCTGACCTATCCGACTTCTTCTATGTGTGGTTGCGCAAGTCCTTGCAACCCGTCTACCCCGATCTGTTCAGCACGCTCTTGGTGCCCAAAGCACCCGAACTGGTGGCAACCCCGTATCGCTTTGATGGGAGCAAGGCGCGTGCCCGCCAATTCTTTGAGGAGGGGATGGTGCAGGCGTTCAGTAACCTGCGTCGCTTTGCCCATGCCGATTATCCGCTCACGGTCTATTACGCCTTCAAGCAACAAGAGAGCGATGCCGAAGCGGACAGCGACCCGCTCGACGAGGACGCGCCCCCCGTCGTCACCGAGCAACACGCCAGCAGTGGGTGGGAGACCATGCTCAACGGACTGTTGCAAGCGGGCTTTTCCGTCGTGGGCACGTATCCCATGCGCACTGAAAGAGCAACAGGCTTAAAGGTAAATGTAAACTCGCTGGCATCGTCGATAGTGTTGGTCTTGCGCGTGCGCCCCAGCGACGCGCCCCGCGCCAGTCGTGGGCAA
>JBMOEO010000212.1:0-1709 GCA_049318945.1 Phototrophicaceae bacterium | reverse complement strand
CAGGCGTAGCGGTGGCAGGAACGCCGGGGTCAATGGTCTGGGTGACTTGCGGTTCGGTTGCCACTAGAGTAGCCACTGATTGGGTAGCAACTAAGGTGGGGGCAACGGTAGCAACAGGGCGTGTATTGCCTTGTGCCACGACGAACACGGGTGCGTCGGTGGGGTCAGGTTGCAAAAGCCCACCCTGTTGTAACACCACTAAAACGCCATTTTGCTCTAAGATTGCCTGTAGGTTAGGGATGTCGGCAACTAAAGTTTCAAACTGGGCGAGGGTATCGGGATCGTCTTTGAGGGCAAGGACAAGGTTTTGCAATGCTAACTCGCTAGAGTCAATCACCTGCAGGAGTAACTCTGTGCCTAAGTTGAGGGGGCTATCGTCGGTGTTGGCAATGCTCACCAACAAGGTCATGGTGTTGGGAGTGGATTCAGCATTGGTGAGCATAGTCTCAAAAGCAGCGGGGCTAGTGGTGAGGCGGTCAATCAGTTGTTCGCTCAACAGCGGATTATCTTGTAGTTGTTCGCTTAGCAGTTGGGTCAGTTCGGTGCTTGCGCCACTGGCTTCGATGAGCAGATCAACCCCCACTTCGTCACCATCCACCAGCGTGGTGAACAACGTCACTATGCCGAGCAAGTCGCTACTTTCGTTGACTACCTCACGGACGGACTCGATGCCGTTGGGGTCATTGAAGGTGGCGTTGACGATCACCTGTGCAATGAAGGGATCATTGCGCACCACTTCCGATAATGCCTCTACAGTTACGCCGTGCTCTAGCAGGAACTCTAGCAAACTGCTGGAATTGCTATCAGGGTTTTCTTGCTCGTCTGAAGAATTTTCATCTTCAAACGATGAGCCGTCATCATCCCCGTTATCTCCCAGCGTGTACTCGATCACATACTCAAAAGCGGTTTGGGTATCTGCCAAATTAGGGAGCAATAGGAGAAGTGTTTGCGTTTTTTGTAGCTGTTCAACCTGACGCTGATTGAGTTGCTTCTTCGTGCCGATCACGCTACTTTCAAAGACGCTCGCCCCGATGAACCCCATATCATCGGAGAGGGGTTCAAGCGTGAAATTAGTTCCATCAAAGGAAAGGTTCACGCCTTGCGGAATGATGATCGGCTCGGTGTAGCCTTCCAGCCCCACTTGCAAGCGTGGAGCAGGGCGCAAGCGAGCGCGGAAGAAGCCGTTGAGGGAGAGCATGGGGCGGCGCAAGTCGGGTAGCGGATTGGCGGTGACGTTGGTCTCTGACTGGTTGGCACGCGCTTTGATGATGCCACTGGCGACGGTCAAGTCCCATCGTTCTGGACGACGCTTGAGCGCAGTCTCGCTGGTGTTGTCAGCGTTCTCTAGCGCGTCAATATCCGCCAAGACATCCCCGCGCCAAATGAGCAATGTTCCGCCACGTGTTTCTAAGAGTAATTCATTCAGCTTCAAGACGGCTTGGTCAACGTCGTTGGGCGTTTCAATCACCACGCCGTACGACTCATCCCCACTGTTGCCAGTGCCACTGTCAAACAGCACCTCAAATTCGGGGATGTCCACAATGCCCCCCTGTAACAAGGTTGTCACCCGTTCTTGTGAGCGCACCAAGATAATATTATCATCCAAAGGATTCACTGTGATTTGTGTAGAGAATGATGAGGTAGACCGGTGCTGTATCCACATCATTGATCCAATCCCCACAAAAGCCAATAAACCTATTAAAATGAGG
>JBMOEO010000211.1:0-1836 GCA_049318945.1 Phototrophicaceae bacterium | reverse complement strand
TTGATGATGGCGATACCAACAATTGCAACCAATGTGGGTGGACAACCTGATGTTATCATTCCCAATGAAACGGGTTGGCTTGTTCCACCACGCCATCCACAGGCATTAGCTGATGCTATTGAAGAGGTTTTGCAAAATCCCCAGCATGCACATAACCTTGCCCAACACGGACGATCCTTAGTTCAACGGATTACAGATAGCCGTATAGTAGCACAAGAAGTTCTGAATGCTTATCATACCATTCTGTCATGATGGAACAGTAGCGCATCTACCTGACCAAAGAAATTTAGTGATGACCATAAGGGATCATGATGACAAATAATTCCAATCGTATCTACCTTTCCCCACCGCACCTGTCTGGTCAAGAAGGGGTGATGCTTCAAGAAGCCCTTGATACCAATTGGATTTCTTCCGTTGGACCGCACCTCACCGCTTTTGAGGAAGATTTTCGTCAGTATGTTGGAAGTTCTCATGCCTTAGCTCTCTCTTCTGGTACAGCAGGAATCCATCTTGGCTTACAACTATTGGGGGTTAAGCAAGGGGATGAAGTGATGACTTCCACCTTAACCTTCATCGGAACGGTGAACCCCATTTTCTACTTGGGTGCTACGCCGATCTTCATAGATAGTGAACCCACCTCATGGAATATGCACCCCGACCTACTAGAACAGGCTTTACGCGAAAGAGCGCAAGCCAATCGGCTACCTGCTGCGGTGGTTGTGGTTCATCTCTATGGGCAATGTGCCAACATGAAAGCCATTTCTGATGTATGTCAGCAATATGGAGTTCCACTCTTGGAGGATGCTGCAGAAGCACTGGGGGCAACTTATGAAGGGCGATCTGCCGGAACGCTTTCAAAGATAGGGATTTATTCGTTCAACGGAAACAAGATCATCACCACTTCTGGTGGAGGCATGATGGTTTCGGATGATGAAGAGTTGATTGCTTTGGCACGCAAGCTAAGTACCCAAGCGCGTGAACCCGTTCCGCATTATGAACATACCATGATTGGCTACAACTATCGCATGAGTAATTTGTTGGCGGGTGTTGGGCGTGCACAATTGGCTGTTTTAGAAACACGCATTGCACAGCGCACAGCAATCTTTCATTTTTATCGTGAGCATTTGTCTGACTTGAGTGGCTTGAGTTTTATGCCAATCGCCGAATGGGGACGCGCAAATCATTGGTTGACGGTTGTTCGCATTAATCCTGCTGAATGTGGTACAAACCGTGAGGCGGTTCGGCTCGCATTGGAATCTCATAATATTGAATCACGCCCCGTTTGGAAACCCATGCACCTACAACCCGTCTTGCAAGGCTACCCAATTTATGGGGGGGCATTTGCGGAATCGGTCTTTGAGGATGGTTTGTGTTTGCCCTCTGGAACGGCAATGAGTCAAGAAGATCTGTTAAGAATTGTAACTATCATTCGTGAATGTTTTCATAAGGGATAGGATGTTCGCCGTGTATCGTCAATTCATCAAACCGTTTTTGGATCGCCTAATTGCTCTGATCGCGCTTGTCATTCTATCCCCTATATTCGGTGTACTTTACATTCTGGTATGGCGGAATATGGGGAGACCTGTTTTCTTTGCACAAGAAAGACCGGGGTTAGGTGGCAAGCTATTTACAATGTACAAATTTCGTAGCATGACCGACGATCAAGATTCAAAAGGGAAGTTATTACCTGATTATCGTCGAATTGTCCCGATAGGTAACTTCTTGCGCAGAACCAGTTTAGATGAGTTACCCGAGTTGGTAAATGTTATCAAAGGAGAGATGAGCCTTGTGGGACCGCGCCCACTTTTGAAAAGCTATTTGCCACGGTATAGTCCT
>JBMOEO010000210.1:0-1844 GCA_049318945.1 Phototrophicaceae bacterium | reverse complement strand
CCTTGGATTTGGCACAACGCTTATCTCATGTCACGCCTTGCGCAACGCCATAGCAACCAGAAAGGGCAAATCCACACCTTACAACTGGCTATGACGGAAGACAATTACACCGGTATTGAACGGGTGGCACTTGCTGCTCGCTGGGCAGATGCCCTCATACGTCCATCAAAGAGTGAATAAGGAGTTCTACAAATGGGAAGAAGTAAAGATACTACTGCATCAAGCCTATCCCGCCCCAGTACCCAAGACTTGCAAATCATCATCTTGGGGGATGCTGTTGAGAGTGCCCACCGTACCAATGAGTGTGCCAGTAAGCTGGGTAGCGAATTGAAGTCTAAATTGAAAACTGCCCAGATTCGCAATATCTTTGGCAAAGTGCGTCAGATTGAAATGGCTTGGCTGGATGCTGAAGATGAGCCGAGTTCTCGCCGTGAATTGGTTTTGCTCATCCCCAAGATGCGCTACCAAACCGAGCGTAAGCCTGAATTAGAGTCGCTGGCTGAAGTTTTAATTGAGTGCATTAATCTTGTTGAAAAAGGGCAATCCGCTCTGCCCGCCCGTGAGCGTTTCCAACGATTCGTTGATTTTTTTGAAGCTATTCTCGCATACCACAAAGCCGCAGGAGGCAACTAAATCATGACTGAAATTCAAATTAAACTCTACGGACGCATTTTTATCACAGGCGAAATCCATGCTGTAACCGGCTTGCACATCGGCGGAAGCGGTGGCTCATTCACCATCGGTGGGAACGATAACCCGGTCTTGAAGAACCCCCTCACGCATGAACCTTATATCCCTGGCTCCTCGCTCAAGGGCAAGATGCGTTCGCTCACCGAAAAATACATGGGGGCAAAGATGACCAAACATGCCAGTATCCGTATGCACACGGCAGAAACACAAGCGGAATACGATCAATCCCCCGTTTCGCACATTTACGGAGTGCCTGCCGAAGTGGACTACAACGCCCTTCCCACCCGTTTAGTGGTGCGTGATGTTTCGCTCACGGAGGAATCACGCAAGCGGTTGAAGCAAGCAAAGACTGATTTACCCTTCACCGAAGTGAAGACTGAAGTCTCTATTGATCGCATCACCTCCGCGGCAAATCCGCGTCCGCTAGAGCGCGTCCCAGCTGGGGCGGTCTTTGGTCCGATGAGCTTGGTCTACAATGTGTATGAGCCAGAAGATATTGAACGCCTGAAAGTTTTGTTAGATGGGATGGCGTTACTAGAGGATGACTACTTAGGGGGGAGTGGCACACGCGGGAGCGGTCGCATTGCGTTCCAACAGTTACAAGTCACCCTCAAGGCTTCTAGTGCCTATCGTGATCCCGTAGAAATAGGGTTAGCTTCCACGCTGGTTGAGTTGAGCAATGGGCTGGATCATATTCAAACCCGCGCTTATGAACTATTCGGCTTTGGAGTTTCCCGTTAGATGGAACGCAAAGCATATAGATTGATACCCCATGCTGGGGGTGGGTTTCACTTGGGGCGTGAAGGGCTTGAACAAGAGAAGGCGGAAGTCACCTTTGCTTCTGACACGTTCTTCTCTGCTTTGATAGCCACCACCGCCCAATACTGGGGAGGCGACCGAGCGCATGAATGGTGTGAGCATCCACCCTTTCATGTAACCACGGCGTTTCCGTATGCTGGGGAAGTGTTGTTCTTCCCCAAGCCCCAAGCGCGTCTTGCGGTGAAGCAACAAGATGACAATCCCAAGCAGGCGAAAGCCCTTAAGAAGATAGAGTTTCTATCGTGGGGGATTCTACAGGAAGTGTTGCAAGGGGTAGATTTGACCCCACACTTCCATAAAGATAACCTGCTCAATGGGGGTAAGGTGTGGGTGAC
>JBMOEO010000209.1:0-1863 GCA_049318945.1 Phototrophicaceae bacterium | reverse complement strand
TTTGAGTTCGTCATAACTTTCTGACAGCGACAGCTCAAGATTGTAGTTCTTGTCGTTCTCGTCCATGTTCAAGATACCTAACAGACTTTTTTGGTTGGCACGCCGTTCTTGCAAACGGGCAAGGTAACGTGGGATATACGCCTCCCCTTCTTCAGCGATGCGTGCCACTGCGATACTGATCGCTAAGGTGTGCCCACCCAGCAGGCTTATCAGTGCTTTTTCCTCATCAGGATGGGCAGGGGGGGCATCGGCTGCACGTTCTAAGCGTTTGCCGATTAACGCTATGCCTTCCTCTTCGCTCAGGGTATCCAACGTGTGTTGCTTGACCCCCAGTTTCATGGCGATGTCGGTCTTGCGCGTGGTGGCGATCAACCGTATGGCAGGTGACTCCACACGAAACGCCTCGACATGTTGATGATTCCACACATCATCCAGCACAATCAGCACCTTCTTGTTGTGGAGCTGTTGGCTCAAACGGATTTTGCCACGCTTCTCGTCGGGATATTCGTCGGGTGAATCCTTGAGTGCCACACCAATCTGCTGTTGTAGGCTTGCTAGGGTGGGCGTTTTGCCCAACGTGAGCCAGAAGATGCCATCGGGAAAGCTGGTGCGCACGTCACAGCGGTTGCACAAGGTTGCCACTAAGGTGGTCTTGCCCAAGCCTCCCATGCCTTGCAAGGTGACGGCTTGTTCTTTGCTGGTGACGACAATGGGCTTTAAGGCATCCATGCGCAAAGCGGTTTGTAACTCCTGCTCGATTTTGCCCCGCTCAACATACCAAACTGGGGTGATGGGTTTGTCCCCGTGAATCTGTCCTAGTGGGGTGGTGTCCTCGCGGAGGATGCGGATGAGTTCTTCCACCTTTTCCTTGAAGAACTCCATATTGCGCATGTCGGGGGCGTTGCCCATGCTGATCTCGGAGGGGATGCGATCATGCCCCACATTGCGCAAAACAGGGATGATGGGCTTACACTGACTGAGCGCGTACTCCCATTCCGCCTTCACATAATCGGAGTCGTTGGCATGTTCCCCAGCGATGTAGACCAGTTTGTCGCTGGCATGCACCGCTTGGCGGATTTCCTCTAAGAAGGTTAGCCCGCGGTTGGGCATCTTCTCACGATCCCACCACACGTCAAAACCTGCGTCTTGGAGGGCTTGATAGAGTTGTCGGGTGAAACTGCGTGCTGGGTCGTGATGGTAGGTATGCTCTTCTTCAAGAGAAACAGCATTCAGATAATCGTCCTTGCGCCCGTAGGATAGAAAGATGCGGGTAGGCGTGGGCTTAGGCGATGTGGTGGCTGGGGCGGGGACAGTCTGCACGAACGCTTTGATAGCTTTAACATCTTCAGACATGCCTTTGACATCCTCAGAGAGGCTGTCTACCCCACCCATTATTTGTTCAGCATAGGAAATAGATAGCAGGTTATAAAGAGGATTATCCGCTTTCTTTGCCGATTCGACTAACTTATCGCGCAATATGGGAATGAATTTTTCCAAACTCTTGAAAGTCAAATTCGATAAACCACCCGCTCCAATAGCCTCAAAGCGATGCTTGTCAGGGGATTCTGCTTTTAGTACGAGATCTAACAAGAGTTGGAGGGTAAGGGGTACTTGGAATAGCGTTTTCAATTCGGGATGAACAATGGCTGATTCATCCACTGGAAGGGGTTGTAAGGCAATGAGCAATGCTTCTGTTGTAATGCGCCTCAACTCGCGTTGTTGGCTATCCCCTTGAACTTTATCGCGTACACCACTAATGCCATGCACAATAAGTTCACCTATAAGACCTGCTACTATATCTTGAATCACGGGAGATCCTCAGAATACTGAATGACGATAGCTACACTATAACGCTAAATTCGT
>JBMOEO010000208.1:0-1875 GCA_049318945.1 Phototrophicaceae bacterium | reverse complement strand
TCCTTTTGGGGCGTTATTGCGCCAGCACAGACCCCGACGAAATTGAGGAGGGGCTACAGATTGTACGGCGACAATTGCGCGATCGCACGGTTAAGGCTGGGGAAGAAGAACTCTTCAAAGCGCGTGCCCGCGAAAACGCTCAGGTCAAAATCATTGATCTAATCACGGCACGCTTAGACCCGCGTACAGATTCGTATGTTGCCAGCTTACCAAGCCTGCAACTCAAAGAGATTCGTATAGAAGCGGAATTAGTGAACCAACATGAGCGCATGTTGACGGGTGGTTTCTATGCGGAAATCTCGCTAGGCTATGATGCGGTGATTGCCCAAGAGAAATTCGGACGACCTTTTAGCATTGACCACCTGCGTGAGATTCAACTTTCGCAACGGGATGTACTAGAAAAGTTAGCCCAAGCGCGTTTGGGATTTAGTCGTGCAGAGTGGATTACCTTTCTATTGCGTAGCATTGGCATTGAATCGGCACAGTTAGATGAACGTGCTAAGATCGCCCTGTTGCTACGTATGGTGCCGTTCGTAGAACGCAACTATAACTTGATTGAGCTAGGTCCACGCGGTACGGGTAAAAGTCATCTGTTCCAACAAGTGTCTCCCTATGCACATTTGATCTCTGGTGGGAAAGCGACAGTGGCGCGTCTCTTTGTGAATAATGCAACAGGTCAACGTGGGTTGGTTAGCCAGTATAGCGTGATCTGTTTCGATGAGATTTCGGGTATTTCATTTGACCAAAAAGATGGGGTCAATATCCTCAAGGGGTATATGGAATCGGGCGAGTTTAGCCGAGGCAAAGAAAGTATTCGTGCCGAAGGTAGCTTAGTCATGGTTGGGAATTTTGATATTGATGTGGAACATCAGCAACGCATTGGGCATCTTTTTGGTCCCCTCCCTGCCGAGATGCGGAATGACACCGCGTTCATGGATCGAATCCATGCTTTCTTACCGGGTTGGGATGTACCTAAAATCAATAAAGACTTACTCACTGACCATTTCGGTTTGGTGAGCGATTTCTTGTCTGAGTGCTGGCTAAGGCTACGGGGTGATAGCTATATCGCGTTGTTACAAAACCGTGTTTTTATGGGTGGGGCGTTGAGTGGTAGAGATACAAACGCGGTAAATAAAACGGTGAGCGGGCTTCTAAAACTTTTGTATCCGGGTTGCCCCCAGCTTATTACAGATGACGAATTGGAATGGGTTGTTAGAGTTGCTTTGGAGATGCGTCGTCGGGTAAAAGAGCAACAAAAGCGAATTGGGGCGGCAGAGTTTAGGAACACACACTTTAGCTATATCATGGGAACGGACGGCGTGGAGAAATTTGTTAACACCCCTGAACTGTTCAGCGAGAGCAATATCAACAATGATCCCTTAGAACCCGGACAAGTGTGGGCAATCAGTGAGGGGGGGGCAGATGAACATCCCGGTTTGTTCCGAATTGAAGTTAATGAGAATGTGGGAACGGGCGTAAAAATCCTTAACAAACCAGTGCCCCCTGCATTCAAAGAAAGCGTGAGTTTTGCCGAGCAAAATTTATATACACGGGCAAAAGGTGTGATTGGGGATAAAGACCCTCGTCAACATGAATTCTCTATTCAACTTCGTGCGTTTGACGCTGCTAAATCAGGCGCAAGAGTTGGGGTGCCTGTGTTGATCGCATTGTGTAGTATTTTGCTGAAGAAGAGTGTGCGCGGTGGATTGGTGATTGCTGGTGAAATTAACTTAGGCGGGTCAATTGAATCTATCAGCAATCCAGTGATGATCGCGGAAATTGCGATTGAGAAAGGGGCATCTATGCTTCTTCTACCGGTTTCATGTCGTCGTCAGCTTTTAGATTTATCAGATGATATGGCGATCAAAATAGATA
>JBMOEO010000207.1:0-1876 GCA_049318945.1 Phototrophicaceae bacterium | reverse complement strand
TTCACTAGGGCATATAGTGATGCAGGTTGGGTGCAAGGATTCTTGAAGAGAGATGACCTTATCACGAAGGAAGCGCAGGAGATTGCCGAGCTAATCAGCCAACTGCGTACACTATCTTTCATAGATATGGAGGTGTCACTTCTTGAACGGTTAAAGAAAATTATGGATACATTGAAGCAAGCACAGGAGAAAGGATTGGATATGGACGAGATAATGGGGGCGGGGGCACAGCAAGGATGGCAAGTTTTGTTGGACACCCTCACCGCAAAAGTGACGGAGATGCAACAGATCGAAACCTTCATCGGTAAGGCGAAAGGGCAAGTCGATCAATACGGGAATGATGTTGCCCAAACGTTGGCAAGGGCGAACCGCACCCAACAGGACATGTTGACCAATATACAGAACACCTTGTCTCGAGCGGAACAGACCATTCAGCAGGCGCAAAGCGAATGGGGCACTGCCGAGCAAAAAGCGACGCAACGTTTACTATCTGAACTCCATGTTCAACGCACGCTTTTAGAGCGACAACTGAACGAGTGGGAAGCCACCAAAGAAGCAGGACTGAACACCCAATTCCAGCAATTTACCGCTGGAATCACCGAACGCGCCAAAAAGGTCGATGAGTTCTCCACGGCTTTTGAGCAACTCAAGAACGAGGTGGGCGCGTCTGTTTCACAATCCACAAGCGATGTGGAGACGCGCTTGAAAGAACTGGCACAACAAACCACCTTGGCGGAGATCTATCGCAACCGCTTGACCATTGCCAACGCACAGCGTTCTACCCCCCCCACTGCCCACGATATTAACGCTCTAGCTACCATCTTACGCGAATGCCCAGCCAGTGTGTGGAAATCATCAGGCATCTATAATGATTGGCTTCAATCTATGCGGGGCATTGAAGCCAGTATCCCCGATGCACAAAAACGCAAGAAGATTGATCCTAAACAGAAAGATGGTGTAACCTACGAAACTTTCTTAGCGGACTTGAAAGGGGAGGCGGATGTGAAGGGTTCTTCCCAGCCCAATGCACCTCTTCGTAAACCACAGCTTGGCTCTCGTTAACCACCGACCTTAGAGGAGAATGAACATGTCTTGGATACCTGAACCCCAACCTAAACCCAACTCCGCCCTTGCTTGGATCGCCTTGAGCATAGCAATCGTCGCCGTCGTTGTCGGTGTTATCGCGCTTCTAGCCGGCTTAGGCTTGCTATCACCTACACTATCTGATGCCGATTTGACTGCAACCGCTCAAGCAGAGAATGCCGCGCTTGTGGCACAACTTCAACCCACTGTGGATGCCCTCCAACAATCGATACAAAGTGCCCCCCCACCTGTTGATAGTTCGGCAATCTCTAATGCTGTGGTGGCACAAGTCATGCAACAATTAGCACTAACCCCAGCTGTAGATACCTCCGCCATTGCTAATATCGTGGCAACACAAGTCTTCGATCAGTTAACACAAAATGCTCCCGTTCCAGTTGCCACTACACCTGCTCCCAACCTGCAGGGCGTGATACTCACTCACAACGATGGAGGCGCAAACTTTACCGTGCGTCTGCGCCCTGCTTCGGTGTTGAATGAGAAGAATGATACCTCTCTATCAAAATCCGCTGATGGGCAAACAGACATCAAAAGCCGTTGTTATCCGCTTGAATTTGATAGTAAACTTAAATTTGACGACACCAAAGCAATCCCGTTTGAATTGGTTTTTGAGGGGGAGGGAACATTCTCTGCTGATATAGTGGCTGAGATAACCCTAGCCATTCTAGGTGACTTCATCACCGTCAAACGTGGGATTGATGGGAATTGTATAGAAGCGACACAATATACCAACACGGCAACTATTGAATTAGGGATAAGCAATGCCATCCCTCAA
>JBMOEO010000206.1:0-1950 GCA_049318945.1 Phototrophicaceae bacterium | reverse complement strand
ATCTTTCATGGATCTAACGATATTGGTGAATATAGTGAAGCGCAACTGATGTTAGATTCACCAATCATATCTCCTCATGTGTCACTGTTTTCTGCTCTGATGGATCAAAAATGGGTTAATGCAGAGGAATTTCGGGCACGTTTGACAGCTCAACAAATAGCCCATCCACTTTCCACATCACTCTATTCTCTCCATTCAGCCCGTATTTCATATATACCCTTTCAGTTCAAACCACTATTGCGATTCTTACAATCAGATCGTCCACGTTTGCTAATTGCTGATGAGGTTGGCGTTGGAAAAACTATAGAAGCTGGCTTAATTTTGAAAGAGCTTCAAAGCCGTCAGCGTGCTGAACGTGTTCTAATCGTGTGTCCTAAAGCCCTTGTTGGGAAATGGCGTGCTGAAATGCGTCGTTTTGATGAGGAATTTCAAATCCTCACCCCTGATCTACTGGAATATTGCATTGATGAAACAGATCTCGATGGAGAATGGCCCACTCAATTTAACCGTGCTATCGTAAATCTTGAAACCTTGAGAATGGATAGTTACCTTCAAGGGCGTGCTAACCATCGTGGCTTACTGAACTTGGATACTCCTCCTCAGTTTGATTTACTCATTCTTGATGAAGCGCATCATGTACGAAACTCTGAGACAAGTTCTCACATGGCACTTCGATTTCTTTGTGATGTTTCAGAGGCAGTTGTCTTTTTGTCCGCTACCCCTATTCAGACCAGTTCACAGAATCTATATGCTTTGCTGAACCTGCTACGTGATGATCTTTTTCAGGATTATGGACTGTTTGAACTCATGGCGGAGTCAAACGAAGCTATCAATCGAGCAGCACGCTTTATTCGTGGCTATCGAAGTGTTTCTAATTGGCAAAATGAAGTTCTACAATGTTTAATTGCAGCAAGTAGTACTGTTTGGGGCAGAAATGCACTTAAAGGGGATGCCAATTTCTCGTTCTGGGTGGATCGATTTGCTTCAAATGAGCAGTTATCAGATGCTGAGCGTATTCGGTGCTTACGCGATTTAGAAGAAGTTCATGCTTTTGTGCGGGTGGTGAGCAGGACACGGCGACGCGATATTGGACGTTTCACAGTCCGTGAACCCCATACTATCGCTGTCCCATTCACACCACAACAACGCATGTTTTATGAGCAACTTATCAATTTTCGACGGCGCGTCTTGACCGAATTGTATGGTTCAGCAACCGCTCGCCTGATTATTGATACACTTGAACGGCAAGCTACAAGTTGCTTACCTATGATTGCCCAAGCATTGTCAAACCTTACAGCAGATGGTCACTTGAACATGTTTAATTTAACGGATGTGGATGATGATGGTCATAATTTAGAACTCCAAAATGAGCTGAGACACGACCTAAGTATGCTACAAAAACTTGCGACAAAGTTACCTGCCGATGATCCAAAATTTGACCAGCTTGAGCAAGTTATTCAAAGTATTCAAGACGGTCTGGGTAGCAAGAAGTTGCTCGTGTTCTCTTATTTTCTAAACACACTCAATTACCTCTACAAACGCCTCATCGAAAATGGCTATCGTGTTGGTTTGATTACCGGTAAAACCTTGGATGAAGACCGAGAAACACTACGATTGCGCTTCTCACTTCCTTCAACAGACCCAAAAGCATTGGATATTCTGCTTTCATCTGAAGTAGGTTGTGAAGGTCTTGACTATCAATTTTGTGACCGTCTTATAAACTACGACATTCCTTGGAATCCTATGCGTGTGGAGCAACGGATTGGTCGCATTGACCGCTACGGACAACAAAGTGATAAGGTACTTATATACAATTTTGTCACACCGGAAACTGTTGAAGAACGCATCTACTTCCGCTGTTTTGACCGACTAGGTATTTTCTCAGATACATTAGGTGACCTAGAAGAAATTCTAGGCGATGTTATGAACAACCTCGACCGCGCGTCATTG
>JBMOEO010000205.1:0-1956 GCA_049318945.1 Phototrophicaceae bacterium | reverse complement strand
GAGAAAGCACAGCGGAAGCCAGTGTTATCGAGGTTAACGGTAGGAAACCAGAGGTAACGATAAGCAGACCGCAAGAAGTAGGCAGGATGGCTGAATGAACCACCCCGCAAAACGCGACTAATATCTTGATTATTAGGCTGTTCATCCTCCTGCTCATAGGGATAATCACCATAGGCGGTGCTTGTCCATTCCCAAATATTACCAGCTTGATCGAGGGTACCCACCCACGATACGCCTGTTGGATAGCTCCCCACAGGAGATGTAACCGCATACCCATCATCATATTCTTGATGGACATAATCATGCGTCATCCAACTAGATTCCCCACACAGACGATCACAATGGTTCGCTTGATCTCCATCAAAGGTATTCCCCCATGGGAAGATCAAGCGGTCGGGTCCACGGCTGGCGTACTCCCATTGTGCTTCAGTGGGTAACTCCGCCCCACGCCACTGGCAATATGCTTGCGCCTGAAACCAATCCACATTATTGATTGGCTGGTTGGGGTCAGTAGAATACTCACTAGAGGGGGTGGTTTCGCAGGTTCCGCTTGCTACACATTGTTCATACTGGACGCGGGTGACTTCATAACGGTCAATCCAAAATGGCTCATCGAAAATCTGAGTGTTGTCTTCCGTTGAAAGTTCATCATCGTACCAACTTCGTTGACATTCAGCATTGTTGTCTGCCGCTTGCTGGCACAATACCACCGCCTGATCGACTTCTGCTTCGGTACTCCCCATGACAAACTGCCCTGCTGGCACCAAGACCATGCTGTGTCCATTGAAGTCGCGCTGGGTGATGCCCTCTATGCCCACATACGGTTTCCAGTCCGCGTTACTGGCAACGCCGTTCTTGGCAATGACCAACGGGTCAGGCGTAGCGGTATGGGTTGGGGTAGCGGTGGCGGTAGAAGTTAAGGTCGGGGTGGGGGTAGCGGATAAAGCGAGCAAAGTAGCAAAAGCTACCGTTTCAGTCGCCCCGATAGCTTCTACCGTTTTTTCAGTGTTTAAGCGTGTCAACTCAGTTGCCGTTTCTTGCGCATTCAATGTTTGCTGAATTTGCATCTGTTGTGTTTGTATCGCTTCTGCGGTTTGCACCTGTTCAAACACACTCAAAGTAGCGGTAGACGAAGGGGTAAGTGACCCATCAGGAGGCGGTTGGGTGGTGGGCAAGGGGGTAGGAACAGCAGTAAAAGATTCGCCTATAGCAGGAGGGGTTGGGGTTGGGCTTCCTGAAATTTGGATATACGCAAATACCAGCGCGATGATCGAAACGATTAATCCGACTGCACCAATGATGGTTTGAATGTATGCCAAGCGCGTGTCTATATCCATTGGCTTGCGTAGGACGCGCTCTGTTCCACTGGGAGCGGTTGCGCTTTTATCCGGCTTGTTGGGTTGGGGAGTTTGCTTCCATGAGCGCGGAGGAAGTAAACGCATGGGAGGGACGCGCTGTACTTGATCTTCTAACGCTCGCAATAGCTCCTGCCGACTATCGGCATGATCTAGCCCCTGCGTCAAGTCCACATAGTGAATGGCAGATAATTGATCGTTATCAATCTCTATATCGGCATCCACCAGTACGGTGATGATCTGCTTGCGCAGGCGGTATGCCTCGCGGAATTCTGCCTGACAGTATTCAGAATTGAGTGCCCTTTGCGACATCAAATAGATGAAGATGTCGGTCTTGCCCAACTGGCGCATGATTTCCTTCCACCAGTCATCACCCCCAGCAAGGTTTTTGTCATACCACACCGACACGCGACGATCATTCTTGTAGCGATTCTGCACGACTTCGATGAACTTTTTAGTAAAAGCCTCATCTTTATGGGCATACGAAACAAAGATTTGTGGCATCCCACCCACCCCTCACACTGATAAAGCGAACACGATAGCCACTATTATCTATAATGCGCGAGGAATTTGCAAATCAGAATGAATAGGAAATGGGAAT
>JBMOEO010000204.1:0-1982 GCA_049318945.1 Phototrophicaceae bacterium | reverse complement strand
TATCATCACGAATCATCATCGCTTTATTATGGGGATAGCCTTGCTTTTTACGCCCAATGGGAAAAGCCTACGGTTATTATCTCGGATGGAGCGTATGGGGTCTTAGGATTTGAGGGAGATACCAGCGATCATTTAAGCCTTCCCCAGTGGTATGAACCCCATATTCAGGCATGGAGTCAGCATGCTTTGCCTTGCACAACCTTATGGTTTTGGAATAGTGAGATTGGATGGGCAGCTGTTCACCCTATCCTAGAACGTTACGGGTGGCGGTATGTTGGGGCAAATATCTGGGACAAAGGCAAGGGACACATTGCCGGTAACATCCACACCGCGCGTGTTCGACAATTCCCAGTGGTGACAGAAATGTGCATACAGTATGTTTTTGAACCACGCATTAACGGCTTACATCTTAAACAATGGTTGCTGGCAGAATGGAAGCGGACGGGTTTACCCTTACGTTCCGCCAATCTCGCCTGTGGGGTGAAGGATGCCGCTGTTCGCAAGTATCTGGATCAAGGGCATCTATGGTACTTCCCCCCTATTGAGAAGTTTGAGATGCTGGTGGCTTATGCCAACCAACACGGTCAACCTTCTGGCATGCCTTATTTTTCATTCGATGGCAACCGCCCTGTGAGCGGGCAAACGTGGGCAAAGATGCGTTCCAAGTTCTACTGCCCACATGGCGTAACCAATGTGTGGCAACGCCCCCCCCTACGGGATGCAGAACGCTTGAAGAACCCACACAGTGGGCGAGCAGTACACCTAAACCAAAAACCCCTTGACCTGATGGAACGCCTGATACGCGCTTCTAGCGAGGAACAAGATGTAGTTTGGGAGCCGTTTGGTGGGCTTTTTTCAGCTTCCGTTGCCGCTCAAAAATTGAATCGGCGTGCTTATGGCGCAGAGATTGACGCAACTTATTTTCAATTTGGGGTGGAACGCTTCAAGTAACGTATAATACCTAACCTATCCCCAAGTGCTGACGGAATACCTTAAGAATCTGTTGCTCATCGGTAGCGTTATAAACTCGTATCCAGTCTTTAAGTGCCATACCATGAATGCTTGTCTCCAGTAAATCTGTTTTGAATCGCTCTATATCGGGATGGGCAATACGGTCTAGCTTAGCGAAGTTGGTATCTAAGCGATAATTGTAGCGCGACAAGAGTTGTTTCATCAGTTGTTGGTAGTCAGCATCCAAGCGATATGATCCCACATCGTAGCCAAAAGTGTTGAGCCACTCTACTGCCTCTTTCAGTTGAGCAGGTGTTCCTTGCCATTTATAACCGTTGGTATTGGTTTGACGTAGATTGACCGTCCGTTCAAGCGTGTTCTCTGGCTCCGTCACCACGTAGTCAGGTGGGCGGTGATAGTGATGATCGCGCGAGATAGCGATGGATCCCGCTTCGATGATGCTCACTTTGAGAATTTGAGGGCGACCATAGATGATGTTTTCAGGAATCCATCCCACTAAAACAACATGTATATTTTGATCCGCAAAATACTGTTGACTAGGTTTGAAGCGTGCGGTGATTTCAGTAGATAATGGAAACCATGCTTTAATCTCAAAGCCAGGTGTAGGTACAAACGCACCCTCAAATACCGCATCAGGAAAGTCAGGGTCTTGCCGTACCCACTTCCCAAAACGAGACCATACAGGGTTCTGATTCAATAATTCCACAATATTGAACTCAATCAAGTTGCCCATAATCGGCGAAAGTTTTGAGATGATCTTGGCGAGGTTTAAGGCAGATGAAGCTGAAACAGGTTTGGCAATGGTCAGCACATCAAATATTTGGGTGGGCAACTGCTCAAGTTGTGTTTGAGCCAATTGAATAACTTGCGAAGTATCCATTTCTGCTTCTTCGTGATCTCAGTATAAATCACCATCTATCCTATCACACTCCCCCATCTGAGGGTTTGCACATGATGATATACCCTTTACCTTATACCTTAGTAGCCTCTAATGGTATGTAAGACCACTA
>JBMOEO010000203.1:0-2015 GCA_049318945.1 Phototrophicaceae bacterium | reverse complement strand
CAATGGATATTGGGCTAAGAACGCGCTATGTTGCTATGGAAATCACCAAGCGTTTGGTGCAATTGGGTTATGATGAGGCAACCGCGCAGGAACAAACCAATTTGTTGATTGCAAAACTATTTGCTAAAGCGGACGGCAAGAATGCTGATCGCGCCAGTGTGCTGATCTACTTGAGCAGTAGCGAATTTGACTGGCTAACCCAGAAAGTGATAGACCTCATCTCTGCTGGTTATAACCTCAAAGATTCTGGAAAGGAAAAAGATAAAGAATGGGCAGCCATTAAAAAAGAATTTGTGAAGACCATTAAAGAACGGTCGTCCGCCCCGGATATCGCGCTGTTTGGTCGGATGCTTGCTGAAAGCCCTGAACTCAATATTGATGCTGCTTGTCAAGTTGAGCATGCCCTTTCCACACATGAAGTTGCCACCGCAGAATTTGATTATTTTACAGCCGTAGATGATCTCTCTTCTGATGAACAATCGGGCGCGGGGATGCTGGGGTTGGTAGCGTATAACTCCGCTACATACTATCGCTGTGTCCGTATTCATTGGGATCAACTCGTCAAGAATTTGAACGGAGATGTCGCTACCGCCACACTCACGGTAGATTCCTTCATGAAAGCATTCGCGTTGGTTGTTCCCACTGGGATGCAAAACCGCTTCTTAAACCAACACATGCCTGATTTTCTTTTAGCGGTGGCTCGCCCTTATAACGACGGGCAATCCTTGATGAATGCTTTTGAAAAACCCATTAACGCCCCGCGACAAGGTGGATATGCCCAGCCATCTGTCAATACTCTAGTCAAATACTGGGATGAGACTGAACGCGCCTTCCGTCTTTATGCGCCCCAAGCCATTAGCGTATTAGACCCTCATGGCTACCTCAACACGTCTGAGGAATTGCAACAAGCAAAGGTCAATAACTTGATGGACTGGGTTTATAACATTACCTCCGTTCTTCCTACGGAGTAACCAATATGGCGACGCTTCTCTTACGTCTTTCTGCCCCAATGCAATCATGGGGAACGCAAAGCAATTTTGAGCATCGGGATACCGGGCGTGAACCTTCTAAAAGCGGGGTCATCGGCTTGTTATGCGCCGCACTTGGGCGACCTCGAGAGGAGTCGGTTGATGATCTTGCGTCCTTGCGGATGGGCGTTCGGATTGACCAACCCGGTCAGATCATGCGCAATTATCACACCGCAGGCATGGGGGGAATCTATAAAGTTGATGGGGGGATCAAACACGATTTGATGATTTCAAGGCGTTTCTACTTAGCAGATGCCAGATTCTTGGTTGGGCTAGAAGGAGCGAATGTCGCCTTCCTCCACCAACTTCATCAGGCATTACAACAACCCCGTTGGTTTTTATTTCTGGGTAGAAAGTCCTGCATTCCTGCCGAAACGGTCTGGTTGGATCAAGGTGTGCAGGAGGAAAGTTTAGAAACCAGCTTACGAACCTATCCCTCTTTGACCACCTCTCCTGTAGAAAAGTGTCAATTTGTGATTGAAGACCCCAATGGGCAAGTTGTACGCAACGATCAACCCATTTCTTTTAGCGAGCGACGCTTCTTGCCACGCCGTGTTCGGGTTGAATATTTGTCTATCGGTGGATTGGAGGAAACATAAATGTATCTTTCTAAGTTACAACTGAATCCAAGCTATGCTAATGTTCAAAGAGACCTTTCGGATCGCCATGAGTTACATCGAACTGTTTTGCATGCCTTCCCACCCGAGTTGCCCACCCATGAGCGTGTGCTTTTTCGTGTTGAGGTGTCTCGCCAGCGGATTGATCTCTTGGTGCAATCGCAACTGCTCCCCGATTGGTCTTTCTTGCACAAGGATTATGTCATTCAGATTCCCCAGCTACGACACGTCAACGCCCAACATATCCAACCTGGGCAAGCGTTAATGTTTCGTTTGCTTGCCAACCCTACCATTAAGCGAGAGGGCAAACGTCATGCCCTCTACCAAGACGAACAATGCTTTGATTGGCTTGCTCGTAAAGGACAACAGC
>JBMOEO010000202.1:0-2032 GCA_049318945.1 Phototrophicaceae bacterium | reverse complement strand
TTGACCAAGTGGTGACAGTTTTCTTTAACGGCTTGCGCCCCAAGCACTAACCCTAATTTCTGAATTTTTGGATAACATAAGTATCTATCTTAGGATAATATTGTCTTGGCTAAGTTGCTGTTATACTCTAAAAACAAATGATAGATGAAGATTCAGATAGGGTTAGATAATGGTTGATGCAAATCGTCAAGGATTAACGCAGGGCGAAAATATTGTATATGGTTTATTGAGTAAACTTCCTCCTAAAAGTTACCTCTTTTATTATGAACCGCAAATCATCATGCCCGATGGTCAAAGTAGAAAACCTGACTTTGTGGTGATTAGTGCTAATTTGGGTGTGATAGTCATAGAGGTTAAAGATTGGGTAAAGATTAAAGGTGGCGACCAGCACATCATCCAGACGATCAGGAGTGATGGCGAGCCAATGAACCATCCTAACCCTGTGCGCACTGCTCAAGGTTATGCTTACAATCTGAGAAAACGATTTGAGGGACGAGCTGAACTGTGGGAAGATCATAAGGGGTGTAAGCGTCTTAGTTTTCCTTGGGAAGTCTTGGTGGTGTTACCCAATATCAAACAATATGTTATTGACCAATTTGTGGAAAAGGGTATTTGGCCCGCGAATGTTGTGATTGGGCGTGAACACCTTAAATCTGCTACCCAACTCCATCAGGCGTTTGAGAATCTGCCTTGGAAATTCAAGATCAAACGTCCGTTATCTTTAGATATGCTCGATATTATCCGCGAAACCATAGACCCATCCTTACGCCTTGATGATGAACAAGGCTCCCCGATCGGTACGATTACGCTACCACAAGAAACGCTCATCAAGGAATCCTTGCCATCTGCCCAACCAAAGCAACTAAGCATGCTTGAGGATGATGAGAGTGTATCAAGTGAGATAACGGGAATTGCCGAGAATGTCAACATTCGCCTTGTGCGTGGGGTGGCTGGTAGTGGCAAGACGTTGGTCATAGTGAAGCGAACAAAATATTTAGTGGAGCAGTATCCTGATGCTCGCATCCTTGTTTTAGCCTTCAACACTGATCTTGCGACTGATCTCAAGAAACGGGTTAATGCTTCAGATCACATAGAAGTGACTAACTTCCACAAGTTATGTGCCCGTATCATTGGCAAACAGTGGCATTCCCCGCTCAACGTTCAAGATTGGTTAAAATCCAACGAAGCTGCTGCTATTAAACAACTTGGGCTTCCCATTGATTATGTGGCACAAGAGATTCGCTATCGTAAAGAGATCGGACTGGATGACGATAATGCTTACCTGACCATTGATCGTAAAGGACGTAATCAACGATTGGATCAAAATCGGCGTGTTCTGTTCAATGATATTTATCGTCGCTATCGCACCCACCAAGAAGCATTGCAACAGGCAGGAAAAGAATGGCTTGACTGGGAGGATGTACCAAAACTAGCCCTGCAAATTTTGCAGGATCATGAATTGAAAGCCAGCTATGATGCAATCTTGATAGATGAGGCGCAAGACTTCGCTCCTGATTGGGTGGCGGTTTGCAAAATGTTGCTCAAGAAAGAAGGTACTATGCTCATCTGTGATGATCCTTCCCAAAGTATTTTCCGCTCTTACACATGGATTCAGAAGGGATTATCGGTTGTTGGGCGCAGTCGAGTATTGCGTGTGCCTTTCCGATCTACCCGTGAAATCAGTTTGGTGGCACACAGTTTGATCGAAGCCGATGAGACCCTCCGACAATTTGATGAACGCCCTGAACCTGACTTCACCTCCTATGAACTGGGGTCTGGCACATCACCTCTGTTGATTCAGTGTCCAGATAATGAGGCGGAGATCAGTTGGATTGTTGCAAAGATTCATGAACTGGTTGATTCCAAAATCAAACCTCAGCAAATTGCTATTTTGTGCCACGACAAGAACACTTCAAGAGGTTGGAAACCACAACGCGACTTAGGGGTGTATGTTGATTCATTTGAAAAGATGAAGGGGCTAGAATTTGATGTGGTGTTCATCCCTCAACTAGAGAGCGCGTTTCCTGATGCA
>JBMOEO010000201.1:0-2045 GCA_049318945.1 Phototrophicaceae bacterium | reverse complement strand
TTTGGTTGGTATGGTGGAAAGTTTAGCCATTTAGATTGGTTGCTTCCTAACCTTCCGATAACTGAACATTATTGTGAACCGTTTGGTGGATCAGGTGCTGTTCTATTGAATCGTGAGCCTTCTGCGGTGGAGACATATAATGATTTGGATGGTGAAGTTGTCAATTTCTTTTGTGTATTACGCACCCATAAAGAAGCCTTATTAGAGTCTATTGGGTTAACGCCATTTTCCCGTGAGGAATTTGAACTGGCGATCTCCGCTCCTACTGCTGATATTTCCGACCTTGAACGTGCAAGACGTTTTTTTGTTCGTGCAAGGCAGGTTCGTACTGGATTGGCTCAAACGGCAAGCCGTGGGCGGTGGGCACATTGTTTGTTGACTAGCCGTGCAGGAATGGCGGGGGCGGTTTCACGCTGGCTTGGCAGTGTGGAAGGATTATCCGAAATTGCCCAGCGGTTGTTGCGTGTGCAAATTGAGAATGCTCCTGCCATCGAAGTCATCCGCCGTTATGATAGCCCCCAAACCTTGTTTTACTGTGACCCTCCCTATCCACATGATTCACGCACAGATACACATGCCTATGGCTATGAAATGAGTGATGTAGAACATCGACAATTGGCAGAAGTTTTACACACCGTTAAGGGGATGGTTGCCATCTCTGGGTATGAATCTCCTTTAATGTCGGAGTTGTACCATGATTGGTATTGCATACAAGCCCCCAGCAAGGTGATTCATTCATCTAAAGAACCGCGCGTTGAATGGTTATGGATGAACTATGCCCCTCAAAATATAATGTACCCTGTCTCTTTGTTCAACTCAAACGAGTTTTAGTATGACACCCGACCAGATTTTAGGATTGCTTTACCAACAAGCTCAACAAGGGGGAATGCAATCAGTGATGATTGCCTCTCATATATTTGAAAAGATTGAGTTAGTCAGTATGAATATTCAAAACCGAGCAGGGGTACGGTTGATTCTAGCGTGTGCATTGGCGAAGGTATATGATCCCAGTATAGATATACGCAAACCTTACACTGAAATAGGTGATATGGATTCATACTCTGGCAGGGCGTATGATGAGCGTTATATTGCCCCATTCATTATACAATATCAACTACCCTGTAATCCCACTACAGCTTTCTTAACCCCTGCTTTACGGAATAGAAATACCGTTTTAACCCCTGATCTGAATCTTTCGGGCAGACCGCGCGAGGTTTATCAGGCATGTTTAGAGTTACTCAACCATGTTTACCAACACGACTTAACTGCAAATGATCTCTTAAAAGAAATCATTCGGCAACTGATTGTATTACGCGATCAGAAGCAACAGCGGATGGAATCGCTTTTAGCTAATCTTCAATCAAATCGTATGGATAGGCAAATCTCCGTTGAGCAGATCATTAGCTTGATTAGCCAACACCTCTCCACAAAAGGGTCAAGTCGCTTACCCGTGTTGTTGGTGATGGCAGCTTATTTAACGGTTAGCCCTGTTTTACAAGAGCACCCATTACCACTTGAAGCACACCAATCTGCAGATAGCCAAACCAAATCATTGGGTGATGTACAGATTACTCTCATCAATGATGAACGCATTATCACTTGCTATGAAATGAAACATAGGCGCGTAACCATCACTGATCTTGATTTGGCTGTGCAACAGAAAATCAGCGCGATATCTTATCCACTTGATAATTATGTTTTCATCACGACCGATATAATTGATCCATTAGTAGATAGTTACGCTAAAAAGATGTTTGAGATGATTGGTGTAGAGGTGACAATACTTGATTGTATCCAGTTTGTGCGACATTTTTTATATTTGTTTTATCGTCAACGTGTTGTATTTCTCAACATGTATCAGCAATTAGTTCTAGCAGAGCCTGACAGTGCGGTTTCTCAACCAGTCAAAGAAGTATTCTTATCCTTAAGGCACGCCCTAGAAAGTAATTCTTTGGAATAATCCCACTCATGTTGTGAAGGGCGATCATGACGAGGGTACTTGTGGGCATCCCCGACATGATCGAATGGTATGGCTAGGGGACAGT
>JBMOEO010000200.1:0-2082 GCA_049318945.1 Phototrophicaceae bacterium | reverse complement strand
AAGAGATTGGCATCCTCAGTGAGATCATCGCCGACTGCGAAAAACTAACCAATAAAGCAGGACTGATTCCCCCACCCTTAGAAGTGGATGCCACCCGTTATCGACTTGAAAGCACCATCGTTGATATTTTCTGTCGTCAAACCGCGCCAACCATTCTGCTATTGGATGATTTGCATTGGGGGATGGATGGGGTGGGCATCTTACACCGTTTGACGCAACGCTTAAAAGAATTGCCGTTGATGGTGGTTGCCTCCTATCGCAACGAAGAAAGCCCACACCTACCCGTTCATCTTCCCCTGATGGAGCGCATCCACCTGAAGCGGTTGACGGGGGAGGAGATCAAGGAATTAAGCGTTGCCATGCTTGGGGAAGGGGGAAGCAACCCCGCCTTGCAGGAGCTACTCATCCGCGAAACCGACGGGAACACCTTCTTTGTGGTGGAGGTCGTGCGTGCCCTAGCAGAAAATGCCGGCCCCTTGGGGATGTTTGCCAATAGCCAAAGCCTTACCATCCCTCGCAGTTTATCCGTCGCACGGATTGAAAGCGTGTTACGCCGTCGCCTGCGCCACGTTCCTTATTGGGGGCGCGACTTGCTCAATTTGACGGCGGTCTTGGGGCGCGTCATTGATGTGCTGGAATTACAAACCGCTAAGATGCACCTACACTATGTCCCCAACGAAACGCTAGAAAGCTGGTTCACGGCGTGTTCTGCGGTTAACGTCTTAGACATTCAAGATAATGTGTGGCAGTTTGCCCATGATAAACTGCGCGAGACCCTGCTAGAGAACTTGAACGGGGCAGAGCATCGACGGTTCAACCGCGACGCGGCGATCATCCTTGAGCAGGCACACCCCGACCATCCAGAGTATCTCCCTAGAATCGTTCAACATTGGCGAGCATCAGGGGATGCTGTTGGAGAGGTGACGCATTCTATTCTGTGTGCCGATTACATGCTTCATAAACGCGCCGATTATCACCAAAGCATCACCTTGATTCGGCGCACCTTAGACCTATTAGAGAACCTCCCCCCCAATGATGAGGTGGATTATCATCTTTATCATGAACACGCCACGCTCATTCTGGCAGAGTCCTATGTGCGCTTGAACGAATACAACCAAGCGCGGATAACCCTTCAAGAGCTAGACCCTTTGCTACGGGTGGAAAGCAACCATACCGCAGAATTGCTGGTGCTACGGGGGATTATTGAGCAACACCTTGACCATGACCTTGCCACCGCTGAACAAGATTTCTTGCATGCCATCACCATCTTTGAGGAGAACGGACTTGTGCATCGGGCAGCAGAAGTATATGCGATTGACCTGAGCGACTTGTACCTTCAAGGGCAACAATTTCAGCGAGCAATCAACGCGATGCAAACCGGGGCAAACCAACTGACACTGAGCGACCCCAATAACCGCCTTGAGGAAATCAGCCAACGACTTGGCGAGTTACTGCATACGCATGGAAACGAACCCGTTAACCTGCGTAGCACAGCCGAATTGCGCACGGTGCAATCGCTAGAAGACATCGGCACACCTTTTCGGGGTGCGTTATCCAACTTGAATCGAGGGATACGCCTCCACAAAGAACGCAACTATGTTGAGGCAACCGCGCTATTGAACCTAGCGCGAAACCACTTCCAAGAGCTAGGGCATCCCTTCGGCACGGTGATTAGCTATCATCATCTTGTACGCACCTTGTTGTCCCAAGAGAAGCGACGCGAAGCCCAGCAACACGCGCTCAATATGGCACACATGGCAAGTGCCCGCACCGAAAGCCACATCCAAGCGTATGCTGTTTTGACGTTGGCTTATCTTGCGCTGTTTGATGAGGACTTCAGTAAGGCGGTTAGCCTAGCGCAATCCATCATGCTATCTAACGTGAACATCACCAGTTTGCGCACCCAAACATTTGAAGTGTTGGAAGAAGCTCGCATACGTTTGGTGGAAGATGACTATAGCGTAGCGTTGCAATCTGCCCAGCAAACCACCCTGTTAGAAGTGCTGTTCACGTGGCGATGGAGCCAAGCCTCTTACGATTAAGGGGAGATGCCTCACCCCAATGAGACGACACCCAAGCATC
>JBMOEO010000199.1:0-2158 GCA_049318945.1 Phototrophicaceae bacterium | reverse complement strand
AGGCAACATTCCCCACCGTTGGAAGGTGAATCGCCACGCTCCCCAACAACCGATCAGCACCGCCAGATACCATGCCCACTTCATTTGTAAGGGGATGCCCACCCCCGTGAGCAACCCAATGACATTGGCAAGCGCGTAGAAAGCAGGCGCGGTGAATTGAAACGCCACCCCTCCATATCCCACATTATACAAAGATGACCATCGGGCGAAGACATCCCCCTGTAGCCAGTTGTATCCCAGCGAGAAAGTACGCCAATAATGGAAGGGGATGTCTGCCCCATTCGGCAGGGTGAGGGGATGCGTCAGATTGGGAATTGCCCACCACGCGATGAGACAACACAGAAGGAAGGCAAGCGCATGGTTTTTCATGAAGCGTCCTTCATCCCCATCACCAACGTAATGGGGATGTATATCCTACAAGTTAGTGAGCAATGCGGGGGGTTTCGCCAAGCGTCGCCCAAATTTCTAGCTTATCTTGCACACGCCGAATGATTTCATCGGTGAAGGCGGTTGTGCTGTATGATCCACCCAGATCAGAAGTACGAATGCCACTATTGACCGCTTCCATCACAGATTCGTAAATGGCACGGCTGGCGGCAGCGGTTGCCACCGTTCGGACATAGCGCAACAATGCCGCGCCTGCCAAGATCATCGCCATCGGGTTCGCCACATTTTTACCGTACAAACTGGGAGCAGTACCGTGGGGAGCTTCGGTTAGCACCACTTTTACATCGTTGCTTTCATCCAACGAGAAAATGACCGACTCCGCTCCAGCGATTGTCCCAAACATCTTGATGACCAAATCGCTCAAGATGTCACCATCCCGATTGAGCGAGGGAATGACCAATGGCTCACCCGTCGTATCCAGCAAGAGGGCGAAGGTGGCATCAATCAGTTGTGGGTTATAGCGGACATCGGGGTAACGCTTGGCGGCAGCATCCATTTCTTCTTTGAGCATGCCTTCGTATACAGGGCTAACGGTATACTTGGGTCCGCCGAATACGGTTGAGTTAGTACGACGTGCATAGCGGAAAGTGAATTCTGAAACCGCGCGACAAGTGCGACGGCTGATGTAGCGCGTGCTGTAGGCGATCTCATCCTCGCCCTCTCCTTCGCGCCATTCTTTGGCATTGTAAGCATCTTCAACCGCCATCCGCACGACAGCAATGGGCGCATGAACACCTGCTAGTGGGCGCACGCCGGGGATGCGTCGCCCCGTGCGCAAGATCACCTGCCCATTGATCCATTCACGCAAGAGCGCGTTGGGGCTACCCACATCATCAGGATTGCTAGGGGTAATGGTGGCGGCTTTGATCCCTAGTCCGGTCTCTTTCAAACGCTCCGCAGCATCGCGCACAACTTGATTATGCGTGAGGCGGCGATTTTCTAATGAGAGATCAAAGTATTCAAACTCTAGTTCCTGTGTGCGAATCACCTCAGGTTGAAGCACACGCAGAGATTCTTCTAGCAGTTCTTGCCCAGTTTCATCCCCTTTGAGGACGACTACTTTCTTCTTATCCATTTTGGTTTCCTTAATGGGGTCTATCATGATGTGTTATGAAACCCATTTTACGCAGAATAGCGAGAGGTGCAATCGGTGGGTTATGAATCCTTATTCATCACAGGGATTCTACTTTCTAGCGATCTTGATAACTCAACACCACCCGTAGCACTGTGTAGATGACACCGCACCATTCCGCCACCCTCAACAGCAATCGGAGCAGGCATCTGTTCAAGACAAACCTGCATCACATAGGGACAACGGGGCGCAAAGGGACAACCACGCTCCACACGTTTGCGGGCATTGGTTTCCACACGTCGCAGTTGTTGCCGAGCCATACGCCGTTTCTGTTGCTCAATGGGATTTGCCATCGGGATAGAAGCTAGAAGCATTTCAGTATAAGGGTGGAGAGGACGCTCATACACACGTTCCGCAGAACCTAACTCCACCAAATTCCCCAAATACATCACGCCAATCGTGTGACTGATATGACGAACTACCGCCAGATCATGGGAGATAAATAGATAAGAAACCGCTAAATCACGTTGGAGGGATTCTAGCAGATTGATAACTTGCGCCTGTGTAGAGACATCCAATGCACTCACCGCTTCATCACATATAATCAGGCGTGGTTCAACAGCTAAAGCACGTGCAATG
>JBMOEO010000198.1:0-2187 GCA_049318945.1 Phototrophicaceae bacterium | reverse complement strand
ATGAATCAGGCGACAGCCTCTTTATGAAGTCCACAGAAATATCAATTGCCCCCTCTTTCGGAAACCGCTCAAGTTCAGCCACTTCATGGCGCATAAAGGCAGTCGGGAAAGTATCAGTCCTGCCGCCTTTTACGAAAGTTAGCACCACAAACTTGAAGCTACGGTGAACTCCTTCAAAAATTTCTTTGTTGTTTTCAAAGCAGAACAGCCCGGTTATTTCCGTTTCAGTGAACAGCATTTCCCTCAACTGCTTGGCTCCCAAATCGCTGTAAATACCACCGGGGATAACGATACCGCATTCCCCGCCCGGACGTATAAGGTTAAAACACTGCTCAAGAAAAAGCTTATAGAGGTTTATATCCGATCCTGCCTTCTTGCCGTTCACAACGGCAATCTGGTTCTTATACTGGGAGGAGCTTCGGAAATACTGGCTCACATAGGGAAAGCGGTTCCGGTATTTGACCCAGGCATCACGTATCTCCTGATTTTTCATAAGTTTTGCCTGTTCTTTCTCAAAGTCTTTGATGGTCATCTTGTTCTTGGTGATGGTGTCGCTATAGTCGGCGAAGAACTCTTTGGCTTGTGGCTTAAAGATTTCCCACGGCGGGTTAGCAATGATGATGTCAAAGCCCCCCCGCGCCATGATCTCATCAAACTCATAGCCCCAATGGAACGGGGCAAGGCGTTGAATATCCGCCAGCGTTAAAGCACGCTTGATGGGCTTGCCCTTCGCCTGCGCTTGTTCATAGCGGATGCCCAAGCGGTTGAATTCATCTAACAAGATGTCGTCCAGCGCGGTATAGGCTTGCTCTTTGTGCGCGTCAATTTGATCGCGCAAGGCGTGCAGGTCGTCGGTCAAGTTGGAGGTATGGCGATACACCTTGATGAGGCGATTCTTTTCTGCCAGTATCGTGCGATACTCGCTTGCCTTTTGCCCCTGTAACATATCTATCGTCTTGGACTGTTCATCAAAACGGGTCGCGTCCACTTCTAACAAGCCAATGAGTGAATTGCCCGCCATGATGTTGAAGTCAATATTGGGCAACGGCTCCAGTTCATCAACCGTCCGCGCGGCACTAACCAACGCCAAAAAGAGGCGCAACTTGGCAATCTCGGTCGCCTCTTGCATGATGTCTACGCCATACAAGTTATCGGTGATGATGCGCTTGCGGGCGTAGTAGTGGATGGAGGGGTGCTTCTGGCGGATTGCTTTCAACTCGGCGGTGAGGGTGGGATCGTGCAAGAAGTCGATCTTGCCATAGACGGCGGCGTAAATGTCCAACAGGGTCTTCATGGCGGCAACCAAGAACGCGCCCGAACCGCAAGCCGGATCTAAGATGGAAATCGTGGGCAAGACCTTAAGCAACAGGCGACACATATCCGCATCCAACTTGAGCAAGACCTCGTTGAAATGCTCAAAGTGGTGGAGGCTGTTTTCGTGGATGCGCTCTAGGATGATGGCGTGCAGGGTGCGCTCACAGAGGTATTGGGTGATCTCGGTACGGGTGTAGTACGCGCCAAAAGCCTTTTGGTTGATGTACTTCTCAAAGATGTAACCCAACACGTCCGGGTTGATCTCATTGTCGGTTGCGCCCGGCGTGTCGTCTAAGTGCCACGAGTATTTACCGAAGAGATTCCACACTTTATCAAACGCTTCATCAGGAATGTGGATGTCGGGATAGTCCGTTTCTAGCGCGTGTTGGATGAACAACCCACCGTTGAGATACTTGATCTCGCCTAGCAAGTCGTGCGTTTGGGGGGAGCGTTGTTGGGCGGGCTTGGCGAATCCCTCAAAGAAGAGTGCCTGTAGAAATTCACGATAGAACTGCCCATCCGCCCGCGTGACGCTTGGCGTGGGATAGTAGAGGGCGAACTTGGTTTCAAGATAGCGGGTGTTGTTTTGGATGAAGCCCTTCTTCTGTAAGAAGTAGATGAACATCAGGCGGTTGAGTAGCACGCTGGCATACCAAAAGCGGTCACTCTCTTTGCTGATGCCCTCGATTTGCTGGATGAAGTCCACGCGCAAGGTGCTAAAGTCGGTATAGAACTTCTTGGTGACGCGCTCAATATCAAGCGACTCGGCTAGGCGACGGGTGACTTCGGTGATGGGGACGGTGCCGTCTGGGCGCAAGTCATCCAGTTCAATGACCATAGCATCCAGCTTACTCAAGAACAAATCGCCGGGTT
>JBMOEO010000197.1:0-2211 GCA_049318945.1 Phototrophicaceae bacterium | reverse complement strand
TCGAGTGGATTTCTTTGGGGTTACGTACATTCACACAGATGGATCAGTCACTAACGGGACATTGGCGTATTGCTTATCTGTTACGAGATCGTGACAGTGCAGACTGGGCACAAAAGCAGGCGTTAACTATTGACTACTTGGATCTTTTATTGAGCCAACTACAGTCTACGGATATGGAGATGCCAGCGGATTTACGCATTGTTTTGGTGTTGTTGTGTAAAGAAACTATCGAAGATGTTACTGAAGAATTATACAGAAAAGGTCAAGGAGCTTAACCAATGAAATTAACGATCATCAAACCTGGAAGTATAGGGGATGCCTTGAAGGAACTGACCTACTCCCCGGATCCAGCTTCCTTTTTGGGCGAGGGGGTGATGGGATCGGTCTATCGGGATGCAAGCAGAAAGTATGCTCTTAAGGTGGCGCGTGCCACAACCAGCGCAGACAAGATGGAGGAGGAGTATAACCTCCTCACCAATATGGCAACCCATATCAATCGTATGGGTGGGTATCTTGGCTCCCCTAACTTGCCCATTCCTCCCGTTGCTCTAGGACAGGCAGAGGATGGCTCACGGATATTGGTGATGTATTTGTATGACCAGAAGCACACGCTTGTTGAGGATATACAATCTAGGTTAGATAGGCGCGACTACATTGTGGCAGAGCAAGCCAGTATTCATGGTGCGATTCGTTACACCTATGCCATGCAGGCGTTAATGGCGTGTGGGCATGCCTGTACCGATCGAAAGATGAAAGACTGGATGGTTCATTCTTATGCCGATGGCAGTAAAGATACCGTTGTCCTTGACTGGAACGTGCTAAAACCACACGAACAAACCTACCATGCCGCAGAAATTGCCGTCTTCGGCAACTTGTGGAATGAGTTATTCACTGAGCGCATTGCCGGGCAAAACCTCCAAATCTTGGAGGATAGCCGTTTTGGCGAGATGAGCCTGGGATTACGCTTGATCTTGAAAGCGTGCATTGATCTGCCAGAAAATCAACGCTTCATCAACCCCACCAACAATTTCCCCGATCATGGGGTGCTTCGGAAAACGTTGGAAGCATGGAGCGCGGTCTTGAGTGGGGGTGGGACGATTGAACAATTCTTAGATACTTTTCCTCAAGCCTTCTTGAGTGATGTCTTCCCAACGGGTAAATCGGGTGATCTGATTACAGCCATACAAGCAGACCTTGCTTGGCGCAAAACACCAAACGAGGTTACTGAGGAAGGGCGCGATGCTGCTTTAGCCACTTTGAATAAGTCTCTCACTCAAGCGTTGAGTGACCGTATTGATGCGGTGAAGCGCGAGTTGGAAGGGAAGCTACGCGATTCCCAATTTGAGGACGCATTCAACCACATCATAATAAACCGTCAAAAACTTTTCGATGCGAAAAGCGACCTGATGCTGTGGGGGCACTTGGGACGCTGGCAGATTGCCGTGGGGTTATATCGTGATTTGCAGACTGACTACACCATCCAACGCTACATCATCGAATCAATACAGAATGACCTGCTATTTGGGATTTGCCAAACCCTACACAATGACCCCACATACGACACCCTCCCCCTGTTAGAACAGGTTGACGTAAAACTGGACACCCTCATTGGCTATCTGGCTACGACAACATTTAGTGGCAGGCTTGACCCCATCAAGGCAGAAGTGCAACTGCGCCTCAAGGCAGTAGACTTGCGCAAGGACTCCAGTCCAGCGGGAGAGTTGCTACAGGCGTTACGAGGTATTCCCGTTAATTTGCGCTCAGAGAAGGGCATTGCCAGCGAAGCCACAGGTACAACCTACTATGATGCCTACAGTGCCACTGATATACAAACTGGATTATTGAATGCTACCCTTGGCGAGAATATCTCCCTGCAAGAGCGGTTTGATAGTCTGGTTAAACTCCAACAATATAACGAAGCATGCACCCTGTATACACTTGCCGTCTATACACGCATCCATCCAGCGGTAGCAACGTTCGCCGATGCCAACCGTGAACGCATGGAAGGGGTGCGCTACCTGCGTGACCACACTCCGCTAAAGTCTTTTCAACGTGAGTCGTTTGAGCGGGGTGTGGAACTTTGGAAGCAAGCCACTCCTGAGCAGAATGCACTACAGGAGGTTATCAACGACTCCATTAAACAAGTGAAAAAGCAACTGCAGTCAACGACCAACGCTCCCATTTCGGCGGAAGCCTTCACTAGGGCATATA
>JBMOEO010000196.1:0-2236 GCA_049318945.1 Phototrophicaceae bacterium | reverse complement strand
GTCCATGTAGGCTGAATCGCCTTCACACCAAGACGCAAAGCGAGCGGTTGTAAAGCCGATAAGACCAATGCTTCTAAATCGTACTTGAAACAAAACACGGCAAAACGCTTATGATAGCGTTGGTCATCCGCCAGTCCTTCTCGCTTGAGGGCTTGTGTGAATTGGTCACGAATGACCGCCTTGAGTTGCTGGGGGGTTTCATGGGGCACTGCCTTATTGAGGGGGTATAGATCAGGCATGACAACCACATGAGCATACGGATTATTCTTGAGAATCTTCACCGCGTTAACAGGGGTCTTGGTCATGAGCGAGGCTTTCTTGTCGCCGGGCGGTGCCTCGTAAAAATTGATCTTCACCCCTTGTTCCTCTTTTTGCTCTAGCAAGGGGCGGAGCAACGCCTCCATCCCCTTAACATCTGATTGCCCTTCCACATACACCATCACTGAAAGCGTCATGCAAAGTCCTCCAGTTGATCGCTTTGATGCCAATACTCTAAATCCTCTGTGCCAAAATCTTCGAGCAATGCTTTCAATACATCAGAATCGGCAGGCTTACGAAAGACCGCTTGCCCCTCTTCTTTGCGCATGACAGCAATCGTAGACAGGTCAAACTGTTTGACAAAGTAGGAAGCATGGGTAGCAATCAGAATTTGGGTGCGCTCGCTGGCGCGTTGGAACATCCCAGCCAAAATCGGCAAGGTGCGCGGATGCACCCCTTGATCGGGTTCATCAATGCAAATCAAGCTGGGCGGAGTGGGAGTGAGAGCAAGCACTGACCAGCATAACAAGCGCAAGATTCCATCCGAAACATCCGCAAGACTTAGCTCCGCCTGCACCCCACGCTCCTGCCAAAAGGCGATCACTTCCCCACGCCCACGCGCTTTCAGGGTGAGGCGTTGAAAGTGTGGGATCATCGCCCGTAGGTAGAGGTGAAGTTCCTCAAAGGCGTGGGGGTGTTCCGACGACAGATAGAATAACACCGCGCTCAAATTGCCAGCATCCTCATCAAGCGTGGGATTTTCTTCAATGGGAACAGGCTTACGGATTTTATCGTGATTGATCCGAAACGAGCTATAGAACCGCCATCCCAAAAGCGTCTCACGCAGGAGGTAGAGCGTGGGCAAATTGGGGTTGGTGGCGGTACTCAATGCCAGCTGGTTCTTGCGCCGTAGCTCTAACGAATACTCTTCATGTTGACCTTGTTCATTGCGAATGATTCCGCTTTGCCCCTTCATATCCAAGAAAACTAAAGGGGATTTCCCTTCAGGCGGAACGGTTAGCACGCGCTCAAAAATCACCTGCGTTTTACCGATGGGTCCCAAAATCTCCCCCTGATATTGCAACGGATGGGGGCGGTTCAAGTCTAAGCCCACACTCCACCACAGGCGATCTGCCCCTGGCTGATGGAAGATTGCCTGCCCAATCGAGCCATGTATGATTTCGGGGGGGATGTCTTGGTAGGTGCTATCGCGTAGGAATTTGAGGAACTCAAACAAGGCGGACTTACCTGCACCATTGGCACCCACCAATACCTCAAGTGAACCCAAAGTTGCGGTGAAATCTCTAAAGGGGCGATACCCTCTGATCTTCAATGAGGTCATACTTGGAGCGGTCATCGGCGTTTCTCCTTGAACACGATACGATTAGTATAACACCCCACCGCCCCAAGCGTGGCATCTCTCACGGTCAATCCCGTTGGTGGCATCCGCCGTACAAACCAGTAAAATGAAGCGTGGTGACAGGTTCTTCATAGACTAAGGAAATGGCAATATGTTTGTACGGATTCACACTGCTTTCAAAAAGATCACCGTCTCCCAGTGGGTCTTGGTGGGGCTGTTTATCATGGCGTTTGGCACAAGCATTGGGTCATGGCTCATCACGCCCCCAGACGGGCGCAATGCGGACTGGTGGACAAGCTGGCTACAAAACTTCAGCACCGAGATGTTCGGCGCGATCACCACATTCATTCTGTTTGAACTCATCGTTGGGCGCAGTGAAAAAGAACAAGCACGCCTCCAAGAAATCCAACAGCGCAAAGCGGAGATACTAAGACGATTACAGAGTGGGGATTCAACAGTCACCAAGGTGGCGTTTGAAGAAGCGCGAGCCGAAGGGTGGTTACGGGATGGCACGCTGGCAAATGCTGACTTAGCAGGTGCCAATTTAGAAGGCATGAACCTCGAAGGAGCAAACCTTGCCCGTGTTGACTTGGCAGGTGCAAACTTGAGACATGCCAA
>JBMOEO010000195.1:0-2240 GCA_049318945.1 Phototrophicaceae bacterium | reverse complement strand
TTGATCTCTACTGATCCTGCTCGAAATGTGGGATTACAAGGTCAAATACATCAAAGGGATGAGAAGTGGCAAAGTGGGAATATTTTCTACTTGATGACCGATGCGCTTGCCGCCTATCTATTCAATTTACATGGTAAGCAACCTGTATTAAACAAGTTGATGCAAGGGCAACAACAATTTGCAGACGAAATCGACAAGCTACGCCGAGAGAATAAGTGTAAGAATGATGATGTCACCTTGGTTAGAATTGTGGTAAGTACAGGGGATAGCGATGCCTTGGCCTAGTTCACAGGAATATGTGGAAGCACTCCAATTTCCAGAGTCCTCATTTGACGATCCGGATCTTCGTTCTGCAGAAGTTACTACCGATAAGCATGGGATACCCAAACCAATCTCTGGAAACTTTGCCACGGTTTTCACGCTTCAAAACGGTAAGCGTCAATGGGCGGTACGTTGTTTTTCGCGTGAGTTATCCAACCGTGAACAACGATATACCGCCATCACCCAGCACCTCAAGCAATCGGGTTTGCAGTGTATGGTAGATTTTGCCTACTTGCCTAATGGGGTCAAGGTGAACGGACGGTGGTATCCCATCCTCAAGATGGAATGGATCAAGGGTGTCACCTTAGATCAATACGTAAAGGCACATCTAAATGATGGGGAAAAGCTCCAGTCTTTAACCGAGAAGTGGGTTGATGTTTGTGAGCAGTTGCGCAATGCCAGAATCGTACATGGGGACTTACAACACGGAAATATCATTGTCACCGATGGGGGTGAGATTAAACTCATTGACTATGATGGGATCATCTTACAAGATATAGTGGGGTTTCCGAGCAATGAGATTGGACACCGCCATTATCAGCATCCTTCGCGGCAATTGGTGGGGGGAATCAACAATGAGAACTTCTTGGGGGTGGATAATTTCTCTGCGCATGTTATTGCCAGTAGTTTAACCCTACTATCCATTGACCCGACGTTATGGGATGATGATACTTCAGGGGATGATAACTTGCTATTTAAGAGTGATGATTATGCTAAGATCAACTCCTCCCCTCTATTCCAAAAATTACAGAGACACGCTGATGAGCGCATACGTGACCTAACTGATCAATTGACATCGCGCGTGATAACATCCCCCTCTTATTTACAAGTGCCCAACCTGAACTCGCACGATACGACAGATTATGTCTTCCCTGCTCTCTATGATCTTTACTTAAACCTACCACAGCCTATATACGATATGAACAAGACATCTTGGCTAAGTGACCATATCACCCAAGATGGCGATCAGTTATACGCATTCCCAGAAGATCTAATAATAGAAGCTAAACGAGCTATTGATGCTGAGTTTGATAAGGACAAAGGATTTTTAGGATTATCCCTTTTCAAACCATCGTATGCTAAATTCGCTGAAAGCTATCTCAAACAACACTTTGAACACTTTGAGATTGTCCTCCAAAAGAGGCGTGTTGAACAAGACCTTTCACAACTTAGCTCGCAATTTGGCAACGATAAAAGACTGTTGTTAAAACGGCATTCTCAATTGAAAACGCAACTTATAGAACAAAGCACTAGACTACAACAGTCGCTCCGATCTTTTGAGAATAATATAAGAAGCGCGGAATCTGAAAAACAACTAGAGTTACGCAAGGTAGAAGAGCGAGTATTAGAGGATTTCTATTCTAAATCTTTGAGAAGATATACCATTGAACCTGGGAAAATTTATAGAATAGGACAGAAACGCATTGATGCTTTGAATTCAGTTGGAATAACCAATGCCTCTGACATTGTAAGATCTAATCGTCCAAAAGCAGTTCAAGCGTTATTAGGAATTCATGGAGGCAATGCAAGTGAAGATTGGGATAAATTAGTTTTGTGGCGTGATGCCTTAAAGCAAGCAATTAACGTTCCCAAAAACCTTAGCAATGCAAGTGAAGTTTCTCAGGTTAATTCCACCTACCAGAAAAAAGTGAACGACATTAAAAATCAGATCTCCTCATCAAAAGCACAACATCAAATCCAAGAGAAGAAACTAGCTGAACAAATCAAGCAAACTCAAGATGAGTTATCTCGGTTAGACAAAAAAGTTAACCAACTTAAATTAGAAGTAGCACGCTACCAGAACATCACTTTCGATGAGTTATTGAATCGTATCGTCAAATTTACAGAACGGTTAATAGCAAGTGAGATTCAAAACGCTCGCCGTTTTAAGGGAGTATTCAATTCTGATTGGAAACCAG
>JBMOEO010000194.1:0-2351 GCA_049318945.1 Phototrophicaceae bacterium | reverse complement strand
CCTGAACGCCCTCGCGCCATTGCGCGTTCGTCACCGTGTAACGGGCGATCCAATACGGGGTCGTGATCGTTTGTGGATGGGCAGGCTTTTCATCATTCCGCCAGCTATCATCGTTCCCCATCATGAACGCCCCCACCGGCACCAAGCACATCTCCATGTTCGGCATCGGCGTTCCTGCCACCAGTTCCCCTAACGGCACGATGATCGGCTTCCAGTCCGTGTTGCGCGTGCCTTTGAAGGTGCGTGCCAGTGCCAGCTTCTCGGCAAGGGGGAGGAGGTTCACAAGGTTGTCGGGGTCGTGCGCGGGGTAATGCACCCAAAATGCCTCCAATGCGTTGCGCAATCGGTTGGGAGTGTATTTAGCGGTAATCGTTAACCCTGTGTATTCCTCATCCCGAATCGCGCGTTGATGCAATACTTCTTGTGCTTGCCGAACATGATTTAGTTGTTCATCTAAAGATTGACGTTGCTCTTCTACATCAAACCAACTCAAGCGTGTGGGATTTTCCTCTTTGTAGCGTGCAATCTGGTTCAACAGTGCTTCTGCCGCTGTCCAGTTTTGCTCATCTATAGTTGTGTAATAATCCTGCAATGCGGTTGTTGCGTTGAAGTTGGCTTTAGGGGTGGGCTTGGTGGGGAACACTTCGGGACGTTGCTTGGGATCAAACTCGCGTATGGAGGCAATCACATCCTGCATATCATGTTCAAAGTCCCTAGTTGTGCGCACAGGGCGACTGTTCAACGTCCCCAACGCTTTGAGCGCGTCGGGCAACGCATCCTCTTGGGGGTGCGTCGCTTGGTTCAACACAATGGGCAAGACCAAACAGTCAGGGCGACGTTCTAGCCCTGCCACAATTTCAATCCGCACAAAATCTGCTGGGTCGTCTAGCCTGCGCTTGCCATGCTCATCCGTCACATTTAACCACTTGTCCCCGATGATGACCAACAGCACATTGCATTGTGCCACTCCCTCGCGCAAATAATCGCGGAAGTCATAGCCTGCTGGAATGTTGGTGATGTCTTGGAATATCTCGAGGTCGCTTTCTCGCTCTAAGCGTAAGCGAATGCTCAGTGTTGCGTCTTGGCTATCTTTGCGCCGATAACTGATGAAGATACGTTTGGTCATGCCGTGTGATCCTGTGCGGTGGGGTTGCCGTCGCCCGTATTATTGCACAGCATGCGGAGGGGATGCAACTATGGTTTTGCCCCCCCACCCCCAAACCCCTCCCCCGCGGCGCGTTGCTTGCAGGAGAGGGGGGCAAAAAGATGCGTCGCGGTGTGCGTGAAATTTCCCTCCCTCACAAGCAAAGCGCAGTTGGGGGAGGGCTAGGGTGGGGGCGCACTTCGTGACGGTGGGCGGAGTGATGGTTGCCCAAGCATACCACCCACGCGCGTATTATTCAACTAGATGACACACGCGCCCGCTTTCCTACTTGCACATCCTCCTCCTTGTTTGGTATCGTTCATTCACACCCCCGTCATAACGAAAGGAGTCCCCCCCATGACCGCTCTCACGGACTTGGTAACGCTCTCGCGTGAGCTAGGCAAACCCGAACGCAACTTGGTGATTATCGGCGAGGGCAACACGTCCCTCCGTGTGGATGCTGAAACCTTCTGGGTGAAGGCGAGTGGCTATCAGTTGCCCAGCATTGATGCGCAAGGGTTCACCCAAGTGCGCTTTGCCCCCATCCTTGACCTGTTTGAGCATCCGCCTGCCACCCAAACCGAACAGAAGGCGCGGTTGCGTGCCGCCTGTGTAGACGCATCCGCGCCCATGCCTTCCATCGAAACGTCGTTTCATGCCATGTTATTAGACGTGTGCCAAGTCAACTGTATTGCCCACACCCACCCCACCGCCGTCAATCGCTTGATGTGTAGCGAACACGCCGAGCTATTGGCAACGCGACGCATCTTCCCCGATGAGGCGGTACTGTGTGGACCCGAAAGCGTATTTGTGCCCTACGCTGATCCCGGCTTGCCGTTGGGAATTGCCATCCGTGAGGGGGTGCGCCAGTACATGGCAACCTATGCCGAAGCACCCAAAGTGGTCTTGTTGGGCAATCATGGCTTGATTACGCTGGGCAGCACGCCTACCGAAGCCTTCAACATCACGCTCATGGTGGTCAAAGCTGCTGAGATTTTGTGGGGCGCGTTGGCAATTGGCGAGGTGCGCTTCATGTCTCGTGAAGACATCCTACACATCTACCGTCGCCCCGATGAAATTGATCGCCGTCAGCTATTCATGGACAACCGCTCATAACCGCCGTGAGGGTTTTGTGGCTGGTGGTTTGCGGTTGAGGTTTGTGGATAGAACCTTAATCTTTCTGCTCATTGAGAGTAGTATTGATCTG
>JBMOEO010000193.1:0-2357 GCA_049318945.1 Phototrophicaceae bacterium | reverse complement strand
AGCCAAGCCCCTCTTGAGCCATGAGCGCAACCATGCAACCGTTACAACTGCCACTGCTGACGGTTGCCACGCTTCAGGGTATAATACGCTCTAAAATCCTACCCAACTTGGAAGCACACCCATGACTAGCATTGGCATCTATCGCCATCTTTCACATTGTAGTTCCCCCCAGTCCACCTTTTGCGTTATCGCCGTTGACCACCGCGCTAACCTACGCGCTTCACTCGATCAAGCGCAGGGTGCCCCTATCACCGATGACGCATTCCGAGCGTTCAAGCGCGACGTTGCCCAAGCATTGCTCCCCCATTCAACCGCCATCCTAACCGATCCGGATTTTGGCATCGGTGCAGGCATTGCGGAGGGAATCATCAGTGGTGACAAAGGCATCCTCGCCCCGCTTGAAGTGACTGACTATGACCTTCACCCCAGCTTGCGTGATACCGAGTTCATCCCCAATTGGTCGGTTGAACAGATCAAGGCGATAGGCGGTGATGGGGTCAAACTCCTGTTGTACTTCAACCCGTATGACCAACCCAAAGCCCAAGCGAAGATCGCGCTAGTTGAACAGATCCAAGCGACTTGTCGCCTTGCCCAGCTTCCCCTATTTCTTGAGCCGATCCCGTATTCTGTTGATCCCACGCGCGACTTAGCGGATGCGGACTATACCACTATGGTGATTGAGTCCGCGCGATTATTTGCCACAATGGGGGTGGACATCCTAAAAGTTCCGTTCCCCGTCAACGAAAAGTTGAATAGCAATGAGACCGCATGGCAAGTTGCGCTAGAAGCACTCAACCGCGCGTGTGGGCAAGTGCCATGGGCACTCTTGAGCGCAGGGGCGAGCTTTGAGGTTTTCCTGCGTCAAGCGGAAATGGCATGCCAAAACGGAGCAAGCGGCGTAATTGTTGGGCGGGCGGTGTGGGCAGAAGCGGTCAAGCTCCCCTCTCAAGAGCGCATCACATTCCTACAGACTATCGGCGTACAACGGATGCAACAATTGGCTAGTGTGTGTGCAGATGCCACTTCATGGCGTAGCAAGCTAAACGTTCCCTCATTTCTAACAGGATGGTATACCCAATGAAACTGACCCCTTTTCAGATTGAACAATTCTATGCGCAACATGAATTTACCGCGCCTTATATGTTTGGTAGTTCCGATTGCGAAGCGATGAGCGTTGCCGACTTATTGTCCCTTGAACCTGAAGCGAGCGAGGCGTTCCAAGCGTTATGGCTTGGCTACACCGAATCGCAAGGGGATCCAGAACTACGGCAATTGGTGGCACGCCTCTACCCAAACCTAGACCCAGATGGCGTGGTTATCCTGACGGGCGCACAAGAGGGCATCTTCTTGTTCACGCTCACCGTCTTGAACGCAGGGGATCACATGATTGTCCAAACGCCTGCGTATCAGTCACAGTATCAGAACGCGCTTGATTTGGGCATGGAAGTTTCGGCGTGGAAATTGCGTGAGAGCGACGATAACCGCTGGGCGTTAGATTGGGAGATGCTCCCTAAATTGTTGCAACCCAACACCCGCGCCTTGCTCATCACCACCCCCAATAACCCCACCAGCTATACCCTCACCCACGAGGAGTTAGCACAAGTGGTGGCATTCGCACGGGAGCATGACCTCTATCTGTTCAGCGATGAAGTCTATCGCGGATTAGATCATGGTGGGAATGCTGCGCCGTCGGCGGTGGAGTTGTATGAGAAGGCGGTTGGGTTGGGGGTGATGTCTAAGGCGTATGGGTTGGCTGGCTTGCGGATTGGATGGCTTGCATCACAAGATCATAACCTGATCGAGCGCATCCGCGATCACAAGTTTTACACCACCATCTGCAACAGTGCCCCCAGTGAGTTCTTGGCAAAGGTTGCGCTTCGTCATCATGAGTGGATTCTGGAGCGCAACAAGGGGATCATACAAGCGAACATCGCCCACCTAGAACCCTTCTTCGCCACACATGCCGACCGTTTTGCATGGACACCCCCCACCAGCGGGGCAATCAGTTTTCCACGATTGCGCTATGGAAGCGCGTCTGACTTTGCCGATTCACTGATTACAACGTGTGGGGTGATGATGGTGCCCTCCACCAAGTTTGATTGGGGAGATCAACACTTCAGGCTGGGGATGGGGCGACGCAACCTGCCCGAAGCCTTGCACCGCGTGGCAGAATTTTTGAAAGCATAAAACCGTCAAATCCCCTCAACAGTATGAGGGGATTCTGTTCATCATTACTCGCTACGCTTTTGTGCGTACAAATGACACCATGATTGATAGATTGAACCGCGCATGCTCATCCGCTTGCCATCTTCGGTGCGTACCGTATAGGTGGTTAAATTCGTGAAGTCTTGTGGATC
>JBMOEO010000192.1:0-2364 GCA_049318945.1 Phototrophicaceae bacterium | reverse complement strand
GAAATCTCTCCCAACCAACCTTACCAATACCAAGCCGATCTTCAATTCTTAGGTGGGAATAGCTTGGGGGGTGGAATCATGTTCAATACCCAAAACGCCCAAACGCGCCAGCAAAGCCACATGATCCGCTTCAATGCAGATGGGCAAGACTTGTACGCTATCTTCGGATATTTCTCTGATGATAGCGATTTTCAAGGACAAGGAAGCGCGAAGCTATCGTTTAGCCCACAGGATAGCCAAGCCCACCGCTTGGGGGTACGGGTTGAAGCCGATACCTATGCGGTGTTGGTGGATGGGCAATCTGTCGCAACCGACATCCCTGTGATCTATCGTGGGGGGAGCGTGGGGCTAATCACCTCTTCTTCACAAGTAGCTTTTGATAATGTGCTGGTGGAATCCCTCACCCCTGAGCAAGTGGTAGAAAATCCATCCCTGCTCGCTACGCCAAGTGTTGCCCCTGCAGAGACCCTCTTGGTTGATGATGCGTTTGATGGGGTGGCAGGCACGCAACCGTTATGGGTGCCCGTTAACGGGGAATGGGTGTTAGACGAAGCCGGCTTCACACAGAAGATTGTAGAGGGTTTCGATTTCTCAGCAGGATATTTAACTGAATTACCCAGCATGGATGTAGAGGCAACCTTCACACACACTAGCGGACAAGGCGGTGGTGTATTGTTCCACATGAACAGCCCCGATCAAATCACACAAAGCCACATGGTGCGCTATGCCCACGATGCCAATATCATCATGTACGGTTATTTTGATGCGAACGGCGTATTCAATGGGCAAGGTAGCGTGGATGTCCCTGCCCCACAAACCGCCCCGCAACAATTGCGCGTTCGTGCTGATGATGCCAGCTACAGTGTTGAACTGAATGGGGAACTACTGGTTCGTGATGTTCCGGTGATGACCAGTGGAAGCTATGCCGGCTTGGTGACATCACAAAGCACAGTCACCTTTGATAGCTTCCGTGTGCGTGGGGGGGATGTTCCGCCACCCGCCAGCGTGGAGACGGTAGCAAGTTTCAGTACGGTGAATGGGGAATGGACGTTCGATCAAGTGATTAGCCAATCCGCCCAAGAGCCAACAGATTATGTTGCCGGCACGGGTATTCAAGCACAAAAATTCACGGCAAGCGTCAACATCACTTTGCCTGCCGATCCTGCTGATGCAGGCGGAGGCTTGCTCTTCAACATGGGAGAACGCGACAGCATCGCCACTAGCCAAATGGTGCGCTTTAGCCAAGGTGGCAAAGAGATTTTTTGGGGGACGTTTGATGCGAACCGCGCGTTTGTTGGACAGGGTGGGGCAATCCTTGACCTTGACTGGGCACAACCGCATCAGTTGAGCGTGCAAGTTAAAGAATCAACCTTTGATGTTTTGGTGGATGCTGTGCCTATTCAAACCGATATTCCTTTGCAGTATCCATCGGGTTGGATTGGTCTTGTCAGTTTTAGAGGGGTTGTTCAGTTCGATCAGTTTACAGTGAGTAGTAACTAGCCCATGACTACACTGGAGAAGTTTTTACCTAAGTTGAATATGTTGACTAAGAAAGAATATCAATGGGTCATTCAACCATTGCTTGCGTTTTTGATTAGTCGCTTGATTGTGTGGGCAGCCGCCTACTTGGCGGAAATTGCCATTCCGGGTATGTTGAGTGATGGCTTCTATCACGTCGATCCTAATAACATCTTCTTGGATATTTGGGCGCGTTGGGATAGTGGCTTTTACTTAGGGATTGCCACGAAGGGGTACAGCTATGTTGTGGGTCAACAGAGCAGTGTAGCATTCTTTCCCGTGTACCCACTCCTCATGAACATGGTGGCGCAATGGGTAGGAAGCGCATTATTGGCAGGCGTTATCGTTAGCAATGTTTTGTTCTTTGGTTCGTTAGTCTTTCTATACTTGCTCACCGAACACGAGTTCGATTCTGAAGTTGCTGGGCGGGCGGTATTTTACATTGCTACCTTCCCAACCGCCTTCTTCTTTTCAGCAGTCTATACCGAAAGCACATTCTTATTCTTCTTGATCGGGTCTGTGTATTTTGCCCGTCGGCGCATTTGGGGATGGGCGGTGTTGATGGGATTAATCTGCAGTGCCTCGCGCATTGTGGGGTTCATCACCTTTGGGGTGACGGGCTTGGAGTGGCTCAATTCACACGGTTGGTATTTGGGACGCATCCATCAACGGGCATCATGGCTGGGGCTATGGCGTGGGTTACGTACCGATTGGTTTAACCTGTTGATTATCTTCATCATCCCGCTAGGAATGCTTAGTTACATGCGCTTTCTTGGCTATTACTTCAACGATCCCATCGCCTTCTCTACCGTGCAATCGGCGTGGGGGCGGGAGACGGTTGGTTTT
>JBMOEO010000191.1:0-2382 GCA_049318945.1 Phototrophicaceae bacterium | reverse complement strand
CCCACCGTTATGGGCAAGCTATAGTAGCGGTTTGGCTCGCCGTTCCCCGTCATCAAGCGTTCGCCTGTTTGATAATCATACAACCCGAACAGCAGGCGATACGAACCCTCTGCCAAATCTGCAGGCAACGTCAGCTGAATATCGCGCCCGATGTACACTTCTTCGGTATCCGTCCATAGGATGGTTGGTCGCCATTCGGTGGTGGGGTAGCTGTCCACTTGTGCCAAAACCGTCAAGCTGTCCTGTGGGACAAGATGCACGAACAGGTTATAGCTGGTTTGCGGGGGCTGATTCACGCGGTAGTAGTTGCGTAGTGTGAGGGTTTCCCCAGCTTGAAGCGTGTCGCTGGAGAGGTCATAGCCAATCATGCGGATTGCTTCGCCAAAGGTGAAATCGGCGGGCGTTTGGGGGGGCAACATGCGATAGAAGAAGATCGTCGGACCCAATAAATCAGGAGTGGGGTGAATCGTCTTGATGAGGAACAGCTCATCCAAGAAATTGGTGAGATCGCTTCCCCCGTTGTAGATCATGTTAATGTCGCCATCCGTCAGCTGTAGAAAGGTGAAGCCCATCTCCGCCCAGCGTTGTGGGGTGATCTTCCACGGGGTTTCATCCACGCCCCAATCAAAAGGCGTGCGCCCATCGTATCCGCTCTTGTTGCGATCCCAAATGTAGTTCACATCGCTACGGGGATGGAAGATGACCTTCCCCTCATTGGGGACGTTATCATCCGCCCAGATCCAAAATTCATGGCGCGTATGCCCTAGCCGATAGTAGGTAATCAAATCAAGGTTGCCCTCTGCCATTGGCACAAACCACCACGCCGATAGCAACACCGTCACCACCGCCGTGATGCCCACCGCCACACGCCCACGCTCCTTCAGCACATCGTACACAGTGCGCAGGATGACGGTCAACATGGCACCCCACAATCCCGCCATCGCCACCGTCATGGGGAACACATGGCGCAGTTTACCGCTGTGGTCAATTGGGGTGACGTTGGTGAAGCTGGCGGATAGGGCGATGCCGAAGACGGTATAGACCGCGATCAGCCCCATCAACCATGCTTGATCGCGCGTGATGAGCTTTGCCCGACGGCGCACCCCTAGCACGACCACCCCCAACCCAATCACACCTAAGAATGACCAGATGCCCCCCATCGGTTGGGTTGCCCACCACAGGTTATTGCCGAAACGGCGCGGATTCAAGGCGTTACGGATGCCGTCATTGCGCACGGTGTCCGCCTCGCGGTTGTTGAGTTGCAACGCGCCATAGCCCCAAATCAGATAGGCGACTGCCAATAATCCCACCGCGCCATGCGCCAAAGCCGTGCGCCAATGTTGGCGTGGGTTGCGCCACAGAAAGAGCAACATCACCCCCACATAGGGCACCAACACATACACCGCCGGATACTTGGCGTAAATGGCAAGGATGACCGCCAGCAGGCTACCCCACATCCACCCGATCTGGTTGGTCTTGAGGGCACGCGCGGCGAACACCCACGCACAAATGCAGAACAGATACACGAACGGATCGGGGATGGCGTGGATGTTGATGTCCACCACCCACGGCGAAAAGCCCCATGCCATGCCAGCGAACCACGCGCCCCAATGTCCGCCCAAGTGCCACCCCAAGTTTGCCACCGCCACGGTGGTGAACACCCCAATCAGCCCACTGAACAGGCGCAAGATGAGCCAGTAATCGGTGGGGAGCGGTGCCCACGGCTTCCAGTAGATCCACTCCACGAAGTGTTGAACGCCCATGTTCACCCAGATATACAACGGGGGATAGCCGGCTAACCATTCTGGAATGACGGGCACCACCTCCACACCGCGAAAATGACGCGCCAACAGGTACATGTTGGTTTCGTCCCCATACTGTTTGAAGGGGAGGAAGTGGTCAAAGGTCAACAGGCGCGTGGCGGTTGCCAATCCGAGGAGGAGCAAATACACGGCAAGCAGGGTGAGGGTGAACCGTTTGGTCATGGGGGGAGCATCCTTGCTCAAGTTAGCGAATGGAACAGCACGCGCCTATTGTAACGGTGAAATCACCCAACGGCATAGCCCCGTTGCGCCCATGCGCCCCCATCCCACTGCCCCTTGTATCTTAGAGAAGGGGTGAAAAGATATTAGCGCGTGTGCACAAAGTCCCCTCTACCGCATCGCGGGGGAGGGGATTTAGGGGTGGGGGAAACCACGGGGGAGGGCTAGGGTGGGGGCTTGGGCGCACCCCTAACACACCCACCCGTTGCGCTTCAAATTGCGTTTGGCAGTTTCATAATTCGGATCCAACTGCAACGCCTTGCAATAATCCGCCTTCGCCTGCGTCATATTCCCCAAGTCTTCGTAGGCAACCCCACGATTGTTATAGGCAGTGGCATAG
>JBMOEO010000190.1:0-2420 GCA_049318945.1 Phototrophicaceae bacterium | reverse complement strand
GTGGACGTGGGGGGCAAGGTGGCGGTTGCCGTCGGTTCTTCGGTTGGGCTTGGGGTGATCGTGGGGGTATCGGTGGCGGTGGGTGCGTTTTCGGTTTGATGCGCCTGCGTTGCTCGTTCTGCAATTTGCGTGGTGTCGGATTCCGCCGTGAGGGTTGCGCCCCATTCTGGGGTGGCATACGTGCCACAGGCGGCGGTCATGCTGATGAGCGCAAGCACAAGCAAGCGCACAAGAAATTTAGCGTTCATACGGGTGAAACTCCAATTGTGATAAACGTAACAAGTCACGCTTCATTCTAAGCCATCTCCCCAATTCAAACCTAGACCCAACTCAAGATCATGGTTCTACCCTTATAGTGGTTGCAATTAACCCGCGCTTACGGGATAATGCTTGTTAACCAACTGAATCCTCACCATAAACTAAGGGCGTGCATGAATGGCGGACACCTTTATTTCCTATAGCCGAGCAGATAGTGCTTTCGTTGCTGAATTTATTCCGCTACTTGAAGGCTCAGGATTCAAGATTTGGTATGACCAGCACATTCGAGGGGGGGAGGATTGGTGGCAGTTAATCCTGCAACAAATCGCCGAAGCGGATGTGTTCATCTACTTACTCAGTAATGATTCCCTAGAATCTGAATACTGCCGTTCCGAGTTCTTAGAGGCAATCCGCCTGAACAAGCGCGTCTTACCGATTGTCGTCCGTCCCAAGACTAACTTGGAACGAGGCGGAGACCTTGCCCCCATCTTGAAAAAATATAACTATGTAGATTTATCCAACGGGGCAAAGGATACGAGAGGGTTTGCCAGTGTGGTGGGCGCACTCAACAAGCTAAAACAGCAAGCGCAATCCGTGGCGGTTGGATCGCCCTCTACCCCCGAACACCCAACAGGGCAAGGGGAGGTGGTCATTCAAATTGGCACGCAACGCCACACCTTCAACCACCTCACCATCAACTATCACCAACCCATCCCCCAACCTGTCGTCAAGGATCATCCGCGCCCCTTCTGGCAAACCGCCACCTTTTGGGCAGGCATCTTCGTTTTGCTGGGGGCAATCATTGCGGGGATATTTGGGCTGTGGCAAGGGGTGTTTGCCGACCGTGCTACCCCTACCCCCCCTCCTGCTGTGGTGGCGGAAAACACCCCCACCAGCGAGATCACCCCACTCCCACTAGGAGACACCCCCACCCCCTTCCTTACCGATGGACTAACCTCCACGCCCATGAGTGCGGTGGATCGCTTGGCAACCGCCAATGCTCAAGCGACACGGGATGCCGAAGAAGCAACGGCGCAAGCATGGCTAGACATGACCGCCACCCGTCAAACTGCCACCGCCCAAATGGTGATTGATCTAACAGGAACGGAAGCAGCACGGCAAACGCAAGCATTTGAGGCAACCGAAACAGCCGCCCAAAAGGCACTCGATGCGTATCTGACCCTCACGGCGTTGGCATCCATCACTCCTACACTGACTCATACTCCAACACCTACCCCAACCGCCACCGCTACACTTACCCCTACACCCACTGCTACCTTGACCGCGCTAGAGCAAGCAATCGAACGCGCACGCACGTTCACAGGGACGCGCAATGCCGATTGGCAACCGTTTAGCCACGTCTTTAATGATGGGGTGGAGCGCGTGCTGGTGCCAGTGGGGTGCTTCCAAATGGGGAGTACGGATGGGGATAGTGATGAGCAACCGGTGCATGAGCAATGCGTAACCGAGCCGTTCTGGTTGGACAAATACGAAGTGACCAACGCGCTGTATGGGTCAGCAGCAGGTTGTGGCTATTCCTCTGAAGCAGACCAGCCCCGTAATTGTGTGACATGGCTGGAGGCACAAGCGTTCTGTGAGGCACGGGGAGGGACGCTCCCCAGCGAAATGCAGTGGGAGTATGCCGCGCGTGGGGTGGAGGGTCTGGTATATCGGTATCCTTGGGGGAATGACTACGACGCTGAGCGCGTGATTGGTGAGGATGACCCGATGTATGGGGATACCCGAACCGCGCCTGTGGGCAGTCGCCCTGACGGCGCATCGTGGGTGGGGGCAATGGATATGTCTGGGAATGTTCGAGAATGGACGCACACGCGCTATGATCCCTACCCCTATGAGGAAGGCGAAAATCGGTATAATAGTCTAGATTTTCGTAAGCGAGTCGTAAGGGGCGGTTCTTTTGATGATGTCACATTCAATTTGCGGTCGTCTAATCGAGACAACTGGAATCCGTCATCTAGGATTAATAGCATCGGGTTTCGTTGCGCACTCTCTCTCGATAACGCAGGTCTCTGAATTGCCCACCACTTGATCCCCTCCACTGCACGGAGGGGATATTTTTACCTGCCCAAACAATAGCCATTTTGCCTCAATGCTGGTACAATCCCCCCCAACAAATATCTTGCGGATGAAACCCATCCGCA
>JBMOEO010000189.1:0-2424 GCA_049318945.1 Phototrophicaceae bacterium | reverse complement strand
CTGAGGGGATTGATCCGGCGAGCGTTAATGTTGTTCCTCGCACCTCGTTCGGTGTTGAACAATTGACTTCTGGGCAGGTAGATGGGTTGGTCGGTTGGATCATCAACGAGGGCATCACGCTCCGCGAGGCTGCCTATGATCCGGTGGTGTTGTTGATGAACAATTACCGGGTGGCGACCTATGATTTTGTGATTTTCACCGCTGAGGATTTTGCCACCCAGCATCCGCAGCAGGTGAAAGCCTTTTTGCAGGCATTGCGGGCGGGACTGGAGGATGTGATTGCCAATCCTGCCCAAGCGGTCACCGATTTGCTGGAAGTCAATCCGGCACTCGATCCGGTCGCGCAAGAACGCCGTTTGGTCGCCACCCTGCCGCTGATGACCGTTCCCGATCAATCCCCGCTCTCGATGGATTATCGGGTCTGGGAGTTCACCCATCAGACCTTGTTGAATCAAGGGTTGTTGGAGACACCGCTTGATGTGTATTTTGTTTACACCCTAGACTTTTTGACAGCAGATTCATGAGGGTGACTAGACGGGTGTATTTGGCTGACATTATTGCTATGTCTAACCTTATTTTTAGTCTGGCGTTATTGGGTATGTTGAAAAAAGAATGCGCCGTCCGCAAACGGAGGGCGCATGAGTCCACTTAGTCGCGCTTGAAATACTTGATGGCGATGACTTTATTGAACAGTTCACTGGCAGTGTCGTAGAACAAGTTGAAGACCATTGAGGAATTCACTATGTCTAAATTAAACACTTACCAAGTCATAGGTTTTCTACTGTGTCGGTAATGTCACCATACTTACAGGTATGGTGTAATGACCATCTAGCGCTTGTAACGAAGAGAGAAATTCTGCAATGGCTAACATCTCGAACTGTTCAGAATTACTAATTATTCGGCGGCGTATATTAGCAGGCAATTCACTTTCGCCTCCTGTTGAGAGCTGTCTTGCCTGGAGATTAGCGAATGATCTAGCCTCCACACTGGGGTCAAACCACACCATTATGGGCGTACCAATTCCTGCAAAACCTTCCCCACTGGTCAGCGATACCGTTAACGTTTGGCTATCTACACCGATTACCCCATCTAAAGGATACAACGTACGACTTTGTGTACCCCCGGGTTGAATGTTAGGCAACAACCCATTACCACTTGTATCAATCAGACTGACATTTAACCAACGTTGACTAGGAGAACTTACTAATGATCTCTCCCCCCAATGGAAACGTATCAGCGAATAATTGCTGAGGCGTGCATCGGGAACAGCAATGAGTAGATATTCGTCTGTAATACCTACCAAAATGCCGGAGATTGCCCAAGGATGGATTGGTAATGGATAATTGCTGATGAAGTAGCGTGCGACCTGAATCAGATCAGCATCTACATTCGGTGTACTACATGCTAAACCAAATTCTAAAGGATCGCCCGTAGGAGTACGCAGTGCGCTTAAGTTTTCAGGGTTTACAGTGAAGGTACCATTTGGTGTCTCTATTGTGCTAGGGAAGTCTGTGAGTAATTGTTCCACACTTACGAGCAAATCATCATTACTCGGTGGCGGAGCCACTAGCGGTGGTGGGGTAATTCCATACTCTATAGCCCCCGTCCACACATAGCCGCGTTCCCCTTGTTCAGTTTCGACGTTATACCAAAGCCTACGACCTTCAACAAGTTCACCTATTTCAAAGTCATATACACTCAGTCTTTCCCCCACATCTAAGCGCCGTATCACCTCTGATTGGGTGTTAGAAGCACTTCGCATCCGCACTTCTTTCGTCACAGTGGTGGTTCCCAACGCAACCCTTTCAGACGATTGCCGACATAGGGTCAATTGCTCAAAATCATCAAAATAGCGTGTGGGACCATCATCCTGAGCGTATATTGCACTGAGAGCAGTTGGAAAGAACAGCATACAGATTATTAACCAATAACGTTTCATATAAACTCCTAAGCTATAGAAAACACATCATTTAATGATAAGGCAAAATGATGTGTCCCACAATAGAACAACTCAGTCCCCAAATTGCTGGATGATTGATTTAGACTACTCAATCCGAAAAAGAATAGACCGCCTTCAACATGTCATTGCCAAACGACTTAGTTTTCGTTCAATCGCGTCGAACAACTGTTCATTGTTCTCAATGATGATTTTCACCATGATGCTTTTTCAACCTGCTCTGTTATTTTCAAAAAGAGACAGCATCCCTTGTCGGAATGCTGTCTAGGGCTTCATCGGTTATGTGCGCTGAAAGTATTCTGCCGGCATGAGTTCATTGGGGAGTTCAGCATCTGTATCGAGCCAGTCGTCATAGCCCAATGCCAACATACCGTTCAAAATAGCTTGGTACTGCGTCACCAGACTTTCGGCGACCTGCGGATCAGGATTTCCCCGCCAATGATAGGCTAACCCGCTTAATTCATCCT
>JBMOEO010000188.1:0-2472 GCA_049318945.1 Phototrophicaceae bacterium | reverse complement strand
CCTCCCCTGCCCGTTAGGGCAGGCACCTCTCTTTTCTGTGAATCCATACGTTACGAATCGGTGCTAGTTTGTGGTTGCGAACAAGCGGATGAATGGTCATAATGGAAGGAGGCAATCTCCGCAATACGAGTTTCTTAGAGATGAGGGCGATAGGGTGTTATGGCAGATCATATAGATGCGTTTATCAGTTCAACCTCCATAGATTTATTGGATTACCGCGCGGCAGTGGCAAAAGTCATTTTGCGCTTGGGGATGCACCCCATTGACATGGCGGACTTCAACTCCAGCGATCGTAATGCGTTACAACTGTGTTACGACAAGCTACATGAGGCGGAAGTGTTCATCGGGATTTATGCCCATCGCTATGGGTATGCACCCGATGCCAGCGTCACCTACACCCAGAAAGATGGGACGGTGGCGCATGGGGACGGCGTGACAGGTATCACTCACTGGGAATATGTGTGGGCGAAAGCGCGTGGCATCCCCATGTTGTTCTATGTCTTAGATGAGGATGTCGATTGGAAAACGAAATTCATTGATAAAGACCGTCAACCGATGGAAGACTTCAAGCGTGCCATCGGCAAAGATCACGTGTGGAATACCTTCACCACCCCCGATGACCTTGCCAGCAAAGTTGCCACCTCTCTAGCAGAGTTGATTGGCAAGTTGAAGTTAGCGGTTGATGCCCCTGTGGTAGAAACATTCAACGACTACCGCTTGGAGCGCATCGCGGAATGGTCACAACCGCGCTACCAGATTGATAAGCGTTTCGTCAACTTGACGTTGATGATTGACCAAGGGGAGGAAGCGGAAAAGCGGTGGACACCTGAAGAACGGCGGTTCACCGAACTGCGCGAGGTGTTCACCAAGCGTCCTGATGACAAGGCGTTCGTGCTGTTGGGGGCACCCGGCAGTGGCAAGTCCACGTTGCTACGCCACCTGCAACTTGATCTTTCTAAGCAGGCATTGCTAGAGGGGAAGGATGAGATCGTCACCTTCTTCATCCAATTGAATGGGTATCGGCGCGAGGAGGGCACACCAGAAGCGTGGTTGAATGCCCAATGGAAAAAGCGTTACCCTCAACTCCCCCCCCTAGACAGCTTGTTGAGCGCGGGGCGCATGTTCCTACTGTTGGATGCTGTCAACGAGATGCCTCACACTTCCACCCGTGATTATCATGAATTGGTGGCAACATGGCGAACCTTGACCCATACGCTGGTGGGCTTAGGCAACCGTCTGGTGTACTCCTGTCGCACGTTGGATTATGGTGCGGTACTCAGTAGCAAGGACTTGCCCGTCCCCCAGATTCAAATCCAGCAGATGGATGATGAACAGGTTCAAGCCTTCCTGCATGCCTACCTCCCTGATTCCGCCTCACACGTTTGGCAGGAGTTGAAGGGAGCAAGTCACCTTGAATTGTTCCGTACCCCGTTCTTCTTGAAACTCCTGTGCGACCAAGTGGAAACTTACCAGACTGTCCCCAAAGATCGCGCTGCGCTCTTCACGGGGTTTGTGCGCCAAGTCCTCAAGCGCGAGGTGGAAGGGAGCAATCCGCTCTTCTTGCCCAACGGGTTGGTGAGCGAGCGCGATCACCGTAAGATTGCCCACAACCAGTGGGGTACCCCCTATCAGTTGCCCGAACAGGGGTTGTTGTTGAAGCAACTGGCGCAGTTGGCATACCGCATGCAGGAGAAGAAAGGCATCAGCACGGAGTCCGCCCAAGTGCGGATTAAGTACCATTTGGCGTGCCAACTCCTCCAGCACGAACGCGACGCAGACATCTTGAAAGCAGGCATGGCACTCAGCTTGTTGGATGAGGATGTCCGCCAAGAAGAGGTGTTGTTCTTCCATCAACTGCTCCAAGAATTCTTTGCCGCGCGACAGGTGGCACGCCAACCACAAGCGGAGTTGGTGCGTAGCGCGTGGGAGGAGGATGTCGTCCAACCTAATCTAGCGGACGCGCTGGCGAAACTATCGAGCAATGATCCGCTCCCCCTCTTGCCACAAACCGGGTGGGAAGAGACGATGTTGTTGGCAACCCTGATGACGGATACCCCAGCGGACTTCATCCGTGAGATCAGCGCGGTCAACTTGCCTTTAGCAGGGCGGTGTGCCAGTGGGTTGGGGACGGATTGCCCCCCTTCAGTGAAAGCAGAATTGCAACAGGCATTGATCGCACGGACGCAAGACCGCAAAGCGGATGTGCGGGCACGAATTGCGGCAGGGTACGCATTGGGGCAACTGGGCGACCCACGCTTTGAACGCAAACAGGGCAAGTATGGGGAATACCTGTTGCCCCCCCTCATTACCATCCCTGCCGACACCTACCCGATGGGGAGTGATGACAGCGGATATGCTAACGAACGCCCCGCGCACACGGTCAAGCTGGCGACCTTCCAGATGGGGCAATTCCCCATCACCAATGCTGAGTTCGCCTGGTTCATACGCAGTGGGGGCTATGAGCAGGAACGC
>JBMOEO010000187.1:0-2478 GCA_049318945.1 Phototrophicaceae bacterium | reverse complement strand
GGGCATTATCCCCCGATTGCCTGTTCAATGTGCTGGGCAAGTTGCTGGCTACGGCGTTCCCACGTGTAATCTACAACGGTGGTGATGGCATGTGCCCCCAACGCTTGGCGCAATGCGTCAGACTCAATCACGGTTTTTAGGGCGTGTGCCATTGCCGGAACGTTCTCACGCTCAAACAGGTAGATGTCGTGGGCATGGGTGCCGATGGCGGTGATGGTCGGTTGATTGGGCGCGAGGGTTGCCTTGCCCATTGCCATATACTCATACACCTTCATGGGGTCGCCGTAGTCATTCGTGGCGGGCATGATCGCCACATCCGCCATAGCAATATGCAGCGGCACATCTTCATAGCGCACTTGCCCACTGAAGGTTACTCGTTCGTTCAGGTGTAAATCAGCACACAACTGACGCGCTTCTTCGGCTTTTGCCCCATCCCCCACCAACAACAAATGTGCGGGACGGTTGGTCTGAAGTTGAGCGAAGGCTTGCAACAACAAATCCACACGGTGATAGTGCTGGAATGACCCAACGAACACAATCACCACCGCGTCAGACGTGATCCCGTAGCGTTGCCGATAAGCACTGCCATCTAAATCCGCGCGGAAGATGTCCTTGCGAATCCCATTGCTGATGGTGATGAGTTTGTGGGGAGGCACGCCATCCTCGATCAACAGTTGGCGCATGGCATCGTTGACCGCCACCAGATAGGTTGCCTGTTGGATGATGCGCTGATGAACGTCGAGCAATAATTTTTTAGACCCCACCCCATACGCTTTGAGTTCCTCTTGTGTAGGAGCATAATCATCCAAAACCAACGGCACACCGCTTACTTCGGAGGCGATTGTTCCACCAAGACTGAATGCCACATGCGTTTCTAGGATGGCATCGGGGCGTTCACGCTGTACGATTTCGGTGAGGGTTTCGGCATATTGCTTGCCAAACGCCACACGCGCACGGTCGCGCATCTGCATGGCAATCGGTCGCGGAATGAACCGCTTGACCACTTGGCGGTAGGTGCTGACGGCAGCTTGGGATGCGCTCCCACTGGCTTGGGCGGCTTGCACACGAATGACCGTATGACCGTTTGCCTCTAACCCGTTGAGCATGGCGCGGGCGCGTACTAAATGCCCTGCCCCTTCCTCATCAAGGCGGTCGTATGGATGGGGTAAACTGTAGATGATCTTCATCGGTTATAACTCTCCCCGTTCAAAAAGCACACGCTCATAAAGTGTCGCCGTTTGTTGTGCTTGACGCTCCAGCGAAAAGAGGCGCATGACGTGTTCATAGGCGCGTTGCCCCATCGCTTGAGCAACGGTCAAATCTTGCAACACGCGCACGAGATATTGCCCCAAAGCATGCACATCCCCAGCCTCAACCAGATAGCCCGTTTCGCCATCCACAACAATCTCGCATGATCCGCCCACGTCCGTTGCCACAACCGGCAAACTACTTGCCCCTGCCTCAATCAAGACGGTGGGGAGTGCTTCTGACCACGACGCTTGTACCAACACATCACTTGCCAGAAGAAGTTGGGGTACATCGGTGCGTTGCCCCAAGAACTCCACGACATCACGGTAAGGTTCTGCCCACTCACGCACTTGGTCAGCAATTTCACCATCCCCCACCAACTTGAACCGCGCGTTGGGAATACTTTCCAAAATGGCAGGGATCGCCTTAAACAGCACCTCATGCCCCTTGCCACGACGCAACACCGCCACCATCAACACAATCTTCTCATCCATGCCCCAGCCAAGTTGGGCGCGTACTTCTGCGCGTTGGCTCATGGGCAAGCGGAATTTCTCCATGTCTAATCCGTTGTAGACCGTCGTGATGCGTTCAAGTGGGATTTTAGCAAGATGGGAAAACTGATGCCGAACCGCATCCGAAACCGTAATCACATGGTCAAACTCAAAGCGAGCGGTCAATAACAACAACTGGGCGCGAGCGGTTTCTTTGAGGGTATCCTGCGGTTCTACCATGACATGGCGCGTCATGATGTTGGGGATTTGATGGCGACGATGAGCCAATCCCGCATAGATGATGGAGTCTTGATCTTGAGCATGCACCAACTCAATCTTGCGCTCACCGATGGCACGTACAAACCGCTTCCATGCGGCGTGGTCAGTCATGCGCTTGGCATCAAAATCTACGCGCTCAAGACCCGTCTCCTCAAACTGTTGGGCAAGCGGGCTATCGCGTCGGGTATTGAGGGAGAACAACGTCACATCCACCCCATAGTTGCGCAAATGGGGTAAGAAGTTCACGATGTTGCGCTCTGCTCCACCCATTGCCAACCCACTCAACATCACTGCTACTTTCATGATTTCACCTCATCTTTACAAGATCGGATTAGGGTTGCCCTGTCGTGTGAAACTGGCTTTCATCCAACACATTCCTAGCAAGCCGATTCAGAAAAACTTCTGACGTTTTTGTTTACACTTGACGAACACTCGTGCCATTATACCAAGTTTTTAGGAT
>JBMOEO010000186.1:0-2499 GCA_049318945.1 Phototrophicaceae bacterium | reverse complement strand
TTTTGTAGGCGTGATGATCTTGCCTGATGGATGGATCGCCAGCTCCCAGCAAAGATGGGGTGGATCGGGTTGGATGAAACCAATACTCATCTGCTGATGAGATCATTTGAGAATTTGAATGGGTCATCTGATGGAAGCCCTAACAATAAGATATACTTACTGTGTGAGCATAAAGTAGTGACAATCAAAATTCAATTCGTATCGCTTTTGAAAATCAATACGGGGCAAGATACTCACACTGCGCTCAAGCATTCCACCCAAAGATGAGCGAATCATGAGAATAAAAGTGATTACTCAACCGTAAGCAAGCGTTCTCTTTGCAACAGTACCCTAGCAACAGATTCAATTGCAACACGCTGTTTACGATATAAATCTGCTTGGCTCATCGCTAACCGATAGGCAACATCTTTCACCTTCAATCCTTGAATATAGCGGAGGGAAAGAATGTTGTAGATCACCCATTCAGGATCGGTTGATTTTGGTTCACCTTCTGGCTTTTGTTGCTCAATCGCCTCCAGCAAAATGCTACGCAATGCGGTTGCTGTATTGGGTTCAATCTCCAATTGCTTCTGTACAATCTTCAGATCTAAGAGCAGGCTTTTGGTCAAGCCATGCCCGCCCCAATAATGCTTGAGCGCGGCGCGTACCGCTTCGATAAATTCCTCATTAGGGGTGTCGGGTGGGGTGGAGGATGGCGTGGGGCGCGTGGGTAAAAATTCAGTTTCGGTGGGTCTTCGGGCACGAGTGCCCATTTGAGGGAGGATGTCTTCCAGCGCGGTTAGCAACTGTGATTGTAGATTCAAATCATCAAGCGTATGCTCGGCACGTTTCTTCAAACGAGATAGCACGCTTTGCTCATCCAACGTCAGATCAACGGTTTGGGCGCGGGCTTGAATGCCCATGATGCCCATAACCTCTCCCATGCTGTGTCCGTTATGCTGGCTATACAAGGGCAAAATCCAGAAGGATTGCCAGCGTACCACCGCATTTTCTCCGTTGTCGTGCTGGAGCAATTCAAACGCTTCTGACAAGGATTCCGTTTTAGGCTTGCTGGTGCCCACCGTCCCAATGAGTTGCGGTTGATGCGTATATTGGGCGATGAAGGCGGTGTTCACGCGCGTATAGTCACAAGTGGATTGCAATAAAATAGTCAGTTGATTGAGCAACTCTTGACGGGGCAACAACCGATTGCTGAGGGAATACAGCTGATGGTGTGCCTCATCTTGTTTGCGCCCATAAACTAGCCAGCGATTGAGGTAAGGCAAGATGATGGAAATACCCCATTCCCACATCAAGATCATCCCCACTACAGCAAACGGCATGAATTCATTTCCCCTTAAACCCAGCACCCGAACGGCTGGATTGAAGATTAAAATCGTGGCAAGGGCAACTGAACCAGTGCCTGGACCATGAAGAAAGAACTCAAGCAAGTTTGCCTTGATGACCTTTTCGGACGTATCCGAACCGAAGAACGAAAGCGGAAACGATAGGAATACCAACATCATGATGACCACGATATTGGTTAAGTTGACCAGCAGAATAGTAGGGAGGGTTTGCTCGGTGCCGGGTGCCCACATGTTGATGAGGATAGAAAACGGAAAGACGCTCAGCATGGGGGTGAGCATCGCATATTGTAGGTATGCCATCCTTCGGCGTGTGTCACGGGTGAGGCAACGACGCTTGGCACGTTGTACTGTGAAGTATGCCAGCGAAGTTGTGGAAAGGCTGTAGACAATGTAAATCCCAAAGGCGGAACTCGCCAGCATACTCACTGTGTTGAGGTTGCGGACAAAATGAACGAGCGTGTTAGTGAAGGTTGCCAATCCAACAAAAACCAACCCCACCCCATACAAGAAATAAATGCCGCTTCTTCGTCTCCCCCGTGAGGGCAACCCTGTTGTATCAAGGAGCGCATCGGCAAGGTGCATTAGGGCAGCCGGCAAGATAGCAATCCCCAGCCATTGGAAGCGTAACGCGCTTTCATACACCCTTAAATCAGGTTCAAGCGAGATCAACACATCCGCCAGATAGGCAAGGGTGACGCATGCCAACACAATGCTAGAGGTACGGGTGATGCGGTTGTTTTGTCCGTGAGTGAGGTTGTAGAGCAAGAAGGAGAATGAAACAATGACGATGGCTGCGGTCAGAATTTGATTAATGAGCGAGACAACCGCCAAGAGAATGTCATTCATGTAGTAGGATCCACGTTACACACTAAACCAAAGAGTTCTGATAATACAAGATGATGTCGCTCTCTGGCGAGTATTGATCGTTAAAACCGCAAAAATGAAAACCTGCTTTTTGAAACATGCGGCTTGCTGGCACATTCTTTAGGGGGATTTCTGCATGCAGGATGGTCAGGTGATGCTTTAATGCCCATTGCTTGCTAACCCGTAACAGGCGCGTAGCCATTCCCAAACGCCTCACCGACGGTTCAACGCACAAGTAGCGCACTTTGCCAACTGGGTGAAGTGGGTCTTGAATCATCACTAGATAGCC
>JBMOEO010000185.1:0-2549 GCA_049318945.1 Phototrophicaceae bacterium | reverse complement strand
ACCTGTCATACTCGCTTTGAGAGATGCCTGCTACTTAGATGGAGCAGGCGTGAGCGAGGGCAAGAGGGGTGGTTGTTGCCCTTTACCCGGTGCAGGCGGTGTACCGCCTCCGACTGGGGGTTGTAGGACAGGCATATTGTTTGGATCGAAGTCTTTGTAGATAGCGATCCATCCACCATCTGCACGGCGCACCAGTGATGGATCAGGGTTAAGGTTGCCCACATTTTGCAACTGCTCCCATGTTTGTCCTTTATCGTGCGACTCCCAAATGTTCCGCCCATATAGACGAACCGTCTCTCCATCGAACAAGGTTAGTTCTGGAATACCCCCATCCGCTACAGGTGCAAGTTCACTGAAGGTCATGCCATCTTGGCTATGGGCGAGGACAATTTCTTGACCTGCTCGAGCCATTGCCAACAACCAAGACCCATCCGCAAACTGTACTGCAGTCGGATCAGTGATACCCGTCGTTGAAAATACTTTCCCTTCTAACTCGAAATTGATCCCATCGTCACTGACCGCGCTATAAATGGGGTGCGGATCGTTCGGTCCCAATTTGCGTCCGTTCCCCACGAACGTTCCTAAGAAGTAGAACAAGCGATAACGCCCATCATCCATACGGGTGATGTCTGGGTCAACGGCGTTCCCCTCAAACACCCCATCCACTTTGATACAATCCAAGACGGAAAAGCTACCGTCAGTTTGTTGTTCCATTACGAAAACACCGTGTTGCCCCGCCACACCATTCACAAAATAAATCCGTAACACACCTTCATCGGTGAGTACCCCATCGGGAACGGAAGCCTGTTCTAAGGCGATTTGTGCCTGTTGGCGGTCAAAGAAACTGCCATCACTCTTGGCGATGACCATAACTCTATGTGAAGCGAGAGGAGATTCATGATTAGCATCTCCTGCAAGGCATTCCCCCGTTTGTTGGGCGAAGGCTTGCAGAGAAAACAAAATGAACCCTGCAAGGGTGACAACGATGATGAGTAGTTTGTGCATGGTAAAACCTCAATGAATCTAAAACGGATACTCAATGAGGATTATACCGCAAAAGCAGGGGCTTCAGCGTGGACGCTCGTCCATCGGGATGTCCGCGAAGGGGCGGTTTTGTAGGTCACGGTTAGACAAGATGGGAGCATCTATCCCCCATGGCACCATGAGTGTGGGATCGTTCCATGCCACGCCTTTTTCATCCGCGCCATCGTAGTAGTTGTTGACCACATAGAGCAACTCTACCGCGCTCACACTGTAGAAACCGTGTGCTACGCCAATGGGGATGAACAAGGCAACCGAATCTTCGGCGTGCAGATCAAAAGCGTGGGTGTGTAAATAGGTTGGGGAGGTTGGGCGCAAGTCTGCCAAGCCCACCCGTATCTGACCGCTTTGAAGCAACCATACATCCACTTGGTGAAAATGATAATGTAACCCGCGCAATACCCCCCCCTTGCTGATGGAACGATTCATCTGGAGTTTGTTCCAGCTAACCATCGGAAACCATTCCGAGCGAAACGTTTCCGTGAATGCGCCCCGCTCATCTGCAAAACGCTTGAGTGGGCGCGTGTATACCCCTTCAATTTGTGGGATCGCAACCAATTCAGCAGGGATCATGACAGTCATAGAGGGCATCCTTTTGGGTTGGGTATCAGTTAGATGGATTTGGCAACGGTGGATATGATAACGAACATTGGGTTTTTATTCAATTTTACGTTGTCGCCAGTTTGCCCATTCTTTTACAAGTCCCTACCCTGCTACATGGTAACAAGTCTTTACAAGATGCGCTGTGCAAGAATAAGCCTCATTACTTGAGTTTGAAAAGAGTTCGTGTTATGTTGTGTTAACACTTTTAACTTAAGGATTTACGCATGCAACCCAATAGAAAATTGATGTTGATGATTGATGGAGACAATGCTGAAGCAAAATTTTTGCCCCAAATACTTACCGAAGTACAAAAATACGGAGTGATAAAAACTCGCCGAGTCTATGGAGATTGGAGTAAAGCACAGCTCGATTCTTGGAAAGATATTCTACATATTCATGCGCTGAACCCAACACAGCAATTCAATTATACTCCTGGGAAAAACGCAACCGATATGGCACTGACTGTCGATGCTATGGATCTTATATGTGGCGGTCAGGTGGATGGTATATGTATCGTCTCCAGTGACAGCGACTATACACCACTGGTGACACGCATCCGAAGCAAAGGGCTATTTGTAATGGCTATCGGGCGCAAGAATACGCCTCGAGCCTTTGTTGGTGCGTGTGATGTCTTTGTGTATACGGAAGACTTACAAGTCCTAATCACTGATAATGGGATACCCCAACCGCCGAACCCAGCCGTGATTCCTGCTGTGAATAACGCGGTAGTTGAACTGCCGAAACCAGTCGTGCCCCCTGTCGTGAATAACACGGTAGTTGAACCGCCGAAACCAGTCGTGCCCCCTGTCGTAAATAACGTGATAGCCCAATCACCGAAGCCAGCCGTGACTCCTGCTGTCAAGAAAGCAACACCCAAACAGTCTAAGCCTGTCGTGACTCCTGCT
>JBMOEO010000184.1:0-2562 GCA_049318945.1 Phototrophicaceae bacterium | reverse complement strand
GCCGTAGCCAGCAACTTGCCCAGCACATTGAACAGGCAATCGGGGGATAATGCCCCATTCGTTTAATCGTGATAAACTACACGCAAAATCGCCAGCAGAGAATGGGGCTTGTCCTTATAATTGAAGCACAGATGGTTTGACGGGAAGACGGATCATGCTTGATAAGCTGTACTTCAAGAAGCAACGTGAGGCAATGGTGAAGCAACAACTGGTGGATCGGCACATCACCGACACACGAGTTTTGCAAGCGATGTTGCGTGTACCGCGCCATCTATTCGTCCCCTCTAGTCTGCGCCCCATTGCTTACACAGATCGCCCTCTGATGATTGGCAACGGACAAACCATCTCGCAACCGTATGTGGTGGCAACCATGAGCCAGTGGCTGGCACTTCAAGGCACAGAATCCGTCTTGGAGATTGGCACGGGGAGCGGATACCAAACTGCGATTTTATGTGAACTGGCAAAGCGCGTTATCAGCATTGAGCGATTTGCTGACTTGGCAGGAAAAGCCGGACAAGTGCTAGAGCGGTTGGGCTATGATAACGTGGAAATTCATGTGGGGGATGGAAGTCAAGGCTTGTCTGATATGGCACCCTTCGATGTTATCATCGTCACGGCGGCGGCACCAGCTTTGCCAGAACCCCTACGCTTACAGATGAATCCCAACGGTGGGCGGATGGTCGTCCCCATTGGCACGCGCAATAATCAACGTTTAGAGCTTATCACCCGTGTGGGTGCGCGTTGGGCAATAGATAGCCTCTTGGAAGTGCGCTTTGTTCCCCTCATTGGACAACACGGATTCGCTGATACTCCCCCTCCTGTAGAGACCTAACACACCATGCAATCACGTAACTGGTTACTCATCATCCTGTTCATCGGGATGTCGTTCAGATTGGGCTATGCCTTCACCCACCTCACGCAAGCAGACATGGGTGACTACATCCTCTACAGCGAGGGCGCACGCCATATCGTCCAAGAGCGCGACCTCTCCAATAGTTTATTCTTGGTGCGCCCCCCTCTGTTCCCGTTATGGATTGCGCTATTGGGCAATCACACTCCCACTGTGTTGATCGCTAACGCGCTGGTGGGCACGCTGTTGATCCCGTTGGTCTATGTGATCGCGCGTCTGTTGGGGCTGGGTGAAGGGGTGGCGTTGGGTGCATCTGCGGTATATGCCCTAGACTATACCGCTATTGTGTATGCCGCGGCATTGCTTGATCCTGTCCCGTTAGCAAACCTCTTCCTCTTGCTGATGGTGATTGGGTTGTTGCGTGCTATGCACCCCCTCACCCAGCATCCCATGCGCTGGGGCATACTGGCAGGAGGCTGTTTGGTCTTGTCCGTTTTGGCACGTCCTGAAAGTTATTTGATTTGGACGGGGCTGTCCGCGTTCATGTTGCTTGCCTATCGCACGCGCTGGCGAGCCGTCTTGGTGTACATTGCCGTGTGCGTGATGGGCTTGGGCGTGTGGGTGGGGCATAATCAGCGCGTGTTTGGCAACCCAACCGTTTCAACGGTGGGAGCGTTCACCATGCTGTTCTATCGCGCTGCCTCCATTGAACGCTTGGCAACGGGGCTACCTATGGATGTGGTTTACTTGAGGCTCACCCAGCGCGTAGAAAGCAAGCTCGGTTTTGATCCTGCACAGGCAACACTCGATACGCGCTGGGGTTATCATGCTGCTCTGCCCGAAGTCGAAGATGCCTTATACGCGGTGTCGTTTGAGGTATTCCGCGCTCATCCCACGTATTACGTGGCAACGTTGGGGGTGGGCTTCGTGCGTATGTTTGGCATAGACCCGCCCTTCATGCGTGGGGACTCGGCTACTGTGTGGGCATGGTTGCTGGTGGGCTGGAATGTGTGCGTCTTGCTGGGGGCACTGCTGGGATTGGTACAGCTGGCACGACATCACCGTTGGCGCGTGTTCGGGTGGATTTTTCTGATTGGTGGATACTACACCGCTGGCACGCTCATAGCGAAGAACGCCGCCCTAGTGGGGCGCGAACGTGCCATCTTGCTCCCGTTCATGTTCATCCTGCTGGTGTATGGGCTGGGAAGTTTGCGCGTGGCAAACCGCCCAACCCCACCCAGTGGGGACTCACTCACTTGAGCGTATGTTTAAGAAGCACCGATGAGTTTGCTGTGTTTGTTGTTGAGGATGCCCTCAATCTTCTCCATGACTTCATCGGTCAACAACGGGACAACATCCAACGCGCTGAAGTTTTCTTCCACTTGCGAAACTTTGGACGCGCCTGTAATCACGGTGCTGACGTTCGGGTTCTTGATACACCACGCCAATGCCAGCTTGGGCATGGTTGTTCCCAATTCTTGGGCAACCTCTGCCAACTGCTTGACCTTCTCTAGGCGTGCCTGCCCTTCCGTACTCATGAAAATTTCCTTGAGCCATTCGTAGCCGGCTAGGTTGACACGGCTCTCATCAGGGATTCCTTGATTGTACTTACCCGTCAACAAGCCACTTGCCAACGGCGACCAGATCGTTGTACCTAAGCCCAGCGTATCGGTATGGTAGAGGCGTTCATATTCGTTTTCAAAGCGATAGCG
>JBMOEO010000183.1:0-2651 GCA_049318945.1 Phototrophicaceae bacterium | reverse complement strand
AAACAGATGGCAATCGGGAAAGAAGTTTGCAGGAGTGCCCCCATCGGTTGGAAGAAGTTCCAGTCATTGGGGGCGAAGTCGTAGCTAGTCAGCAGGCAAGCGTAGTCGCGTCCGCCCGGACGACCGACGGGTTGCAAGTGCCAATACTTGCAACTGGCATCGGGGGCACTCAAAGCGTAGCTTCCGTTCAGGACAGGGGGCAAGGAGTCCATCGCCAGCGCGTGGACTTCCAACGCGCCCCCAGCGATCCGCGCTAGGGTGGCAGGGTTCTCGTTCGCCTCCGCCCACAGCACCAACGCGCATTGACTGCGCTGGTAGGCAGCGCGGGTTTGGAGCATCTCATAGAAGCGACGGTACTCATGCAGCATGGTGCGCCCTTCCCCGCTTGAGGCAGTTTGTGCCTTCCCCCCCACATAGTGAATCCGTGCGGACAGGTTGGCAGGGGTTTGCAGGGCGAGGAAGCGTAACGATCCCGTCACCCCGCGCAGGTACATCGAGAAGCGGTTCTGCAAGTCACGCAAGCCCGATTCGGTAGCATACAAGCTAATGTCGAAGGGTTCTAGCTCGATGGGGACGGCGCGTCGTTCGTTTGATTTGGTGTTGAACATCTCAAGCCTCCAGATAGAACGTGTCGGTGACGACTTCAAAGCCTTGTGTGAGGGTGGAGTCGGGGAGGATTTCCCACGCATCGAGGGAGGTATCCATCCCGTCAGCGGATAGGGTGACAACGGAGGTGTCCGCGTCGAGGGTCAGGTGATCTGCCTTCCACCCCATCCCTGCTACCACCTGTGCTTGCCATCCAGCAGGGTGATGGGTACTGGCGAGTAAGAAGCGGGTGTGAGTTGTCACCCACAGGTAGAGGTAGAGTGGGATGCCGTGGCGGGGGTTGGTCAGGATCAATCCCGCCACCAACACCAGCACGGAAAGCGGAATCATCAACATGCGCCACTTGAGCAGGCTTGCTAACAGAAATACCGCTCCACTGCTCATCCCCGACACCAACAACCTCCCCATGCTCACGCTCCCAAACCCGCGTTCTTCACGTCGCAACACCGACGACTTCAAGCGTGCTGCCATGCTTAGAACGCGATCAACCCTGCCAACGCGCCTCCCGACACGAACAGGATCATCACCAACCCGATGATGACATTCTGCATCAGGTCGGGATGTTGTGCCTTGTACTGGGCGACGGGGGGCCAGGTCGATAAGACGTAGATCAACCCCAGCGTCAAGAACGAAACGGCAGCGGCTGCGAGGGCGATGCCCTGCAAGACCGATTGTAACTCGGTGAAGAAGCTGGTGGCGGTGTCGCCCAAGCCACTCACCCCTGATTGTGCCCAAACAGGGGTTGCGCTCATGCCCAGCACCAGCACCCCTACGCCTTTCCCGATCCACTTAATGGGTTTGCCCATCCGTCATGCTCACCTTTCTTAATCAAATCCGATGCGGTTAGTATGGGATGGGCAACCCCTCCGCTTCCATCCTTGCCTGATAGACTTTGCTCTATCACCGTTCTACTGGCGTACTCTAAAAATAGGTGTACTAAAAAACATCTTCAATAAAGTACAATGCACGAAATATTAAATAAGATAAAACGCTTTCATTTGGAATCTATGGTTATTGTCATGAGTGATCTACTGGATGAACGGCACACAATGGGAGTGAATGAATCATGGTTGACACACGCAAAGAACAAGAACGGGCTGAACTACATCGCACAATATGGAATATTGCCAATGACCTGCGCGGATCGGTGGATGGGTGGGACTTCAAGCAGTATGTGCTGGGGATGTTGTTCTATCGCTATATCTCTGAAAACCTATCCAACTACATCAACAGAATTGAGCGGGCGGGCGGGGCGCAATCTTTCGACTATGCCCAACTAGCTGACAATGAAGCTGAGTCCGCCCGCGACGAAATGGTAAACACCAAAGGCTTCTTCATCCTGCCTTCCCAACTGTTTCAGAATGTACTTGCTAATGCCCAGCGTGATGATGACTTAAACGTCACACTTGATCGCATCTTCAAAAGTATTGAACGCTCCGCCGTAGGGGAATCCGAAGCGAGTTTCAAGGGATTGTTTGCTGATATGGATGTGAACTCCGCCAAACTCGGCAATGGACACGCCCAACGTAAAGACCGATTGGTGAAACTAATGAACGGTGTTGCCAACATGAAACTCGGTCAGGGAGGCTATCATGACAATTCGATTGATGCCTATGAGTTTTTGATGAGCATGTACGCCAGCAGTGCCGGCAAAAGTGGGGGCGAATATTACACCCCTCAAGAAGTGTCGGAACTGCTCACACGTCTCACCTTGATTGGCAAAACAAAGGTTAATAAAGTCTATGATCCTGCTTGTGGTAGTGGGTCGCTCTTGCTCAAATTCGCCAAGATTCTTGGTATAGAGAACGTGAGCGAGGGGTTCTTTGGGCAAGAAATCAACATCACCACTTATAATCTTTGTCGTATCAATATGTTTCTGCATGACATCCCCTATGAAAAATTCCGCATTGCACACGGTGATACCCTAACCGACCCGGCGGATGTTCATTTAGAAGCCGAGCCGTTTGAGGCAATCGTGAGCAATCCCCCCTATTCAATCAAGTGGGATGGGGATGCTAACCCCTTGCTCATCAACGACGCGCGTT
>JBMOEO010000182.1:0-2751 GCA_049318945.1 Phototrophicaceae bacterium | reverse complement strand
GTATAGAGATCGCCCCAGCGAGCGTAGCGTTGCCCAATCTCCTGCAAGTACGCCAATTCAAACTCGCGCTGGGTGGTGGGATCAACCTGTTCAACCGCGGGGTTCTTGATGCGTTGGAGCAGTTGGGCATAGCCTGTTACCCAATCGGCAAAGTTAATGTAGGTGTGGTTGATAATCTGGATCGGACGATGCCCCCCCGCAAAGACCAACGGAATGATCGGCTTGTTGAGGATGAGCGCGTAACCAATTTCTAGGCGCACGAAGCTATCACGGCGTTTGACATCAGGCGTGATGATGACTGCGACATGGCTGGACTGTTCAATCGCCTCTTCAATTTCTGCGGAAAAATCTACTTCGGGGTTAATATGCTGGTCACGCCATACTGCTATCCCCTCCGCCTTCAACTGATTGTACAGGCGCAAACTGTAATCCGCGCCATCTACCCGTGCATACGAGATAAAAATATGGGTCATCTCTCCGCCTATCCCATGTATTCATTTAGAGCGTCTATGCCTGTGAGTATAGCGCACATTTACCCTTTTTGCACCAACGTTTTACATGAATCGGTAAGGTAGGGATTCGCATCAAGCTGTGCCTCATTCGTTCACGGAGGGGGATGTGCCTGCCCTAACGGGCAGGGGAGGGCGAATGAATCAGGGCAATTGCCCAACTATCGCCCAAAGAGGCAGAAGGTGTGAAGACCATGTTAAGCATGATGTTTGTAGGAAACGTTGGTGGAGAAGTGGCAATGCGCGAGGTGATGGTGCGCGGTCAAAGCGTGAAGGTGGCATCGTTCAGCGTGGCGATTAACAATGGCAAGAACGCACAAGGCGAAGAGATTGCCCCCACTTGGATTCGCGTCAGTGTATGGCGCAACTACGCCGAGATCGTTTCCAAGTACGTCAAGAAGGGGGATCGCGTAACCATCACCGCCGAGAGCTTGAAGGCAAGCGCGTGGCAGAGCGAAGCAGGCGAATTGCGCACAGGGTTAGAAGTGAGTGCGCGTCGGGTGGACTTTGGTGGCAACCGTCGCCGTGATGTGGAGTTGCCCCCCACCGAAGAAGATATGGGTGGGATCGTGTTCTAGTGAATACCCAATGCCTCTGCCTTGTGCAGAGGTTCTTTTTTTTCGAGCGTGCAACCATCGGTAACGTAGGGAATCGTGCGCTAGACGCGCACCAGCGGGCGATTTGTTTCTTAGCATGCCCTCGCTGTGGGCAGAAAGTCCCCCCTACCATGTCACACGTTCTCGTCACCATCAAAGGATCCGCTACCGGCTCAACCGCTACCGACCGCATCGGGCATTGGTCATCCGACCTGCAACTGCTCACCGACCTTCACCAACCCGACCCACGTCCCAACGCTCACAAAGTTCTGAACGGTGAGCTAGTGGGAGCAACCCAGAATCAAGCGATGTTGGAAGCCATCCGTCAAGCGTTGACCGCGCTCAAGCGCGAGGGTCTCACCGTCACCATCGTCACCACCAACCCCTACCTGATCGGGGTCTTGGCGCGTCATTGGAAGCCCTCCCGCAACCACGACCTGATCGCCGAGATCAAAGCACTCATGGGCAAGCACACCGTCCACTTCCAGAAACCTGCCTAATCTGCACAAATTGCCACCTTCGGGTGGCTTTCTTTTTTTTCCGCGCCCGCCTGCAACAATCGGTAACGTAGTAGATCGCGTGTCGGATGTATGGAATCAAGCAACGCACACACACCTAGCGTTTCCTAATCATCGAGACCGCAGGGGACAAATCCGATCCAGTCGGGGCGGTATAGGGGATCAGGTAGGGGAACTCGCATCATGGTTTTTTCAGGTAATGGACTAACGAGACAGTAGCAAAATTAGATGTATCAAGCCGAAGGTTGCCCCACCGTAAATCCAAACGCGCGAGAAGCTATTCTCAAACTGGATCAATGGATGATTGCGCAAAACCCAGTGTAGTCCTGCATGAATAACCAGAAACAGACTCATCCCGATTTGAAATTGTGTTGAATCCAAAGCCCAGAGAATCCACAGGAGTAGGGGGAAGTGGAGGAAAACGAAGAGGCGATAACTGGTTTGGTCGGCTAGGAATGATCTGAAGAAGAATCGCCACTCTTTCTGTTGAATGGCATCTAACTCATGTAACACAAGGCACACCAATCCCATGAGAAAAACATACTCTGTCCACGTAGACATTTTAATCCCCTCGTTTAATTCATCTTATTTGCTAGAAGAATGGTTCACATCAGACCGAAACGCTTTAGTCAGATTTATTGCTCATTTTACCCTTTTGATGCCTTTGAAACCACCATGCCCACTTTACTTAGTAAGATTCATCCCAGTGAAAAACAATACCCCCCTCAGTTATGTCACAGCAAAACAAAGCCATAGGCACGCTGGGCGTGCATGTCGTGCCGTTGAGGCACGACACACAACATCCAATTGCCCCGAATGAGATTCGTTAGCGGAGGTTTCTCGGATGGCAATTGGATGTTAGCACGGCTAAACGCCGTGGTTCGCGCGTTGCGCGAGAGCGCGTTCGGACGGGTGCGACCGTTGTCCGCACTGACCGCCCGAACGCGGTTGGGCACACGCTGAAGCCCGTTGGAACGCTGGGGAGCGGTGTCCGCACGGGGGGATGTGTCGCCAACTTGACGACATGCCACAGCGGTCATGACGCTAGGATGCACCGCGCTTGCCGACAAACCATGCCCTCAGCGTGACACCAACGGAGTCAGGTTGCCCCCTCGCGCGTCAGCTTGC
>JBMOEO010000181.1:0-2866 GCA_049318945.1 Phototrophicaceae bacterium | reverse complement strand
CACCCTCACGGTGGGCACGCCAAGCGTGGTTACGTTGCCCAATGGCATCGGCACAACGGTTGACTTGTCGCTCACCGCAAACGGAGACGTGAGCATCACCGCGAAGGGCTTGGACGGCGTGGATACCACCCTAGAAGTTTTGGACAGCACAGGGCTATCACTCGGCTACAATGACGATCACGGCACCACCATCGGGGGCTTGGGCGCGTTTGATTCCGCGTTAGAGCAACTCCCCATTAACGGCACTGTCACCGTCCGCGTGAGCAAGTTTGGCGAAACAGGCGGTCAAGTGGAAGTTCTCGCCGTAGGACCCGCCCCCGAAGTGAACAACAATAGCAACAATGGCAGTGGGGCAGCCAACTTCACCAACTTCACCTGTAACAGCACCGGTCAGGATGTTCAAGGCACGGTGGGCGCAACGGTGAACGGCACATGTCCAGCAGGTTGCGGGGCAGGAGCCATTTGGGGGACGGCGGTTTATACCGATGATTCCAACATTTGTAGTGCTGCTCAACACAGTGGCGCAATCACCCAAGCGAACGGTGGCTCCTTCTTGCTGATCGTCACCGCTGGACAATCCATCTACCCTGCCAGCACCCAAAACGGGATCACCTCCCAAGAATGGGGCGAATGGGGACGGAGCATCACGCTTGTTCCTCTAGCAGGTGGGGCTGCCGCTGATGCCAATGCCAGCTCCAATGTGAACTCCACCACCTATGACTTCCCCAACGGTGTCACCTTCCAAGCCCCCAACTACCTAACGCTGGACAGCGAAACCGACATCTTGACCATGTTCTCCTTACCGAATTTTGGTGGGTTTGTTCAAGTGTATGAAACGCAAAGTTTGTTCGGCACGATGGACATGGGCATGGATTTCTACAAGGACACCTACGGCGCAAGCGCGGCTTCAACTTGGGGCTTCAGCTATAACAAAGCCAACTACCAAGATGTCACCGTCAACGGGCGCACCATCAGCGTGATGGACTTCATCGGGAAGTCCGTTGACCGCCCCATCAACGGGGTCGTGGCAATTGTCCCCTACACCAACGGAGGCTACGGCTACATTTACGCTTTCGCCTTCTCTCCCGTGCCAGCAACTTTCCGCGATGATATGATCGCTTTGGCTGGCTCGCTCGATAATTAATCTACCCCGTGATGAGGCTTGCGTAATTGCTACGGAAGCCTCATAGAATGGGAGAATGCGCTCCTTGTGGGTCGGCTTGGTAAGCAAGTTGCCATGCCCGCCCCAAGCGTGCGATGCCCTCTGGGATGGAGGCTTCATCTTGGAGGGCATAGTTCAAGCGCACTTGGTACGTGCCCCCATCGTTGGTGTAGAACACATTCCCAATGGCAAACGCCACCCCGTTCTGTATGGCAGTGATGTATAGTTCTGCCGCGGTGGGTCCGTGATGAGGCAATTCCACCCACAGATACAATCCCCCAATCGGCTTGCTCCATGTGCTTCCTTCGGGAAGATAGGCTTCTGCTGCACGCAATGCCATATCCCGACGGCGACGCAATTTCTGCAGGTTCAAGTCCAATTGTTGCGCGGCAATGCCATGCTTCAACATCAGGTGCATGGCGCGTTGGTTCAAGCCGGGCGAAGAAATATCAGCGGCAGCTTTGATGCGGGCGATATTCTCATAATGCTCATGCGTGCTAATCATGTAGCCGATGCGCAAGCCGGGCACCATGCTCTTGGTGAACCCACTCACAAAGATTACGCGGTCGTGTTCATCCAACGCTTTGAGGGGAGGGACACTTTCTCCCTCAAATTGAAACTCCTGATAGACCCCATCCTCTAAGATGGTGAAGTCATATTGTTCTGCCAGCTGTAACAACTGTCGGCGACGATGCAAGGGCATCACCAAGCCGGTGGGGTTGTGGAACGAAGGCATGACGTACACCAGCTTCACATCATGCGTGCTGGCGTATTCCTCTAGTGCCACCAACGAGATGCCATCATCGTCCATCTCCACCCCATGCAGGCGCACGCCACACGAAAAGGCAATATCGCGCATGCCCAAGTAAGTGGGGTTGGAGGTGACAAGCGTGTCGCCGGGGGACAGGATGGCACGCACCGCCAAGTTCAAGCCTTGTTGCGTCCCCCCCGTCACCAATACTTGGGAGGGCAAACAGCGAATCCCCCAGCTATTGACGTAATCGCGCACAGACGCACGCAACGGGGCATAGCCTTCGGGCGGTTCATAGCCCAACGCGGACGCGCCATCACGCTCAATCACGCGATTAATCACGCTGTGCAATTGTTGCACGGGGTAGAAATCACCGGGAGGCGTGCCATGACTGAAGTTAATCACGTTGGGCTTGTAGGCAAGGCGCATCAAGTCACGGAAGGCGTGCAGGTCATGGGTGGGTTCTGCGCCGTGTTGGGCATAAGGGCGCGAGGGGAAATGGCTGGACGTGGCGACAAACGTTCCGCGCCCGGTGTGGGTACTCAAGTAGCCTTCGGCGCGTAGCTCGGCATAGGCATTGACCACGCTGATACGGCTGATCGCCAGTTGTATGGCGAGGTCACGGCTGGCGGGCAAGCGTGCCCCATTCTCTAAATCACCGCTATCAATCTGCTCACGGATGATGCGAATTAATTGGCGGTAGATGGGTTCTTGGCTATCTTTCTCTAACTCAATAGTTAACTGGCTTGGAGCAGACATTGGGACATCGTTCATGGGCTTAGATCATACCGTCAACTTAACCGAATTGGACTTGTTTTGATTATAACCAATATAGTCCATTATGGTGAAAACAGGATGAAAGAATGCTTTAGCCTATGTAAGTGTTACTTGAGGACGCGCCCCCGTTCCCCCACCCCCAAACCCCTCCCCCGCGGCGCGTTGCTTGCAGGAGA
>JBMOEO010000180.1:0-2890 GCA_049318945.1 Phototrophicaceae bacterium | reverse complement strand
CAATCGCTTCTTTGAAGATTGGCAAGTCACCAAAGTCAATCAATTCATGTAGCGTCATGTTGTTAACCAGAAACTTCTTTAAGCCTGCTCCATAACGCGCCTTGATGAATTTGTTGGTGGTGATGAAAGCGAGTTGCCCACGTGGCTTCAAGACTTCATACGCGCGTTTGTAGAAGTAGACGTATAGGTCTGCGCTACCGTTGTAAACGTCTTGATAGAGGACACTGGCTTTCAATTCCTCTTTTTGTGCGCCGATCTTTTCGCCACGCACATAAGGCGGATTGACAACCACAATATCAAAGCCCCCTTTGCGCTCAAACACCTCGCTAAACTTGAGGCGATAGATGAAGAAGGGTGGGGTATAGGTGGGTTTGTTCATCTCGTCTTGCAAGGCGGTTAAATGGTCAAGCGCGGTGACGGCGGCATTCATCTTGTTCTGCTCGGCTTTACTCAAGATGCCCTTCATTTGGGCTGACCGCCTAGCAAGCTGGGCAATGTTTTTCTCTCGAATGTCGGCGCGTTCACGTAGGCTCGTGGCAACAATGCGACGCTCTTGGGCTTCAATGTCGGCGCGTAGGTGGGTGCGTTCGGCGGGCGTGGCGGTGAAAAATCGCTGGCGTAGTTCGTCCAGCTTAAACCGCTCGTTATCGGTTGCTCCCCCGATGAGCGTAAGCTGTTCGGGCTTGGCATGCTTGCCAATCATGGCACGGGCGTTCTCGGTCAAGATCGGCTCGCCGTCGATGGTTTCAATGAGGCTGTTGCCCGCCATGAGTTTATAGTCCAGATTGGGGAGGGGGTGCGCCTGCTCTAGGGTTTGTTCCACCACCAACGCCAGCCACAAACGCAACTGGGCAATCTCGATGGCTTCGGGTTTAATATCCACCCCATACAAGGTGTCGCGGATGATGGAGGCTTTCCATTGGGCAACGGTTTCTGGCTTGATTGCTTCGGAGGGGGCTTGTACAACATGACACGCCTTGCGTAGCCGAATGATCTCGTTCATCATCCCAATCAAGAATGAGCCACTGCCCACCGCCGGATCAAGCACGGTGAGGGTGTCTAATGCCGCAGTGATGGCAGGGAGTTGTTCACGCTCAAAACGGGCGGTGTTATCAGGATCAAACTGGGCGCGGGTGATCTCTCGTGGAACGTGGGCGGACTCTTCTAAGTAACCCACCAGTGCTTCTTGACACATATAGCTAACGATGGTGCGTGGGGTATAGAAGCTCCCGCTTTGCCCACGGTCACGCTCTTCTAGCATATTTTCAAACACCTTGCCCAGCATTTCAGGATCAACGGCGACATCCTGCTCAAGGGGGGTATCATCCGCAATGGTGAAGTTATAACGGTTGAAGAAAGCCAACACGCCTTCGGGGCTGTTGGGATCAAAGAGGCTATCGGGCAAGATGATGATGCCTTGTGGGTCGCGCTCGCGGTCAAACAAACCACCGTTCAAGTAGGGGATGCGTAAGCCTTGCCAGCGCGTGAGGTTGTCTAGCCGTTTGGTGTTGAGGGTTTCATAGAAGAGTGGCTCTAACACTTCGGTATAGTAGTAGAAGGTTTCAGCATCGGCGGTGGTTTCGCCATCGTGGGCGCGTTGGATGGCAGTGTACTGTTCGGTTAGGAATTTGTACTTGCCCCCCAGCCAACCCTTGCGTTGCAAAAAGTATAAGAACATCAACCGCCCCAACAGGCGTTGGGTAAAGGCGTGGAGTTTGTCCGTTTCATCCGTGTTTTGAAATTCGCGGATGCCTTTGTTGTATTGGCGAATGACCGCACGGGCGCGTTCATAATGACGGCGGTATTCTTCATAGAACTTCTTGGTGATGCTGGTGATGTTGAACGCTTGGGCTTGGGCATCATAAACTTGTTGAGCAGTGCGGCGGTGGGCATGAATGCTATTGAGCGTGTCAACATCATGACGGGTAGGATCCGTCACCAACAAGTTTAGTTTGTTCACGCGGACGTTGCTCTTGTTGAACTTGCCCACCAAACGAGGATCAACGAAGCGGATTTCACGATAGTCACGGGTGACGATTAACAAGCCTGTACCGCGTTGTAAAACATTCCAAGCGAGGCTACGCAGGTGAACTTGGTTGAGACTGTTGACCTCAAACAGATAGACGGTGTGATTGCCAAGACTGGCAACCACATACGCGCGGTTGACGTTTGCTCTATCGCTGGGGTCTAGCTCAAACTCATCGAGGGCTGCTCCTTCAAAGGCTTGCGGTTCATAGCTGGGATAACCCAACAAACGAAAGGCTTCATGAATATCTTGAGCAGAACGCATTCTTAGATGGTCAATATTGAGAGACATCTTCCCCCCCTACAGGTTTGGAGCAACAGTAAAATCGCAAAAATAGTATCCAAACGATTCTATAACAGATCATCAAATATGTATCTAGTAAATAGAATTCTTTGTTATACTGATAATAAAGCGGACAATCAAAATAGATTGGGCATCCCGACTTAACGCTTGTTTTATCAATGACCTGATGTAGAAAGGGTTGGTATACCATGGCTGGCTATTTTGATTACTATGCGCGTGCCATCGCTAATCATGCGAGCGGTTTGAAACTTGTTGGGGGCGGAACTGGACTAGGAAAAACTAGCCATATTCCAGAAGTAGTCATGCGTGCAATCCCACCCGAACGTAAAGCGATCTATGTTGCCAACCGTATCGAACTGTTAAAAGAAATGGAAGGCAACATGGACGATCCAGAAGCGGTCATTATGCTACCGCGTGATCTGGAGGCGGTGCGCCTTACCCTGAAGAACCATCGCCATGATTTGGATGAGCTTATCAGCGATCGTAGTAAGTTTAGTGCTCATGCTAAACAGATGGCAATCGGGAAAGAAGTTTGCAGGAGTGCCCCCATCGGTTGGAAGA
>JBMOEO010000179.1:0-2981 GCA_049318945.1 Phototrophicaceae bacterium | reverse complement strand
TTGCTTGTGAGAGAGGGGACTTTCACGCACACCGCGACGCATCTTTTCACCCCTTCTCCCACGAAGTGGGGGAAGGGGCAGGGGGAAGGGGGCTTACGCGCAGGGGCAGGGGGATGGGGGGGCAACGGGGGCGCACACATTGCTTGTTGGATAGCGGACTTTCTTTTATAATAAGAGCCATCAACTCCGTGTCATCAAACAAAGGAATCCCTATCGTGTGGTCTAAAGAACGCTTTGAAACCTATGTCCAAGACATCACCACGGCTTGGATACAAGATGATTCGGAACTGAAACTCACCGCCACCTTCTCAACCTTCTTACAAGAGGCGTTCGGTGTGGAATCCAAAGAAGTCGCCTTTGAGCAGAGCATCCGCTTTGTCGATATTCAACGGCACGGGCGCATTGACTTCTTACTCGGTGATTTGGCGTTTGAGTTCAAGCGCAGAAAATTCTATGACAACGCGCCCCGTCTACAACTTAAACGCTACCTGCAACAACTCAAGCAAGATCACCACAAAACCAATTGCATCGGCTTCATGACCGACGGGCTACACTTTGAAGTGTGGGAAGCGGACAGCCACGTCCCCCTTGACCGCTTCGACTTGTCCACCCTTGCCCATGATGTGGCGTTCACCAAGCTGGATGCGTACCTGTTTAGCCAAACCCAAACCAAGCCCACCGCCCAAGATGTGGTTGAACGCTTCGGTTCAAGCAGCCCCATCTTCCGTAAGGTGGAAGCAGAACTAAAACGCCTGTTGCAACAAGTGGCGGATCTGCCCAAGATCGAAGTCTGGCGCAAGCAATGGGGCAACCTGCTTAGTCGGGTGTATGGAACGGACGTGGGGGACGATAACCTATTCATCCGCCATACCTACTTGTGTCAGTTCGCCCGTTTGATTGGCTATGCCACGCTCAAGCAACAATTGCCCCAACTCCAAGACATCCCCGACATCATCAACGGGAAGGCGTTCGGTCAGTTCGGGGTCAAGAATATCGGGGAGAACGATTTCTTCAGCTGGATTTTAATTGATGATATTCAAGACTCCGCCCTTTCCACCTTCTATCACTTGGCAAACGGCTTGACCGTGTATGACCTGCGACAGATTGACCAAGACTTGCTCAAGCAACTGTATCAAAGCCTCGTTGATCCTGCCACGCGCCACAACTTGGGGGAGTTTTACACTCCCGATTGGCTGGCGGAACTCACCTTAGAGGACATCGACTATCAACACCCACAAAGTTTGTATGATCCCACCTGTGGGAGCGGGGCGTTCTTGTTCAGCGCGATTCGCCGTTTGGCACAACAAGGGCTTTCGGCGGATGAGTTGGTACGCTTTGCCATTGATAACATCGTCGGCACAGACATTCACCCCCTCGCCGTCACCGTCGCCCGCATGAATTACGTCTTGGCATTGGCGGAGGCGTTGCGTGCGCAATCGCACACATGGGGGACGCAATTGGTGAACGTCCCCGTTTTCATGGCAAACGCCTTGTTAGGTCCCGCCGAGAAGAACAAGCCCCAAGACATCACCATTGAAACCCCCGAAGGGGAAGTCTTTCGTATTCCTGACCAAGCCCAAAGCGATGACCAACTGACCACGCTGATTGATAGCATGGAAGCGTTCGCCGAATTGGCGAAGGGGCAACCGCTCAAAGCAGGCATCTTTGATCGGCGTATCAATGAGAGCATGTCCACCCCTCCCACGCCTGCCACGCTTCGCACATGGAACGCCAACCTTGCGCTGTTAACCAAGCTGAAGCAAGAAGACCGCAACGGCATTTGGGCGTATGTCCTCAAGAACCAAGCCCGCCCGTTGGTTTTGGCAAGGCGCAAGTTTGATGTGGTGGTGGGCAATCCCCCGTGGCTCACCTATCGGGATGTGCAAAGCCCCCAGTTTCAAAAGGAAGTGCGCAAACTCTATCAACATTACGCGCTACTCCCCAAAAAGAGCCAGCACCTCATCACCCAGATGGAAATGAGTAGCCTGTTCTATACGTTGGTACATGACCGCTACTTGAAGGAAGGTGGCACGCTGGCGTTTGTCATGCCCCGTAGCGTCATCACGGGTGCCAAGCAACATCGCCCGTTTCAGTCGCGCGGGTTCACGCGCATCTTGGATTTAGAGCGCGTCTCCCCCTTGTTCAATATCCCCTCGTGCGTCCTCATCCAACAACACGAACGCCACACCGAAGCGATCCCCACGCTTGCCTATGTTGCCAGCTTGCCCGCGCATGAGATGAAGCTCACCCACGCCCGCGCCCACTTGCACACCACCGCCACCCTCACCCACTTTGTGGATTCTGACATTCGTAGCCCCCACTATCACGGACAATTCTTTCAAGGGGCAACCCTCGTTCCGCGCAACCTGTGCTTCGTCAAGCCCGAAGGCTACGCAAGTAGCCCGTCGGTGATAAGCGATCCTGAATTGAATAAGGATGCCAAAGCCCCCTATAAAGGCGTGTCGGTGCGTGGGGTGGTCAATGATCCCTACGTGTATAGCACGCTCTTAAGCAAGCACCTCTTCCCGTTTGGGGTGGAAAAATTCCACATGGTGGCGTTGCCTGTGGTGGTAGAAGGGGGGGCGTTGCACCTGTTGACGGAAGAAACGGACTTCTTAGAGCGAGGGCATCAGGACACATGGGGATTCTTTAAGAAGGTGATTGAACAGCGCGAACGGTTGAAGAAGCAATCTGACATGGGACTTTTTGAACGCTTTAACTATCAAAATACCCTCACCCGTCAAAATCCGCTTGCCCCATACAAGGTGATCTACAATGCCAGCGGAACGAACATTGCCGCCTGTGTGATTGACACTGAACATCTGAAATTAGAGGTGCATGGGCGCAAGACGCAAGGCTTCATCGTGGATCATAAGACCTATTGCTATGAGGCGACTTCTGCCCAAGAAGCGCATTATCTGTGTGCCCTGCTCAATACCCCCCACGTGAACGATGCCATCAAAACTTTTCAGTCGGCAGGC
>JBMOEO010000178.1:0-3011 GCA_049318945.1 Phototrophicaceae bacterium | reverse complement strand
CGCACACAAGAATCTCAGCATCCGCAAGAATGCCACTCATACCAATGAGTTCTGCCCCCAAACTCATGTGTTGATAATTTTGGAAGTTAAACGATCTATCCAAGAAAACCGAGCCATACATTTGCCAACGCACTACAGGCAATACCCCTCCCTCAGATAATCCCTGTATATACCGTTTTACGGCTAGTGCGGTGAACTCTGGACGTAAGGCGAGTTCTTTTCCAAAACGCTCAAATAAAAATAAGTTAGAGCTGATTTGATCCCCTGCTTTTTGTAGAAACGTACTTGCTTCTCCAATGGCAGGTACTTGGATGTGTTGGTATCCAAATCGTGTAAGGTAATCATGAAGATGAGTAACCAGATCAGTTAAGTTAGGGTTTTCAAAGGGTAAATGGTTAAACTGACTCAATGCGTTTTCTTCCAACTGAATGAGAAAAAGTTATCGAAATCATAGGGTGTGGAATCACACCTTGCAACGGTTATTCATGAAAATAAGGTGGTAACGTAAATTGTGAAAATTGCTTTTTATGTTTATACTTGCTACATACATGCTTGGATATAACGCTCTTATGGATTGGAGTAATTTTCAATGAGACTTCACAAGTCAGCACTTTTGTTGATTTTATTTGCACTATCTATGTTTGGTGCATTTATCAATATCGCTTCCGCTCAGTCGTTCTCTACACCGTTGCTAGTGGTCAACACTAGCTTCTTAAACATTCGCACCGGACCTAGCTATGATTATCCTGTTCTTACAACGGTGGTTGGTGGGAGTGAGCTTCCGGTATTGGGAATTGCGAAAGATAATGTTTGGTATCAAGTATCGACATCAGTAGGGGTTGGTTGGCTCAATATTGAGTTTGCAATTCCTCGTGGGGATTTCAGCAATGTTCCTTTGATTAATGTGCCATCAATAGATGTTACTTCTACAATTGCTCTAGTAAATCCTAATGTACAAGTGGTTACGTCTTCTCCCACAACCACTACAACCACTACAACATCTTCAACAACGACAACTAGCGTTGCTTCTCCCTCAAGCCTACCGATATTTCGAGTTTATCCAAGAGGCGTTGGGCTGAATCTGCTCGCTAGTGCAAGCATCAATTCCGCCAATATTACTACCGTATGGGATGAATACACTGACTATACATTGTTAGGGTCTGTTCGTGCGGGTGGGTTGGAATTCTATAAAATAGAAGTTCCCAATTTCGGCGTGGGTTGGGTAGAAACTAGCAAGGTTGGGCTACGCTTAGGCAGGACAACAAACTATTCCGTGATGATTGTGGCGCATAGTGCTCTTGAGTTAACGCTCCCCAACAATACGAAACAAATGCTAGGACAAGGCACAGAAGCCTATTTGATAAACGTACAAGGCTCAATTGCTACCCTGCTATTTGGAGATGGACGCACTGGTACGGCTCAGGTCGCAGGGCTTGTCCAACGTACTGGAACGACCACCGATAACACACCCCTTGAGATTTCAGGTGCGCCTGTAGTTACGACAACGACGACCACCGCTGCTCAAGCACCTGCTACGAGTGGCTCTAGCAATAGTTTGGCTACTTTAGGGCAGGGGGGTGGAGAATCAGCAACAATCGCTTCTTTAACCCGTAACTACCTGTTGGTCAACATCAGCTATCTGAATGCTCGTTCCGGCCCTGGTGCGCAATATACCATTGTTGCTACTCTAAACGGGGGAACAGAACTCGACATCATAGGGATTGCTGGAGATCGTGTGTGGTATTATGTTCGCGGTGCTTTCGGTCAAGGGTGGGTCAATAGCGAATATGTCATCTTCCGTGGCAACCCGGATACTGTGCCGATTATTGAGAATGCCTATGGTGAACTCGCTACACCCGTCGCTGCGATTAGCTCAAACATTACGCTTTATGCCGCGCCAGGGACAAACTTTGGGGTAATTGGAACAGTGGTCGGTCCTGTTGAAGCACCCATTGTTGCGCGTACCAGCGATTACCAATGGATTCAAATCAATACCTCTGTCGGTTATGGGTGGGTTCAAACAGCTTTAGTGGCGGTTCGTGGTGAGTCTACCTTGATACCGATTATCAATAATTAAAGAAACGAATCATCAAACAAAGGTTCAACAGGGTGGTGGCATTCATCACCCTGTTTGCGTTAATCTGCTGACAAGACCGTAATCTCAGCAGTGGCAGCCGTCATATCAACAACCGCTTGTACAAATTCATTGACTCTCTCTGAAGGCATTTTAATAATCAATGCAACTACCAACCCAAAATCGCTATCTATTGTTTCTATCGGATAGCTTTTCATCAGATGTTGAATCAGCTGATATTGTGTGTAGTTACACTCAATGCCCAAAATTGTTTTGCTGATTTTAAGTTCTGTGGGAAGTTGCTCTAATCCTAGTCGAGTCGCATCACTATAAGCACGAACGAGACCTCCCGTTCCTAGCTTTGTTCCGCCCCAATACCGACTCACCACTACAACAACATCACCAATATCTGTTCCCCTCAAGATGGCAAGAATAGGTGGTCCAGCCGTGCCACTTGGTTCCCCCGCATCGCTTACTCCCTCAATGACTGTATTCCCATAACCGCACCGAAAAGCATATACATGATGATCTGCTTCTGGCAACTCATCATGTATGCTTTGAATAAACCGCTTCGCTTTTTCAGGTGAGTCGGCGTAACCAATGGTACAGACAAATCTCGAATGCTTTACTTCAATCTCCGCTCTGATGGATTGGGTAGGAATGCGGTACAAATCATTCACGCTTTAGGGAGACTCTGTATAACACACTGCATCCACCGTCAGAAGTTCTCCATAAACCCAGCCACGCGCTCCCTCAAATTCAGTGAACCACCATGTCTTGTCATCATTAACTCCAGAAAGTTTCAGGGTTTGCCCAAACGGGATGATCGCCAATATATCAGCGTTCAAATTCGCTTCTTGGCGTAGATTCACATTGTTATTCACAAAACCATCACACTCTGAAGGGGCGGGGGGAACCTCTGGTGCTGTCGTTGCGG
>JBMOEO010000177.1:0-3139 GCA_049318945.1 Phototrophicaceae bacterium | reverse complement strand
CCTACAGTTGTCCGAGAAGTTCCAGTTGACGTAGTGTTGGTTCTCGATATTTCTGGGAGCATGGCTGACCCTACAAGCGATGGTGTTCTTAAGATTGATGCGATGAAGAGTGCAGTATCAGGTTTCTTACAGCGTTTTAACCTGACACCCTCTAATCCGACTACATCGGATCACATTGCTGTTGTTGCATTCGACGACTCTTCTTACCTCATTCAAAATCTGACTTCTAATTTTAGCGATATTCAAACCAGCATTACCACCTTGCAGACTGGTGGTGGGACGAATATTGCGAATGGTATTCGAGAAGCAACCAATATCTTAAATGGTCCGGATGCCAACCATGTGGGAAATGCCGTACCGGTTCTGATCTTGTTATCAGATGGTGTATCTGATGATATTGAAGCGGTTATTGATGAAGCGGAACGTGCGCGACGGACGCTTTCTTCTGATTTCCAACTGGTGAGTATTGCATTCGGACCGCCCGATGAAGTCGATTTCGATACGCTTAGAACCATCTCTAATCGTGTCTATGATACCGACAGTGCAACTCAACTGAATGTTTTGTATGACCAAGTAGCAACTCTGATTCAACCCCAAATCGCCGCTCGGCAAATGACCATACGCTATCAAGTCGATGGGTCAAGATTCACAGCGGTTGCAGATTCTGCCAATCCTCCCGCAACCTTTGACAGTGCATCACAAACCTTCACTTGGGTATATGATGAACTCAAAACAGGACAAACGGCAGAGTTCATATTTGAAGCGCAAAGCAATGTTGTGAGCAACCCCATTGATGTTGGGGCTATCTCTGCTGAATACTTACCCTGTGTTGACACAACACCCATTGTCGATACTGCAACCGGCCCGTTGATGCAATTATTGCCCCCCACCCCCACTCCAACATTTACCCCCACCGCTACTGCTACCAATACACCTACGCCTACTGTCACGCCTACGGCTACCCCCAACAGTATCTTGCGCAATGATCCGATGCTTCCCCCCACTCAACAGGGGGTGAACCTTGGCTTTTGTGTCGGTGGAGCAAATAACTGGATTTCATGGCTGATCCTGGCATTATTGCTGGCACTAGCTTTATGGATTATCTTTTGGCTATTCCGTCGCTTGCCACCGCGTAGCGTCCGTCATTGGCGGGATGTTAGTTGTTTGTTGCTACAGATTTTAACTTTGTTGGCGTTAGTCTTTTTATTGTGGGGATTGTTGAATCCTCTGGTAGGGTTGCTGTGTCCTAAACCGGAGAGCATCTATTTCTGGCGCATGTCCGGTGGGGAACGTGGCATTTTCTTAACACATGAGAACTTACAACAAGACGCACCCGCTCAAGTGTCTAGTTTGAATCAGTCCTGCGTTGGTTGCCACACAGTTGATGACCAAAACGGGCGTTTGGCGGCTATCGCTGGGTTAGGTAACTTAGCCATTGTGAACTTCAATGGGGAGCCGGTTACTACACCACCCATTGATGCAATCTACGCTGATTTTTCTCCAGATGGTAATAAATTGGCAGTCTCTACAGGAGATGCTGATCTATATATCATTGATCTCATTACCCAGACTAGCCAGCAATTAACCCAAGCCTCGGATGGAACGTATGGCGCAATCATGCCTAACTGGCATCCGAATGGGCAGGATATTGCTTTTGTGCGTGCGCCTAAATCAAATATTGAGTATGGCTTGGCGATCGTAGGTAGCTCTGATATTTATACAGTATCTGCTACAGATGGGGCAATCTCTCCTGTAGATGGGGCAAGCAATAATGAACGCCTCAATTACTATCCAAATTATAGTCCAGATGGAAGGTGGCTAAGCGTTACCTCTCATGCTGGTACAACCACTTATTCAGATCCATCAGCTGACATTTGGCTAGTAGATACTACGAATGGAAATGCTCGTTCCCTGTCTGTAAATGATCCAAGTGCCAGTGATAGTTGGGCGGTTTGGAATCGAGATGGGGATACCCTCGCCTTCAATACCACCCGTTATGACCAAAGTTTCGATATTATGCTGGTCGATATTGACCCACTCACAGGTGTAGATAGTAATGCACGTTTATTGGCAGGGGCTTCTGAACCAGGAGTCTTTGAACACCTACCATTCTGGGGACGACCCATTGCACAAGAATCTATTTTAGTGCAGTGGGGACGCTTGTGGCCATGGTGGTTCATTCCATTCTTGATGCTTTTACCATTGATGTTACTGTGTATGTTGCTACCCAAACCTAAGAAACAATTACCAACTCCCCCTCCGCCTCCTCCTGACATCCCACTTCCTCCAATGGGTGAACCAGCCGCTCGAGTTCTTCTACCTATTACACCTCTCTGGAAACCTCGTACCACGTTGGTGATAGGGGTCGGGGATGCTGGATGGTATATCCTAACACAACTTAAGAAAACGCTTTATGATGCTGGTATTGGTAAACTACCCCAAAATGTACGCCTTTTAAGCATCATCGCTGGGACGGAAGAACGATTGTTGAATAATGTTGGAGTAGGCTTGCCTCTCGTTGAAGGGGAGCGGATTCAACTTAAGGATAATATCGCCTCTTTACTAGAGGATAATCCACGGCAAGATGCGTCCTTACGCCATTGGCTACAAGCTACTCAAATTAGAGGTACGGTAGGGGATAATATCAGCCCGGAAAACGGGCTACAAGATGAACGTATTTTTGGGCGCATGGCTTATATAGCTAACCAGCGGGGTATTCATCATCGCACCGGCTTCAATATCCATGACCAAATCGTTCAATCAGCACGTGAAATTCTAGGGAATACTGCACAAGGACAAGTTCTAAGTGTCGTAATTGTGGCAGAGTTGGGCGATGCACTTGCCTCCGGAAGTTTTATGGATTTGGCGTTACTAGGTAAACGTCTCAAAGAGGAACTAGGGTTAAACGAACTCTATCAAGTTGGTCATCTCTTAACAACACATGCGAACGAAGGGATGCCAACCGACAAGAAAAAAGTCAACACCGCCGCGGCTTTGCGTGAACTTATACGAGCAGAGTTGACCGCTGCCCGTGGTGATATGACCTTCCCATTCATTTATGATACCGAGTTTCATAGTAGCCGTAATGTCATCTGGAAGAATAGTTTGCTGTTCAACGAACTATATCTGTATGATGGTA
>JBMOEO010000176.1:0-3288 GCA_049318945.1 Phototrophicaceae bacterium | reverse complement strand
GCAATCTCTCGCCGAATAGCATTGCGCCGATCTTGCCACTCTAGCCACAAGCCCTGCCACACCATTTCAGACAGCTGTTTTTTCATATAAAGTCGTATGGTATTGCGTTCCTCAAGGTCGATGTCGTGCAAGATTCCATTCAATCGTTCTAGTTCTTGTTCCAAACTAGATTTTTTGTTTACGGATTGAGAATGAAATAATTCACGCATGATCGATATACAATCCGTGCTTACTACGATGTCAGTCAGACGCTTTTCTACCTGCTGTTCGACGAGTGAGCAAGGTAAGTAGTGACCTTTATGACCTAGGTTATAGTAAGCATAGGGTTTAGTAGAACGATGGTTGTTGGTGGTTGAACCACACATGCGATACAGGCGTTCATCCAGCTTCAAATACACCAACCCTTGAAGCAGGTAGAAGTGCTTGCGTATGGGGGCGCGTTTACGTCTACGCCGTTCGATGATTTCTAACCCCCGCTCAAACTCTTCGGTGGTGACGACTGGTTTCCACTGCCCACGAATCTGTTTGGGAGGGATACCCAATTCAGGACTCACGACCCAACCCGCATAGAACCAGTTCTTGAAGTTGGCTGAGAGCGTGTTAGCAGCATTTTCTCGTTTTCCGTATTCGTTGACTTCTATGAATGATCGTCCGCTTTTCAACTTGTAACCGCGTTGATGTAATATTTCACAGATTTGACTGAAAGTGTATTTGTCCTCCAACAACAAATCCCACGCATCGCGCCAGACTTGCCATTGCACAGCATCAGGTTCAACCCAACGCTGGTAGCGACCCACCAGGTGCTTCTCATGTCGCTGAGTCAACCCCTGTACATTGATGTACCCATCAGGTGCCTTGCCAGTATGCCCCCCCTATGACGCTTAGCTTGTAATCCACCTTTGATGCGAATCGACAATACATCTACTTCGCGTCGAGCAAGCGAGAATTTGATGGCGACCATCACACGGTCATCGGGATCCATGGGGTCAAGATCGGGTTGGTTAGCGAAACGAACCGCTCTCCTCCCCGTGAAGACATCAACGTATTCCTGATAGAAATGATGATCGGTTTGGGCAACGGCGAAGCAATTGCCCACCATGTCGCCACCCTGCTTCGCCAAGCGAAGACCCGTGTGCGATTGATGCGTGTCACCTTCGATGCCCTCACTCAATCGTACTGTTTCGATGATACCTCAGCAGTTCATTGAGTGCGTAGTTGATGCTAACAGTTGCGTGGTCTGGTTCTTTGAATGGATAGCCTTCTATATATTGTGGGGGTAGAGCTATTGTGCCTTCCACCAAAACCACCACAAGAATGAACTGTTTGGAACTGTTCAGGGCACACAACAACTCATTATACGTCAGACTCACTGTAGTTGCATCTGCTCGCCGTCCCTTCACCTCAATGAATCGTAGGTGTCCACTTTTCCCATCCTTACTTTCGATGTCATAACCCAAGTTGCACTGGCTCACATCAACCGGCTCATGCCCCTTTCGCCATTCTTCATCCATCACTGCCTGCATCGCCCAAGCGTATAATCATCGGCTTACACTGTACCTTAGTCTAACAGCAAACCTAGTGGGAGAATTAACGCCCCACCCACCACCAACGGCGGAGTTGCCGAAATCTGTCTTTGGTATGCGATTTGTTTTTTGCGTTCTTGTAAGCGTTCTTGTAATTCAATTGTTGTATCTCTTGCTTTTTGACTATTTAATCGAGCGTTTTGTACGCCCATCTCTTCAGCTTTCTTCTGCAAAATTGATTGTTCATTCCAATAGTCAATTTCTTGCCCCAGTCGTTCCTGCACAGCCTTCTCAGTTTTGTTTAACAACTCTAAACGTCGTTCTCGTACACGCTCTAAATGAGGTGGGATTAAATGTCTGATAACATAATCAGATGCTATTTGTTCCCAGTCCATACTGTTTGTTCGACTTTGCAATAGCATTTCAGCAATATGTTTCTGTTTTAACTCATCCTCTGTAGCGGCTCGGTAATCCAGATAGGGTGCACTGCCAACAGGGCGTACTGTACCATCTTCGATTACCTCTACGAAATGTACCTCACGTGAGAGTTCGTGACGATGTGCATCTCGGATTGTACCCTCAATATAGAACAATACACGAAGCTGCCTGCCCATGTCACGTTCGTCTACAAAAATTCCCCCACCTTTGAGGGTATCTCGTTGTCGACTTAACAATAGTCCCACTGTAGCATCCAATAATGGATGCCCCGGACACAAAAACACAGCAGGTATTTTGTTTTTGTGTTGCATGAAACATTTATCAAAGCACACTCGCAAATATTTTTTGCTGATCTTTCCTAATCCGTGAACCTTAGCATAATCGAGTATATCGGCGGGTACATGGTAAATGACGTAACGTCCGGGTTCCTGCTCACGTATCGTCCCACTAAGTTCTTGAAAGGCGCGAATAAAAAACTCTTGGATATAAGATGGTTCAAGGCGATTGATAGAAGCACGTTCCATCTTGTCACGAATAGGAATAATATCGCTCACATTCATGCTGTCGGTAAGGAGGGATTGCCTCTCTAGTAAGTCACTCACTCGTTGGCGATCAACTAGATTATCCAATTTGGTGAAGAGTTCTTTTGTCTTAGCAGGATAGCGCACAGCTTCTATTAATAAATCAGCCAAAGAAGTTTCTAAGAAAAGTTTACCCAATACGTCAAAGACTTTTCCATCTAAAGCCTGATGCTCTGTTTTAAGTTTTTCTAATAAGCGTTGATATACCGCGCCTTCTCGTGTTTCCCCCGCTACCAAATTCCATAAGTGGCATGCCTGCGTTTGACCAATCCGATGAATACGCCCAAAACGCTGCTCAAGGCGGTTCGGGTTCCATGGCAAATCATAGTTAATCATCAAGTGTGCTTGTTGCAAGTTGATACCTTCACCTGCAGCATCGGTGGCAAGCAGGATGCGTGTTTCTGGATCATTGCGGAAGTCTTCTTGGGCTTTGTGACGTGCCTCATGATCTAGTCCCCCATGAATAATCACCATACGTTCTTTTTGGCTAAGTAGTGGTGCTAGATGGTCTTTGAGGTAAGCTAGAGTATCACGGTACTCTGTGAAGATGACTAACTTGTTTAAACCACGATGAGGTGTTTTTAAAGCTGGTGTGCTTAATAAGTGTTTCAATTGATTCCATTTATGGTCGTTTCCAATTTTTACCACCTGTAATGCCTGGTGTTCTAATTTTGTCAAGCCAGAAATCTCAAGTTCTAATTCTGCTACTGTACGTGCATTGCTGGCACCATCTATTAGCTCAATAT
>JBMOEO010000175.1:0-3373 GCA_049318945.1 Phototrophicaceae bacterium | reverse complement strand
CACCGACTCTAAGAAGGTGTTTCCACCGCGTATGGGGCGAAGGGGTTCTGGGCAATATGGAAGCACATACTCTGTGTTGCTATCAACATGGGGTTGAAGGCTATCCCATGAAGCTATCCCAAAGATGCCATTCCCTAGCTTCTGAAAGTCCTGCCCATAAAAGAGCAGGCTATAGGTTCTTGCATAGGTACACACTAAAGAAGGGGGCATGATTGCTAAGCTACGCTCATGGATCGTGCGTGAGTGTAGGGGAATGCCGGCATCTTGTAACACTTGTATTAGATAGGCTTTACGGGTTGAACTGGGATTTCGCCCCCCACCTAAAAAGCGTTTTTTGCCTTTTAGAATATGCTTATCGTAAAGACTTTGAAGATACGTTTTGCTAGGGTTATCTTGTGATGAGCGGATTTTTCGTGGTAGGTGGGGGATGATCTGATGCAAGGAGGTAGTATTCAACGCTAACTCTGTACGGGGGATGAACGTGGATAGTCCATCTGCAAATTTATAACTTGCTATCCGCAACCGTTCTAAAGCCTGTGTTTCTAATTGACGGATTCGCTCACGGGTTACACCAAAGTGTTGACCAACCTCCTCTAATGTATGTTCCGTTCCATCCAATAAACCATAACGCAACATGATGATCTCACATTCACGTGGATTGAGGACTTTAGGTAACACGCGGTGTATGTTTTCTTGGGTGATCTTATCGATTACGTGCGTTTCTAAATCATCAGGAGAGACTAACTGTGACTCGAAGTGAACCACACCCCCTGTGATTTTGTCCCGAAAGGGGATGTCTATAGGATAGTGGGTGGCGTTGGCAACTAGAAACTGGTTAACCTCTCTAGTGACTTCTTTGTTATCTTTGTCGGGATCGGGATGGTGGGCTTGATAATGTTGTAGAATTTCATCATCCGACAAGGTGGTGGCATCATCATCGAATAGTTTCTGGAATTGTGGTAGCTTGTCATTAACACGAACAGGAATGCGAATCAATCGTGAATGATCTGCCTTGTAACGCGACATCCTCTGGAAAATCCATGCAGTAGCATAGCTTTGAAAGTGTGTACCTTCAAACTCCTCAAAACGACTGACGGCACTATACATACCAATCACCCCCTCTTGGATTAAATCTAGGTAGGTCATACTATCATCCACAAAGCGCAAGGCGTGTCGCATGGTGTAACGAAGCGTCCCTTCAATAAGTCTCAGTCTGGCTTCTAGGTATTGGGAGCGTATGAGATCCAGCGATTTAAGATGCCGAGCTTCGTCCTCACCCAGTAAATCATCAAGGTTCAAACGGGTTGTTTCATCCACTAATGAGAGAATATAACAAAGCCTCCATCCCGTTTTCCAACACATGGTATCGTTGGTGGTTGTCAGAATCTTTTCTAAAGGTGGAGGAACTTTGATGGAATAATCATCAAGAAACGGTTCGATTTCTCCCATGCTCACGATATCTTCATCGGTCACTATAATTCCTTGTGATTCACAGGCTTTTATAAATTCCCGTTTATGTCGGTTGATCCGCATGATTAACCGTTGAAGACCGATTTTGTTGCTTGCGATATTGTGCAGAACGCGCCCCCGCTCAATGCGACGTGTCAATGGGATGTACTCACGCCGACCGGGTATAGCATCCATTTCGCCCACTTCTTGGAAAAATAATTTCAAAAGATCAGGATAAGATAATCGAGATTGCGCTTTAGTTTTCATAACAGGTCATCGGTTTATCAATCTAGTTTTTGTTCATGGAATACAGGGTATAGCAGATAAGTGAGCTATCCAACCTACTCTGTCCAGAGGAGCTTGATGCGTTGGGCGAAGCCACCGCGCTCAAGCCGTCGTTGGGTTTGTAAGTCGCGGATTTCCGCTTCTTGTAAATCTTGTGAAGCTAGGATGGCATCTAGCACTTCATACAAATCTGCCAGTTCAGTGGCGCGTTTGTTCGTGGGAGCTTCGGCAACTTCTTGTGCTTCTTCTACCAACTTTTGTAACAGTGCCTGCAGGTATTCCGTTTCATTCATGATCTCTATCCCACATTCTCGACCTTCGGCTTGAATGATGGTGGGGATCAAATCGCGGACAAGTTTGTTGTAGTGCTTCATCATCTTCACTCCTAAAATTCTGCTATATGACGACGGGTTGCTACTTTATAGATAAAATTCTGGGTGTGCTCCACCAACTGGGCTGGGAAGTTGTGCATGGCTAGGTTGCCAAAACGCTGGTGGACATCTCTCTCTAGGATGGGTTTAAGGGTCTTGGAAGACCAATATTGTTGATAGGTTTCAACCAGAACGGGTTTAGCTCGCTCAAAGGAGAGATGGGACGGTAAGCGATCTTTCTTGGTTTGGGCATTAAAGATGGGATCAGACGGCATAAGATTCCAGAGTTCAGTAATGGGTTGAATCGCTATCGGAACGATAGGATCAAGATCATAAGGTACACCAACCATGATGGGTTTGCTTGTCCAAGGGCAATGGAACTTGAATCCCTCCATTAACAGCATATCAATCTGGTTGTGCTCCCAACTAACCATCCGACGCTTATCAGGACGGACGGTCAGGAAGTTATAAACTGTGCTGGGTTGTGCCATCGGATTGGTTTGGTTTACCGTTTGTGTGAACGAACACCACTCATCCACGCACACCGCTTCAATCCATTGTGACCTCTCTTGAAAGGTTTGCCACAATTCCATAGGTACAAATAGACAGACATCCTGCGGTTGTGTACGAGGGATTGGTGTCGCATGGGGTAATTCTGCTAGTGTGGTGGGTTTTTGAAATAGGTTATATTCCCCTGTTCCAGCATATCTAATCGGTTGATGAAGCGATTTCATCACTTTGCTCAAACAAGTTTGATAAAGTTCTTCGAGTTCAGCGGGATAACTCTTGCTGTAGCGTGAAGTTGCCATGACATTCTTGATGTAGAAACCCTCCGCAGGGTTGTCCTCACCATAACCCATCTGCCACGCTTGCCTAAAATGTGTCAGTTCCTCTCGAAAAACCAAGTCGGTACGATCATGCCCTTGCCGTATCGGGAACGCAGGATCAACAAATGCCCAATAGTAAGCAAACCAGAATCTCGCTAACATCCACAACGGAATCGCAATCCCTGAATGCGTCAAGGGAAGATGCGGATATTCCAATGCAATGTCATTGATGGCTCGCACCAAGGCGATCTTATAGGTGTTGCGTTTGCTCTCGTTTTTGATGATGTATCTAATAATCTCGCTGGGATTGTTCAACGCTATGCTCTAATAAGTGGTATGGAAATATTGTACTGAAAAAGATGGTGGAAGTATATCACAATCGAGAGCTAGACCAAACTCTATAAGCGGTGGGTGGGCGTGGGCAGTGACGCGGGGGCATAC
>JBMOEO010000174.1:0-3588 GCA_049318945.1 Phototrophicaceae bacterium | reverse complement strand
TCTAGGTCGGCGATGCTTTGTGATAATTTGATAAAGTCTCCATTTAACAAACCAACATGTCGATTTACATTATCTTCAAAACTTTGGAATTGTGAAGTTATTTCTTGCAGGCTTCTTTGTAACTGTGTCAAATCTGCTTGGTTGCTGATTGTATTTTGATCGTGTTGTTTCAATTCACGTTGTATTCTACTCAACTGATCCTGTATGCTTTCTTGCCGATCCCTAACCATTGCTATCTCAATCTCAACGGTTTCTGTTTTGGACACATGACGGTTAAGGGGTTGGTGAATGCGGTCTAGTTCTTCTTGTAATCGCTCATTGAAAGTTGTTTGCATGGCTGACAACTCGGATTTAATTCGAGTTTCAAACTCATTGCGTAGTTGTTCGTTTTGGTCACTAATTTCCTCCAATCGGTTAATCAACCGTTCCCATGCTATCTCTGTCATTCGGGGTTGCAGAAGGCTTGGATTGATACCTTCTTTGGTTGCCTCATTCAAAAGCCGCATCAATTCTTTAAGATTATAGTTAAAGGATTGTTCCCCTTTAATCACATCATCAAAAGGAAACCCACGAATCTTGTCAATCAGATCAAGAATGTTACTGGGTTGTGCTCCGCGCACCATGTGGGCTATGTCGCTGTAGTCTTCTACTGTTTCAATATCAATGGCTATAGATGCTAAAACTTGGCAAGCGGCTTCAAAGAGAATAAGGTTGATTGGGGGCTTACTAAAATGTCTAACGTCATCAATCGCCTCATCAATCGCTCGCTTAATGAATAAATCCAACTGTTGAATATCTACTTGATCTTCAATCCTGTGCCGAATCGATAAGCCAATTCTTACAATAGCACGATGGTGTAGTGAGGACTGTTTTGGATTGAGTGTGGAGTCACCATGCTCGAAGAAAAAATCTAGTAAATCTATACGACGTTTGGTTCGATCATCAATGTGGAGAGGGTCAACTTGCCTTAGTTCATGAGCTAATTCATGTGCATCCCTATAATTTTTATTGTTCATTGCTTCATGGAATTTAGATTCAACTTCTAGCATGGTTATCCTCGTTGGTCTATTCTAGTAAATATCTTTAATCAGCATGGAGGTGTTAATTTGCTTTGCTCCTTAATCATTACTATTATACAGCATTCCCTGTTGTTTGAATCAAGTTCAATTTTGTTTCTCTATATCAAGCCTTTGATAAGATATGCTTATCGGGTATCATCCTTTGGTACTATGTTGATGCAGTTTTAGGTAAATTTGATACATGATACTTGCACTCTGTAAACCACTTAGATACCTGTTGTATACCGTCGTTATTCTTCTGCTGATTCCGCGCACATTAATGGCACAGTCTACCGCTGTCCCGCCGGCTCCGCCTAGTATACAAGTTGAAAGTATCATCTACGATGAAAAGAATGATTTGTATGCGGTCAATCTGAGCTTCATCAACGCGCTGGAGGATAGAAGGGAACATACCTTAGAGGAGGTCACTCCAACATTATTTGTATGAGTCTAGTTTGAGTGGGGTAAGGGCATGATATTGCGAATCATGCAGCATACCCTTTGAATCTAAATATAGAAATGTATGTGGGTGCTTATCCCTCGATAAAACTCCTTTTATAATTTCCTCAAAATAAATCATCATCTGGCAGAAAAATTGCCATACCCTCTATATGATAGTTTTATCGTTCCACTGTGAATTATTTATAGAGGGCATCAATCTTGATCGTTGAACATCTGTATGCCAATGCGTTTGGCTCTCATGTAGGTAAATACAGCAAACGGCTTAAGGTGACACAAGGCGGAAATACGCTATCGGAGGCACCCCTATTACACTTAAAGTCGGTCATTATCAACAGCCGTGGCGTAAGCATTTCAGCTGATGCCATCGAAGCATGTTGTCAACAAGGAATCCCGATTCTTTTCATCACAGACGCTGGTGAACCGTATGCCAGCTTACATGCTTCGGGGTTAACGGGCACCGTACTGACACGGCGCGAGCAATTATTGGCTTATTATGATGTGCGAGGCACAGCGATTGCTGGTGCTGTAGTAGCTAGTAAAATCGAAAATCAACTTGCCACACTCAAGTATCTTGCTAAAAATCGTAAGGAGAGTGCCCCCCAGCTATACGACTACCTCAATGAGATCGCTTTATCATTACAGGATAGCTTCGCATTAGTCGATCAAACGATACGCAAACATGAGAGCCAACCGATAACAACCCCTTTACGCGATACCTTGATGGGAATAGAGGGATACGCAGCACGTCAATATTGGGAAGCACTGGCAACCATCATACCGAGCGAATATCGATGGGAGGGGCGTAAGGGGCGTGGGGCAACCGATCCAGTCAATAGTTTGCTGAATTATGGCTACGGTATTTTGTATAGTCGTGTGGAGCAGGCAATTATTCTTGCAGGATTAGACCCTTATGCCGGTTTCCTCCATACTGACCGTGCTGGTAAGCCAAGCCTTGTGTTGGACTTGATTGAAGAGTTTCGTCAAATTGTGATTGATCGCTTGGTTATCGGGTTGGTAGCACGCCACTACACCATTGAACAAACCCCTGATGGACGATTAAGTGATGGCATTCGCAAAGACTATGCCGAAAAAGTTCTTGCCCATTTAGATGCCACAACGCGCTATCAAGGGGCACGTCATCAACTGGGATACACCATCCAAAATCAAGCGCGTATGTTGGCATCTTACCTACGCGGTAAAACTGACCGTTATATCCCCTTTCATGCAACATGGTAGATGATGGAGTCTGTATCTCATGCAACCTCTCATCTTAATCTATGACATTGAGCATGACCGAAAGCGTGCCAAGATAGCGGATACTTGCCGTGATTACGGATTGGATCGGATACAACATAGCTCCTTCGTTGGGCGACTTAGCCGTAATCATGCTGAGGCTTTAATCATGGATATAGAACAGATTCTCGATGGGGGGCGCGGCAATGTTCAACTCATCCAATTGAGTGAGAAAGATTGGAACAACCGAATGGAGATCAACCATGCTGGATGAATCCTCTGGCATCTTCACGGTGACTGATTTGAAGCAGTACATCTACTGCCCACGGATTCTTTTCTATCAAGCCTGCCTACCCAACATCCGCCCCACCACCACCAAGATGCAACATGGAATGGAGGCGCATCAAGACGAACAAAAACGCGCTGCACGTCGCACGCTCCATCAATATCATCTAATGGAGGGCATCCGTCATTTTGATGTGTCGGTCTTCTCAGAAAGATGGCAATTGAGTGGACAGATAGATGAGGTTGTAGAAACTGCGAAAGGATGGTTCCCCATTGACTACAAACTCACCCAAGAAGTTGGTTATAACCATAAAATTCAACTCACTGCCTATGCTCTGCTACTAGAGGAAGCCCACCACGCCAACATCAAGGAGGGCTTCCTGTATCTCATTCCCAAAAGACAAGTCGTATCGGTGAAGTTCACGCCAAAGTTACGGGCAGAGGTGCAAGCCACGCTCGCCACCATGCAACAAATCGTCACCGATGAGATCATGCCACCTCCTACCAACCAGCCCCATAAGTGTGTGGATTGCGAGTTTCGACGATTTTG
>JBMOEO010000173.1:0-3602 GCA_049318945.1 Phototrophicaceae bacterium | reverse complement strand
GGTTCATTGTCATCCTGTAATACAATCGCCCAGTCAGGGTTATAATTCCCTACAGGAGTGGGGACAAGAAACCAACTTGGCAGTTTGATATACAGCAACACATCCTCGCGTGCATCCATCCCCCTCACAAATTCCTTCTCAACTTCAGAATCATAAGCAACTTGGTCATAAATGGATTTTTCTGCGGGTATTAGATGATCTTTGTAACTGCTCCATTCCGATTCAAACAACGTCATTTCGTACCATTCATCAATTCTTTCGTATTGAATCCCATCAACTAGATACTCTGCCAACGTCTCGCGGATGAGTTGAGAGGCTTGCGTAGCAAAATCATGCGGATTGGTGAGCGCGTTCTCTATTTGTCCAGATTCCTGTAGAATCATAAGAATGGTTTTACGACTAATGGCTAGGGGCGTGGATTGAAATTCTAATAGAGACTCAAGACGTTTGATTAAGTCTGCAAGTGTTCCTTTGCGCTCAAGGGTTGATAATGTCTTGGCTCCAGTTTTGACGACAGGACTAAACTGATCGGCATGTTTGTCTAATTGAATACCTGCCGTTACGGCTGTGATTCGGGGGGCTTTAATACCGATAATCGCCAGTTTGCTTGCTACGTCTTGTATCATACCTTGAGTGTTCAAAGTGACGGCATAGCGCGTTTTATGTTTGATACGTTCCCAAAGTTCCTTGAAATCTTCGCTAAGTTCATAGCGTTTGTTGCGATTCACCTGTATCTTTTGCGCTTGGTTGCCAATGGTAGGAACGGGTGTTCCTTTGCCATAGACGGTCTCAATCTCCTCTTGATAGCTTTTAACAAATTCTGTATAGCTCTCATTGGCAATGACCGTCAGTTTATTGATGCGGGTATCATTTTGAATGCGCGTTCCCTGTTGGTTGACGGCAAGCCTAACGCCTCGCCCAATCTGCTGACGCTTAGAGATCACAGAACCTACATCACGTAACACGCAAATCTGAAAGATGTTTGGGTTGTCCCATCCTTCATTCAAAGCGGAATGCGAAAAGATGAACGCGGTTGGCTCATCAAATGAAAGTAACCGCTCCTTGTCACGCATAATCAGGTTATAGGCTTCTTGGTCTTTCTGGGCTGTGCCAGTGGTACTGTCATCCAAGATGCCAGAGGACTTCTTAGCGAAGTAGGCTTTTTGAACGGCTTGCGCCTGTTTGGTTTTCCATTCAGGATAGTTACCTTTCAAGCTATCAAAGTGCTGGTCAAACAACCTGCGGATGATGCCTGCTTCCCCCTGTTCAGTTTGATAGTTCGCCACCTTATCAATGAAGAACAACGTCAAGACTTTAATGCTGTGCGCTTGTAAGCGTGACTGTTTGGCAAAGTGTTCTTGAATGGCAAAGGCAATTTGCCCCGCAAACACAGCCTCTTTATCGTCACCTGTTGATTGTCCCTCGCACACTTCAATGGTTTGGTTGCCCGCCCAAAAATACACACAATCATCTTCAATGCGTTCAAGAACATAATCTTTGTAGTCGGGCATGTGTGTCTTCTGATACAAATTATCCCCTGGCTTGACGGTGAGGATTACCTGTTTAACCCCGTTCTTTTGTTGCTTGTGCAGGCGAAGTTTGGCTTGCATGGTGTGTTTGGTGCTAGAGATGGACACCACCTCAATGAAGGCGCGGTTAAAGTCGTCTGCTTGTGTGATAGAAGCGACTTCAATATGCTTGACTAACTTTTGTCGGTATGCCTCAAAAGGGGATAAGCGATACACCAAGTTATAAACGTGGCGATGGGTGGCACTATAGCGCAAAGTTAATAACGGGTTGAGTTCTGCTAAGGCGGATGAATTGTGCTTGCCCTCTAGCTTGGTTTGGGGTTCATCCAAAATGAGGATAGGGCGGATGCCTTGAAGCAGGTGAATGGGGGTTTCCCCCTGCAATTCATCGGTGCTACGGCGCAGAACATTGCTTGCCTTGTTGAAAGCATCCACCGTGATAACCATGAACTCTAGCTGATTGGATTCTACAAACTGGCGCACTTGTGAAAGGCGCGTGCCCTCATACGCATGAAAGCGATAGGGTAGGTTTTTATAGAGTTGGGCAAAATGTTTCTTTGTCACCTCTAGGGTTTTTAACACGCCTTCACGGATGGCAACCGAGGGCACCACGATGATGAACTTGCGCCACCCTGTTTGACGAAACAACTCTAGCGCGGTTCTTAGGTAGACATACGTCTTGCCCGTGCCTGTTTCCATTTCAACCGAAAAGTTATAGTAAGTGACGCTTCCACCTGAATAACTCTCGGTGATGGTTTCAAGCTGTGCATCGGACGCGATACCGTTTTCGGCTTGGACGGCTTGCAGATTTTCTAACAGGGCATCGGGTGTTAAATCTAAGTGATTGCCGAATTGCATTTGAGCGATGCTTTCTGACGGTAAGGAATGTTGCCCTTTGAACAAATCAACCACCGAACGGATGGCTTGGATTTGGTGCGGTTGGGTGGCATCAAATTGAAACTCCATCATCTTCTTCTCCCTACAATCTCTTGATTCGACAACGCAAGATCAAATTAGCAACCACCGTATCATCAATGGCAGAATCTAAAAAGACGAACAGATCATCAGGTTTGAAGGCAAGCGGTTTAAGTCCCTCTAATGTGAGGGTGCTATCCAAACACAGATAGAAGGATTGCTCGCGCTCATCATCCACTACCCGATACACCGTATGCGCCACCACTTGGGGGACGGATTCAATGCGATAGCTCAAGCCGAAGCCCATTTCTTTGAGTGCCACTTCAGCAATCACTGCTTCCATACTCCACCCTTCCTTCAACGGGTTCTCTAAGAAGGTGAGTTGTTCTGCTACTGAAGCATCTTCGGGTAAATCATCTAAAGACTGTATAGAGGAAGGCTGGAGTTTGAAAACGCGAAAGCCCAAGTCCTCATCAGGGTTGCCCACCCACCCTTGAAGCTGTTCGGTTTGTTGGGCGTGCATGCGTTCAATTACCCGTCGCACGCGCTCTTTGCTAATGTCGGCAATGGTGGGATACGTGGGGTTGTTTGTGGGTTCAGGCAGTTGCACCAAGATAAAGCGACGCTTACCCCCATCCTCACGGTTGAGTTCTAAAACCGCTTGTGCTGTGGTGGCTGAACCTGCAAAGAAGTCTAAGATAAGATCATCATCTTGGACTTTTGATATGTTTAGTAAATATTTAATCAACCCTGATGGCTTGGGATAATCGAAAGGTATGTCTAATAAACGAATCTCTCCCGTTCCTTGTTGATTAATATAATCTTCAATAAGACTGTTAGGCTTCACTTTATCATTCTCTATTACATCATTAAGGTAAGTCTTGACATAAACATTCCAATTTGTTGGATTTCCATTCTCATCCACCAAATTTGATGAACGTCCTTCTTTGATAACTATCAACTCTCGTTTTTCAGAAAAAGTTTTTTGAGTCCATCTCCAGATTCCATCTCCTAAATTAGGTCTTTCAGGTGGAAATGTACTTCCAGGGGGAATGACTTTACTTCCATCTGGACATTCAATGAAAAAGCGTTGTTCAGGGTTTCGGTTTTCAATGTTTGACATATAAAGCCGAATAAGTTTATACTTTTCACCTGATC
>JBMOEO010000172.1:0-3751 GCA_049318945.1 Phototrophicaceae bacterium | reverse complement strand
CCGCACTTTTTCGGATTTGATCCAACCAGTAGGCATTCCCTGGATCTCCTTCAATAGTATGAATTTCATCAAGGTAATAATTGAGATCATCATACTGTTCAGGATGGTAAATTAGCTTCAATGTATCGTGGTCATAAACTCGATTCTGGGTAAGTTGTGCAGGATAGCTTGTGGTGACAATTAAAAATGTTCCGTCGTCCCACCCGCGTGAACGCCATGTGATTTGCCAGAAGCCTAGCCGAGAAGTTTCCCATTGGGTGATGAAGTGATTTGTCACTGAGGTCTGGGTCAGGGAGCCGATTAGGATAAATACGGCAACTACATATAAACGCCCAAATGGACGGACACCAATATAAATCAGAGTTGCCCAAATTAGGCTTGCCCCTATACTACTCGTCCAAAAATGGCGTGTGGTATGAAACCACTCAAAGCGGATTTCTTCACCAAACACAGCCACCGGTAGCAACCCAGAAAAGATGATGGCAAGCCCCAGCCCAATTAAACCAATTATAACTATTGGTTGTAATTCATGATCCACTTCAGAAGAATGCGCTTGATGCCTTTCAATTAATCTTATTCCGACCGCGACAACGATTGTGGCTAGAATAGAAAGAATTACACTTAAAATCAGTTGATCTGTCGTTTGTTGCATATCCACTAATGCAATGCGGATCGGTGTCACCCAACTAGCGAAAAGCACTTGCCAAGTCTGTTGGAGAATATAAGTAACTATCCCTACTAAGTGTAGATCATTCTTGAGAGGGTCATTATGCCCTCCTTGTCCTGTCGCCAAAATACCAATCTGAAAGTACAAGTAACCGACCGCGATGAGTGGGAAAAGTAGCCAGCGATACCAACGCTTCACAAACCCTCGCCAGCCATCTTTTTGGAATATCCACCATCCCAGTAAAGCAAGACGTAATGGCTCGTAGCCTAGTTGTTGCTCATATCCGATGTAGAATGGAATCAGTAGCCCAGAAAGTAACCATCCACCATGATAGAGCCACCCTCGCTTTGAACTCTCTGAAAGCACCATCAGACTTAGAGATATAGAGAATAGGAAAAAGCCTATCGATAAATGTTCAAGTGCAATAACAGTTGGGTTCATCAAATAAGCAGGATAGACGCTAAAAATAAGAATGGCGTACAAGCTAATGAATTGCACACTCTTGTCGTAAATTCGATTTATGACGGATACATAAATAAATCCAACGCCTAAGCATCGTATAATAACCATATGGACATGCCAAGACACACGGTTGTTATCATTTATAGTGTGATTCAGAAGGTAGCCGAAAGGTAAAAGAGGACGATCACCTGCATAGTAATGTTTTATATGTTCAAAACCACCTATTTCCCAACGTCTTAGAAGCATCCACCCATCCCAGTAAAAACCTAGTTGAGGTGCTTGTATTCCGTATACCAGTAAGAATAAAAGTAGTAAAGAAAATAGAATAATAATTGATATACCATATCTCTTTTGAAGCATTTTATAGAGAACCATAAGTTGTAACTTACCCTTGTGAATTTACCCATAGATCAATAAGTCTAACAGATATTTATTTTTTATCGATCCTCGAGAATTTTACTGTCATATCTCCACCGCTTGTTAGAGTGTACAAACTTTTCTTGCCATTCAAGGGAGGCATTGTATACTGAATTCTATAAGACGGATTAGCCCCATCTAAAGAATGTCATGATGAAACGAATCTACGTTAGCTCTACCACCCCTGATCTTGCCCAGCACCGCACCCACTTGGTGCGTATTCTAGCAGAAAATAAATACCGCGTGTTGAACGAAAGCGGCTTGAATACGCTGGATAGTTTAGAATCTATCGTGGATGCGGATGTCTTTGTAGGGATTGTTGGGCATCATTATGGCGATCCTAGCACGTCGGAGAAGTCTATCTTTGAGTTACAGTTTGATGAGGCAGTTGCATTAGAACTTCCTACGCTGATGTTTCTGGTCAACCCGGATTACATCTGGGATGATGCCGCTTACGAAACTAGCCCACAGGGTTTTCAACGTCGCAAACAGTTTGAAAACCGCATCCTCTCGCGCTTCGATGTTGATTATCACCTGTTCACCAGCCCAGAAGATTTGGCTACTCAAATATTAGATGAGCTTAAAAAGAAACAGGCAACGGGTAGTGGGCGATTTTTAGCGGCAGTCTTGCTTTCTAGCATCCTCTTACTGGCGATTGGCATCTCGGTGTTCCTCTTCAACGGGGGCAACTTCCCCTTCGTCAACCGCGCTGATGCCACTTTAGTGGGCGAAGCCACTACCCTAACACCAACCCTGCTATCAACGACCGCCCTTGCCACAGATGCTCCCAATTCCCCAAGCGCAACTCCTCCTGTGGGAGGCATATCCGAGGCAACCGCCACTAAACGCCCTTTCATCACTCCCCTGCCACAAGCAGCAGCAACCGAGCGTGCCACAAATGGGGATCAGCAACTTATCGTTGAACAACCTACCAAGTCGGTCACGGCACAAGCCACCACATTTGAAGCACAAGGATTGAACCTCACCCCCACGCTCATTGCTCAAGTGGCAAGCGCAACGCCCTTTGTGCCCACTGCTACAGTGATGCCCACGCTATCGCCAACGTTCACCATAACGGCTACAACCGCGACCAAAGCAACAAGCGTGCCCCCCACTTTCACCGTCACACCTGCGACAACCGCTACAGTGGAAGCATCAACAGGCACAGAGATCATCCAAACCGAACCCTGCACCCGTCCACAAGGATGGGCAGATTACACCATTCAACGGGGGAATACCCTCTTTTCGATTGCGCGTTCGGTTAGTAGCACGGTGCGAATCTTGGCGGAAGTCAACTGTTTGGCGGACGCGGATGCCATCACTAGCGGTCAGGTGATCTTCATTCCCTTCTTGCCCAGCCAACCCATCCAAACTACCACCCCATCAGCGACAGGTTCATCCACCAATAACAATGTGGTTGCTGTTCCCCTATCGGGAGGGGTTTGCCCTTCGGCGAATGTCTCCATCACCTCGCCGGGGAGTGGTGCAACCTTAAGCGGAACATTCACGGTTTATGGAACGGCACGCCAAAACGGCGAACCCTTCCAATACTACCGCCTAGAGATTCGCCCCGCCTTCAGCGAGGTATACAACTTTGTGGATAGCAAACCCGTTCAAGTGGTGAATGGCGTTTTGGGAAGCATCAACGCCAAGCGATTTGGAAATGGGGCGCATTACTTACGCCTGACTGTGGTCAACAACACCGGCAACTATCCTGATGAGTGCATCATCCCGATAGTGTTCAGTGGCAACTAAGGCGCGGTGGGCAATATCTTGTAGAAGAACAGCGTAGGCGCATACTGCCCCGCATGATTCATTGCATGGTGGGGCATTTCTCCCAAGCGTGTATATCCTAGTTTGGTGTATAACAGGGGAGCAACGCTTTCCGCTTCAGTATCTAAAAACAGTAGCCAGCGTCCCAAAGACTGCGCCAATACCTCAACCTCATTCATCAGCAAAGTTGCCAAGCCATGTCGCCGATGCGAAGACAGCACCAATAGTTTTTGCACCTCAGCACGATGGGGAGCATTGGGTTGCCATGCGGGCGATAGTTGTACACATGCAATGACCTGTTCATTTTCCACCACTCCCAACATGTTTAGGCTTCCCTCCCCCACCGCAAGGCTCACCTTATCCCAATATGCGGATGCCTCTGCCATGCCAAACGGTATGATGAAACTCACCGACGCTCCCCCCTGTACGGCA
>JBMOEO010000171.1:0-3809 GCA_049318945.1 Phototrophicaceae bacterium | reverse complement strand
CAAGAGGATGAATTGCGGAATAGAGGTACTCACCAGTTGGTCACTATTGAAGGTCATCGTCGGGCGCAAAACCACATAGCTATACACCAACAAATAGATCAACACGATGGTTATTGCGACACGCAAAGTTGCGAAGGAACGCACAACATACGGAGCGAATAGACCAATCCCTACTAGCCCAATAGTTGCGATACCCAATCCATACGTCATAAGATAGCGGTATAGATAGAAGAGGCTCACCCATTTATCAGCGTAAAAGGGCAAAGCATCGGTGGTGTATAACCCCATGATATACTGCAGGTTATCCACGAAATTGACGGTATCTGTAACCGACCATGGCATAATCAGGATGAAAGTCAACGGGAAGGCAATCCACCCAACCAGCACCCAAGCCATGCGTTGCCATGTGAATTGGCGGAAAAGCAACCAACACCCACTCAAAAAGACCACAATCGAAATGCCTGCCGCATCATAGCGATTGCCCGCGCTCATGCCAGCGAACACCCCTGCGAGGATGAACATCGCTATAGACGGTTTGCGCGATCGGATGCTATTAAAACTTGCCCATACGGTTAACGCGGTGAAGGTGGCGGCGATGATGCTTGTTTTGGCATAGTGCGAGTGTTGCACAAGGGGGAAAGAAAACGCCATCAACAAGCCTGCTAGTATGGCGGTTTGTGTGCCCAGCGCAAGGCGCACGGTTGCATACACCGTTGCCACCCCTAACATACCAAACAGCATGGCATAGGTACGCCCAATGAAATAGCTTCTAAAGGGTGCCTCTCTGCGCGAACCCAACCCATCACGGGTTGCCCAAGTTAGCACGTCCTTCTCCCCCGTCAGCCAGAATGTAAAGTAGTTTAAGTCAATCAAGAATGAGGGATTGTGATAGAAGTATGGGTTACGCTCCCCTGCCAGCAACATGCGCAATGGGATTTGCACATACGAGTATTCATCCGGGTGTACGGGGGTATTTTCATTGAGGGTGAAATAGGGCTGATCGCTAGGGAAATCCTCGGCAATGGGTTGCCCAAAGCCCAAACCAATCACGCGAAAGGCTGTCGCCATCAACAGTAAACAGGTGACGAAGAACCAGTCAACCGAGCGCATCAGATCATCCAAAAGCAGTAGGGAGTGTCAATAAAGGTTGTCCAGCCAATGCTGCACGCATTGCCTCACGGTCATCCCATGGATACTCTATGGTATCAAAACACATGCTCTGCTCATGCCCCTTTCCAGAAGCAATGACCAGATCACCTGCTTGTGCCATCTGGCACGCCTCAAAAATGGCGCGTCCACGATCCTTGATGAGGAAGAAATGTTGCCCTTCCACCCCACCAACCGCCTCAGCAGCCATCTTCATATCCTGCAAGATGTCCTCTAGGGATTCGGTACGTGGGTCTTCAGCGGTGAAAATACTGATGTGCGCTAGACGAATGGCAGTTTGTGGCATCATCCGACGCTTGGCGCGGTCACGTAAGCCGGCACAACCGAATACCACAATCAACCGTTTGTGTGGCTCTAGCATATCCAAGCCAGCAATGAGTACATTTTCTAGGGCATTCGGGGTGTGGGCAAAATCTACCATCGCGGTGAAGTCTTGTCCTGAATGAATGCGTTGCATCCGTCCAGAAATGGCAGAGACACTTTGTAAGCCTCGTTGGATGGTCTCAAAACTCATGCGTAACCCACAACGGGTTGCACAAATCGCGGCGAGCGCGTTGTAAACCATGAACCGCCCAGCCAGATTAATTTCAAATGGAATATCTTCAATCAAGAAAATGGTCTTATCAGGTAAGAAATGTGTGTCTTGGGCGATGATGTCAGCAGTTGAGGTTAGCCCATACGTCACTTGTTCTTCAGCAGGGATATTGCGGAAGTAGTCTAATGAACGATCATCCCCATTGATGATAGCCACTTTTGCCTGTCCATGTGTGCGCTCTGATTGCATCAAACGGTGGAACAAAATTGCCTTAGCATCTCGGTATGCTTCCCATGTACCGTGATAATCAAGGTGTTCATGGGTGACATTGGTCATGACGGCAATATCTACATCCACCCCGTTCAAGCGACCTTGTGCCAAGCCGTGGCTGGTCATCTCAATGACCACATGGGTTAAACCACGTTCGAGCATTTTGGACAGATAATATTGTAAATCGGGCGCACTGGGAGAGGTGACATGCAAGCCGGTATCTGCCATTTCTCCATCACCAAAATCGGCGGAGATGGTGGAAATCAACCCTGCTTTAGCGTGGGTGGATTGCTTGAGAATGGCATGAATGAGGGTGCTGGTGGTCGTTTTTCCATCTGTCCCTGTCACCCCAATGATGGTCATTTGCCTTGAGGGGAATCCATAGTAGGCGGCACATGCCCACCCCAACGCTTGGGAAGCATCTGCTACAAGAATATAAGGGAGAGGATAGGCTTGTGGAGGAGCAACTTCGCACAGAATCGCCACCGCCCCGCGCTCTACCGCTAAATCAATATAGCGGTGTCCGTCTACCGTCATGCCACGCCGAGCAACAAACATCCCCCCCACCTGTACGGCGCGACTATCTTCTACAATAGGCGCAGTAATCATGGTTTCGGGATTACCGACTAGCTTACCCCCTTCGGGCAAGGCAAGTTGTATTTGTGCAAGTGTAATTCCCATGCTCTTTCCTCAATACAAAACGCGCCGAAGGGGTACTTCGACGCGCTTCTTGAATGGTATGTTACGATTGTAGACTATCTACACAAGGCGACCAGAAAGCTCGTTCAAGCTGGCACGCACGCTACCATCAACCACGCTGTCTTCACCACGTAGGATGAGACCGCCCAAGATATTGGGGTTGACCATGTAGGTGAAAGACTGTGCGTTGATTTCACCGGCAATGCGTTGCTTTTCAGCATCACTTAAGGGGAGGGCACTAACCACTTCAACCGTTCCCTTGATGGATTTTGCTTGTGCTGGAACTTTAGCAAAGAAGTCGCTGATGAGGGCTTCTTGCTTTTGTGCATCGATGGATTCACCAATCAAGCGATTTGCCAACGCAACAGAGATGGCAGCAATTTGATTGCGCAACCCTGCCAATTCAGCATCACGTTCTTGTTGTGCTGCCGCGCGTGCATCTTGACGAATCTTCTCTGCTTCTTGTTGTGCTTCTGCACGAACGCCCTTAGCAACTTCTTCACCGCGTTGACGACCTTCTTCAACAACAGTTTGTGCTTCTGCGCGTGCTTGTGCCAAAATCTTATCGGCTTCAGCTTCTGCATTACGACGAGCATTAGCAGCTTCAGCAGCATCTTCAAGACCCTTCTTGATCTTGGCAGTGCGTGCATCCAACATATTACCGAGCGGTCTCCACAAGAAAACCGTGAGCAAACCCGCAACTAGGACGAAGTTCAAGATTTGTGCAATCAAGAACCCACCGTTGATACCAAGCGCGGCTAAGGGACCTGCGCCTTCTTCTGCTGCGAAGGTTACTGGTACAACGACCAGCATCATCACAGCAACCAAAAGCACTACCCGACCTTTGAAAGTGTTGATCTTCAGCATATTTCTGCCGTCCTCGATAATTAACGCAACTAGAGAACGAAGATGATCAAAAGGGAGATCACGAGCGCGTAAATTGCGATAGCTTCGGTGAACACGATTGCAAGAATCATGTTGGTTTGTACAAGACCTGCAGCATCTGGGTTACGACCAATTGCGTTCATTGCACCTTGTGCAAGCAACCCAATACCAATACCAGGACCGAGCGCACCCACCATTGCAATACCAGCACCAATTGCTTTGAGACCGATTTCCATTTGATACTTTCTCCTTA
>JBMOEO010000170.1:0-3865 GCA_049318945.1 Phototrophicaceae bacterium | reverse complement strand
GCATACACCACATCTTGTTCATTCAATATTCCCCCACGAGCGGTATTGATGATGAACGCATGGCGCGGTAATTGCATCAGTTCGTGGATAGAAAGTAAGTGGCGGGTTGTAGAATCGAATGGAACATGAATAGATAAGATTTCGCTTTGATGGAAGAGTGCTTCCATCGAGCGACACCAGAATATCTCCGTGAGCGATGTTTCAATCGGGTTGGGATCATACGCATACACTTTCATGCCAAAAGCGAGCGCGTATCGTGCAACCTTTTCCCCAATGCGCCCAAACCCTAGAATGCCCAATTGCTTGTCCAGTAGCTGATTGCCATGAAAGCGGTCTCGATCCCACTGATTATCTAAAACTGAATGATAAGCATGAGGAATGTGTCGCACTAAACTTAGAAGCAATGCCCAAGTGTGTTCTGCTGTGGAAGGAATCGTCCGTAGAAATTCGACCTCTCCCTTCAAACTTAACACGTCGATCTTTTTATGTTGAGCATACACCAAGTCGATATGATTCAATCCGGTGGTGGCGGTGACAATGGTTTGCAAGCGCGAAGCACGATCCATTAAATGGGCATCTATTTGAAATGCTAAGCGTGTGATGAGAACATCATAATTGGGAATGAGTTCCTGCAAGCTATCGCTGTTTAAGTCAGAAAATGAATCTACTATTGCAATCTCTTGCAGGATAGCTAAAGCGTCTGGGCTATACTCTAATGATTCAGCATTGAGAATACGTATCATGCTTGACGCTTTTTCATGACGAGTTCTGCTAGTTCAAAATCAAGCATCGAATCAATATTGACGGAGCTTTCCTCATCCATCACCAACGGATAAATGGATTTCCCCCACAGCGAATTATCATGAATGACCACATCACGCTTGGTTAAGTAAATCGCACCATTGCGCATATAGGCGGGGGGATCATAATCTTGCCGACGAGTCCCTTCACGTTCTTCAACACAATATGATACAACCCGATCGTTTTCAATTTTCTTCATCAAAATGGGATGCTCCGCAAACACACGTCTTAAGCTGATGACTGAATCACACGGGCACGCTTGTGCCAGTTGGATGGCTTCAAGAATGTGTTCTGTACGGCGTAGTGGGGCGGTTGGTTGTAATAGCATCACCCAATCCAGCTTAACTTGATCGCGTGATTCGATCTCTAAGATGGCATGTTGAACCAACGGAATCGTAGGGGAGCGATCTTGGGCAAGTTCAGATGGTCTCATAAAGGGAACATCTCCGCCGAAGTCGCGGGCAATCTGCGCAATCTGCTCATCATCGGTGGAAACGATGGTGCGATAGAAAAGGTTGTTTAGCGGTTGGACTGCCTCAAGGGTGTAGGCAATTAGTGGCTTACCGCCCAACATACGGATGTTCTTTTTGGGGACTTGTTTAGAGCCACCTCTAGCTGGGATCAATCCGAGAATCTTCATGTGTATCTCAAACGCTTTTCAATCTTAAATTCAGCAGTAGCAAGGATATGTGCAATCCGATCTCCTGACTTGCCATCTCCGTATAAGGTACTGGAGGCATATCTGCCATGCGCAATTTGTACCTGAATGGCTTTCAGGATTTCTTGACGATCATAATCAACATCTATGACATTCTCGGCGCGGTCACGTCCCTCTTGGCGTGAGCCAATATTGACGACAGGTACACCCAGATAAGCACTCTCACGAATCCCTGTGCTAGAATTCCCTACCAACACTTTGGCATTATAAATTAGCTCTAAGAAATCCCTCGAACTCATGTGCTTGAAAAAATGAAACTGTGTAGGGTTCTCACGTTCTCGAAACACCCGAATCCCTTTTGATGTTCCATCTGATCCAGCATCCACATTGGGCCAAAACCACAACACAGGCAAGCCAATGCCTTGAACGGCATAGAGTGTCTCCGTGACATGCTCACGTGATTGTTGATATTCAGTTGTGACAGGGTGCTGTAAAACCACGAGATAACCTTCTGAAAGATCAAAAAGGTTTCCAACACCTCCATAACGCTGGAAGGGATCAAAGCCTAATGGGGGGGGGGCTTGAAAGACTTCTAAAGCAATGTCGATAGAAGGACACCCCGTATTGATGACCTGCTCTGGGTCTTCTCCCATACGGATGACTCTGGTTGCTGCTTGATCGGATGAGACAAGGTGCAGGTCAGCTAGTTTGGTGATGGCATGCCGAACCTTTTCATCAATAGAGCCAGTGATCTCTCCGCCTTGAATATGAACTAAGGGGATGTTCATATAGCTGGCGGCGATTGCTGTTGCCATGGTTTCGTACCGATCCGCAATAGTGACAACGGCATCGGGTTTGAGGTTGTCAAAGACGGTCGCTAACTCTAATAACCCCACCCCAGTGGTTTTCGCCATTGAGGTAAGGTTGCTACCTTCCAAAACCATATAGACATGCGCAGATATTTCAAAGCCATCCTTCTGAATGTAGCTTACCGCCTCCCCATAACGATCCAAAAGGGCGGATGCTGCCACCACCAATTGAAGCTCTAATTCAGGGTGGGCTTGGATGGCTTGTAGAGCAGTCTTGAAGCGACTATAACTGGCACGTGCGGTAATGACCACACAAATTTTGCGACGGTTCATTCAGGCAATGTCTTCTATATCAGATAAACCAAGCAGGTGATCGGCTTCAATATCGCGGGTCAAACGTCGACCCAGCACGCTAGATAGTTGAGCGGAAGGAATCCCCGTGCCGGGCTTTTTGAAAGCGAGGTGATCGCTATGTAGGATCGTTCCAGCAGGCAACGCAATCTTGGCAACAATACTCTTGGTGAATAACTGATGGAGGGGTTCCATCTCGTGTGCCATGCTATCTTTATCAACGGGATGCGCTTTCATCTTCTCGATGAAGCGAATACCCTCAACCAATTGTTTGAGTTCTGGGAAGGTGAGGGAGGCAAGCGTATCTGGACCAAAAGATTGTTTGCTGAAGGTGACGTGTACTTCAATGACTGTCGCACCTAGCGTTACTGCCGCCAAACTTGGATAGATCACGCCGCTATGGTCAGACAACCCGTATGGGCAACCATAGCGTTGTGATAGCACTTCCAACATATTTAAGCCTATCTTCTCCGGCGGGCAAGGGTAGGCAGTGGTGCATTGCAAGACGGCATACGGTACTTGTTGCGAACGAATTAGCTGAACGGCAATATCAAGTTCATCTAAGGAACTCATGCCACTTGATAGCATGATGGGCAATTTGGTCTTGAGGATGTGTTCTAACATGGGCAAGTTTGATACTTCACCCGATGCAATCTTCCAACGATCCATGCCGATTCGCGTGAGCAAGTCCACTGCCTCGATAGAAAAGGGAGAACTCAAAAAGATCAAGTTTCGTTCATCAGTGTGTTGCTTAAGTCCGAGCCACTGTTCTTCAGTAAATTCAATGCGTTTCCAATAGTCATAACGGGTGGCATCTTGTTTGCTGAATTTAACGCGCCACGGCTCATGAGGGGTACTTTCCGCCTCTGCTAGGTGGGTTTGGAATTTCACAGCGTCCGCGCCAGCATCGGCAATGGCATCTATATAAGCGTGCGCAGCCCCCAGACTGCCATCATGCGCCTGTGCCACTTCAGCAATAATCAAACAAGGGTTGTGTAAGGAGTCCATAGGTTAGCCCATGTTAAAGAGGTTGGTACAACATTATAACCATAAGAATAGATGCTATTGAAGATCAAAGGTTTATCGCTTGGTTGAGAAGCCTTCTTGCTTATGGGGTAGGTAGTGGGGGATTCCCACTACCGGCTACTGCGCAGATTACTTGTCACGGGTGAGCGCGAACCCACTGGTGAACTGACGTTGCAAGATCAAGAAGATGCTCAACGGGGGAAGGCTGGTGAGGATCACC
>JBMOEO010000169.1:0-3963 GCA_049318945.1 Phototrophicaceae bacterium | reverse complement strand
TATCCCTAATTATCGCGGTATAATCTTCCGTTAAAAATGGTAGCCCACACATGAAGCAAACTTATAACCCACTCAATCAGAACCTGCTCATCAACATTAACGGCACACTCCATCACCGCGACCACGCCGGCATCAGCCCGTTTGATTCCGCCGTGCAGGGAGGGGATGCGGTTTGGGAAGGCTTACGCCTGTACAACGGACGCATCTTCAAACTCAATGAACACCTTGACCGCTTGCGCCATTCCGCCCTCGCGCTTGCCTTCACCGATATTCCCAGCCACGCCACGCTCACCGAAGAGATCAGCAAGACGCTAGAGGCAAACCACATGACCGACGGCGTACACATTCGCCTGACGCTCACGCGCGGGGTGAAATATACCAGCGGGATGGATCCACGCTTGAACACCGCCGGACCGACCTTGATCGTGCTGGCGGAACACAAGCCCCCCGTGTATGACCGTGGCGGTATCCGCCTTATCACCTCTGCTATTCGGCGTATTCCCCCGGATTGCGTGGATCAAAACATTCATTCATGCAACTTGCTCAATTCCATCTTGGCGAAGATTCAGGCAAACGCCGCCGGGGTGGATGATGCGCTCATGCTTGACCTCAACGGGTATGTAGCAGAAACCAACGCCACCCATGTCTTCATTGTATTCAACGGGGTTATCTATACGTCTCACACCGATTCCTGCCCAGAAGGCATCACACGCCAAACCGTGTTAGAACTGTGTGCCACACATGACATCCCCCACCAAGTCAAGAACCTCTCCCTTAGTGAAGTCTATCGCGCGGATGAAATGTTCTGCACGGGGACGATGGGCGAATTAGTACCCGTAGTGGAATTAGACGGGCGCAAAATTGGTGGAGATGACCGCCCCATGTTGGAGCGCGTGGCGGGGCACTTCCGCACGCTCACCCAAACAGAGGGTGTTTCGGTTGTTTCAATTGGTTAGTGGGGAAGTATAGGGAGTGAGACGGGGGTTTGCTACAACCCCCGTGTAATCATCCTATCCGATTTGTACCTTGACCTCATCGTCATGTACCACAACCGAGAAGGTCTTTGCTTTCATTTTGGGGTCAACGTAGGCTTGACCGTTGCGAATATCAAATTCCCAACCATGCCACCCACAGCGCAAAACGTAGCCTGCGTCTTTGTAGATGAACGCTTCCCCGCTGGTGAATTCGGTAGTGCCAGTGAGCGGACCCATACATAGGCTGGCGGCATCGTGTGGGCAACGATTGTGCAGGGCGTAGTAAGTGCCCTCCACAAAAAACACACCCACGCTTCGCCCGTCACAGTCAATGATTCGACGCTCCCCTGATTGCATCTCCCCGACTTTGCACACCAGATACTCACGCTTTGCCATGCTTACACCGCCAGCAATTCGTTGATGCGTGGGTAAGTCTTGGTCGCGTTTTCCCACAGGACTTGATGCTTGATGTCCTCTGGCAACGGCAGTTGATCTACATTGTCATAATCCCAGTGAGGATAATCACTAGCAAACATGAGCGTTTCTTTGGCGTGCATCGCGTCTAAGATGGAATGTAGATGTTCCTTGTTTTCTGGGCGTTCCAGCGGTTGGGTGGTGAAGCGGATATGGTCACGGAAATATTCGCTGGGCAAGCGACGCAACCAGGGCGTTTCCTTGCGCAATGCTTTATAGTCCGCGTCTAATCGCCACAAAATGGGGGGCACCCATGCCACGCCACACTCGGTGACGATGAATTTCATGTTGGGGAACTTCTCAAAAATCCCGTGCGCAATGGTGCTGGCAACATGGGTGATGGCAGGTTGTGCCAACATGGCATGTGCTTCCCAGAAATAGGTTGGAGGTCCGCCACCGACAGGGGTATGGTTTAAGCCACCTTGACCGCCTAAGTGAATCGCCACTGGCAGACCCATCTCATGCGCTGCTTCCCAGATGGGCCAATAGTGTGGGTTGCCATAGGGCAAGGTCGAGCCGTGCGACATCAACACTTGTACAATGCGCGGATGATCGCCAATACGGCGGATTTCTTTTGCTGCCCCTTGTGGGTCTTGGGGGGCAACCACGAGGGATGCCACAAAGCGATCATCACGGGGCAACCACGTTTCAATCATCCATCTGTTGTAAGCATTGGTCAACGCGGTGGCATAGTGGGGATTGGCTAATGTGGAGGCTTCGATTGCCTCTTCACCATTCAGCAAGCCCATGGTGATGTCGTATTTATCGAGGTGATGTTCTTTCATGTAGGTGTAGTGTTCATCATCCGTTTGTGGTCGAATGTCACTACGGCGAAAATCTTCCGGGTGCAACCACGGGCGATGCCCAGCGGGGAAACCCTTATTGTGACCGGGACGTTCACCACGTTCTAGGTAGTCACGCCACACAGGTTCCATATAGGGCTTCAACACATTGGAATCTGACCAATCGTTGTGCAAATCACAATCAAAAATAAGACGTTTAGTCATCGGTAGCTCCTATAGATAGCGCGATTCAGCGAATACACGGCGCACCATGGGTTCAAAGAACTCAAGGGGGAGTGATTCAAAGTGCGGATCAAAGCAATTCTGGTCATACTTCGCACAGAACTCAGCGCAGTCGTCATACCATGGATGGTCTTTCCATTCATCACGTGCGTTGCGGTCTGCCCCAACGTGATGCCCATAGTAGTACAACTGGAACACCCCGTGATACTTGACAATCCAACACAGGCGTTCGGGGAAATACGGTTTCATGATTGCCCCCACCATCTCACCATGCGCCAGCGGTGCCAACACATCCCCAATATCATGGATGAGCGCGGCAACCACATATTCTTCATCTTTGCCATCTTGATAAGCGCGGGTTGCGGATTGGAGCGAATGATCAAAGCGAGTGACTTGATAGCCACTCAAAGAATTTTTGAGATCGCTAACTGCTTGCAAGATACGATCAGCAAGTTGGGAGACATACACATGTTCTAAGCGTCCTAGAAAGTCATAATCCGCTTTGGTGCCGTCTTCCATTCGCGTAAAACTAACAGTTTCCATAAAAATCTTCCAATATAAAATAGACTCCTCTACCAGTTTAATCTGATTTATATCAAACCGTCAATCAATTTAGCTGGTGCTAATGCACAAATTTATTCCATTATTTTTGTATACAACTTGATTGAGCTAGATTAAATTTACTGGGTAGGTGAATTAGTGCTATTCAATATTTGTGATAATATTAAGACCACCTTGCATGTGCTGTGTGGGGACAATATCAGGTAAGGGTACTGTTTAGTGGGGTGGGATGAACCAAGATAATTTTAACATTGAAGCAATTTGTAAGACCAAGCGCAGACTGGCGGATGCCGTTGGGTCACTGGTGGAATGTAGCGAAGTGAATGACCTCCAAACCTACAGTGCCAACTCGACCTTTCTACTCGTCTCGGTTATGAAGTGTAACCTCCCTGTAGAGGTCAAGCAAGAGATTTATAAGTTGATTGATCTGCATGATTTATGCCTGATTGCCATGAACCTTATTGCTTTGAAGCAAAACTGGAATAGGAGTTTGGCAACGAAGTTAAAAGATTGGGCAGTGAAGATCAGTCAAATGACGGTGTATACAGACGATAGTCGTGAGGGGTCCATCAAAGATTCTATGGATGAATGGCTACCTAATGCTGAAGTGAAGGATAGCTATCGCGTCGCTTCCCTATACGCCCTCGCGCTGAAGTGGCTTCCCATTGATGTCTTTAGGGCAGGGCTTCCCGTTGCTTTTAGTCATACCATACAGATGATAAACGCGAATGAATACTTTGACCCGATAGATGACAACCTTGATAGGGCGAACTTGGATGTGTTGTATCGCCAGTTCCAAGCACACCTGTTACAGATTCAAGCGGAACTAAGGGACGTGTTGGTGTGCTGATTTACCTCAACACGTGGCAATACTATCCAACAAAAAAATTGGGAGATGTGAGATGAACCAAGAACAAGATGCAATTTGT
>JBMOEO010000168.1:0-4057 GCA_049318945.1 Phototrophicaceae bacterium | reverse complement strand
GCCCTGCATAGCACGTAACGGGGTGTGGACAAGCACCGCGCCAATCTCTACACTAAACCCCCTATCACAGCAGAAAGGATAGCTCCCATGCGAGTCTTACTTCAGCGGGTTAAGCGCGGTTCTGTCACCGTAGAGGGCACAGTAAGCGGCGCGATTGAGCAAGGCTTTGTGGCATTGGTGGGTGTCACCCATGATGACACCCTAGCAGAGGCGCACTTCCTAGCGCAGAAGACAGTTAACTTGCGCGTGTTTGAGGATGAAGAGGGCAAGATGAACCGCTCCCTGCTAGACATCGGGGGGGGCGTGTTGGTCGTCAGCCAATTCACGCTGTATGCCGACACGCGCAAAGGTCGCCGTCCCAGCTTCATCAAGGCGGCACAACCTGACCATGCCGAGCCGTTGGTGCAAGCATACGCCCAACACCTGTACGAGCAAGGGATTCAACGGGTGGAGCATGGCATCTTCGGGGCGATGATGCTAGTGGAAATCCACAACGACGGACCCACCACCATCTGGCTTGATACGGCAGAACTCAAATAAACACCGTTGCCCATGAAGGAGCGTGATGATGTTGGCTTTCATCCATCGCCATAAATTATTACTGGTCTTGACGCTTGCCCTGCTGGTGCGGGGGGTGATCCTGTTCAGCCTCCCCCAAATTTTCCGCTTTGAGCAAACGGGGGCAGTGCATGGCTCCGATGCTTATGACGCATACGCACAGAACCTGTTGGTGAGTGGGATTTATGGGCGCGTGAATGGCGTGCCCGATGCCATGATCCCCCCCGGCTATAGCTACGTGTTGGCAGGGGTATATGCGTTGATCGGACGGGGTGGGGTTCAGGTGGGATTATTTCACACCGCGCTAGATTTACTCTCCATCACGCTGTTGTATCACATCGGGCGACGCTTGTTCACCCCTGATGGGGAGTGGATAGGAACGTTAGCAGGGGTCTGTTACGCGCTCTATCCCTATCTTGTCTTTCAAAACTTGACGCTGATTGACACCCCCCTGTTCATGGTGATCTTGTTTGCGTTCTTGCTGGTCATGATCTCCCTGCGTGAACGCCCCACCTATGACCGCGCCACCTTTGGCTACGCTGTACTCGGTGGGGTGATCTTGGGGGTGAGCATGTTGGTGCGCCCCATCCTGCCACCTTTGGCGGTGTTGGTTGCCCTGTGGTTTTTGTTCCGTGTGAATGTGTGGCAAACCGTCACGCGCCTGTTGCCCGTTGCCCTCATTGGCGTGGGGGTGGTGTTGGGGTGGACTGTCCGCAATTATGGCGTGTTCCAGCAGATTGTTCCGCTAACCGCCACATCAGGCGCAAACTTCTGGCAGGGCAATAGCCCCTACACCGTGCCCTATTTCCGCGCTGGCTACGATGTCCAGTGGACATCCCCCGACACGCTTCAATCAGCTGACCGCAACAGCCTAGAAGCGGATGCCGAACGATTCGCGCTAGGTTGGGAATACTTACAAACCCACCCCGAACGCATCCCCGAATTGCTGTGGGTCAAGTTTCTGGTGCATTGGAGCGTTGACATTGCCCCACGCCGTAACCCGACGGCGGGCGCGTTGCCACGCTTGGACTATGAAGGGAACGTGTTGGTTGAGGATGCCACCCAATTAGAACTAGGTGGGCTTCCGCAGGGCGATCCAGTTGATGCCTATTCTGAACCGCTCTTTGATCGCATCGGGCGAGCGGTGCATCGGGTGTATTTTGGCGGATTGCTTGCGCTGTGCTTGGTGGGCATGGGATTGAGCGTGCGCCAGTGGCGGAGCGTCTCGCTCTTGGTGTTCACCCAAGTGAGCATGACCGCGCTCTACATGTTGTTCCACCCCTCCACGCGCTACCGCGTCCCCACCGATCCGCTCTTGTTCCTGTTCTCGGCGGTTGCCCTGCTTGCCATCACCCGTTGGATCATCCGCCCCAGAAAGCAACCCACCCCATGAAGCAACCGTTCGCGCTATTCTCTGTAACCGCCCTTGCTGAAGCATGGCGCACCCCGTGGAAGGCACGCAACGAATTAGAACGCTGGTTGATGTTGCCCCTCGCCCGTGTTCAATTTGCGCTGGCAGGAATGCGTTGGGGACGTGGCTGGCGGTTATACGGCTTGCCCATCATCCAGCGTCACACCGCCAGCACGCTCACGCTCGGCGATTATGCCGAGTTGCGCTCAACAGTGCGAAGCAACCCACTGGGCGCAACCCACCCGTGTATCCTCTCCACGCGCGAGGCAACCTCACGCTTGACCATCGGCGCACACTTCGGCATGACAGGCGGGGCAATCGTATGTGCCAGCCACATTCACATTGGCGATCATGTCACGGTGGGGTGTAACACTATCATTGCCGACACCGACTTTCACCCGTTGTCCGTGCAAGCACGCCTAACCGATTTCTTGCAGGGCGAAAGCCAGCCCATCACGATTGAAGATTATGTGTTCATTGGGATGCACTGCCTGATTCTAAAGGGAGTGACAATCGGCGCAGGAAGCGTGATCGGCGCAGGAAGCGTGGTGACGAAAGACGTTCCCCCCGGCGTGGTGGTCGCCGGCAACCCCGCCCGCGTCGTGCGCGAGCTACCCTCATCTGAAATGGCATAGCGCGTCTCACCGATTGTTGGCAAGTCCCTCTTGACACTTTAGAGTAATTGCTCTACTCTGATTAGAGTAATTACTCTAAAATGTGTGTGCATACATGAAGACCAAAGATCGGATCATCACCATTGCGCTTGACCTTTTCAATCGTGAGGGCGTGGCGCAAGTCAGCACCAATCATATTGCGGAAGCGGTTGGCATCAGCCCCGGCAATCTCTATTACCATTTCCGCAATAAAGAAGACATCATCCGTGCCATTTGTAGCCAACTTTTCACCCGAACCGGTGAAATGTTTCAGCCACCAACAGACCGCCTCCCCACGCTTGAAGACGTTCAGGCGTGGGTCAAGGCGAATTTTGAGGTGACTTGGGAATATGCGTTTGTCTATCGAGAGTTGCCTGCCTTGCTACAACAAGATGCGGAGTTGGCATCCCTTTATCGGGCAACACGTCAACGTGGTTATAGTGGCTTTCGACACCTCATCACCCTGCTACAAGAAGCGCACGTCCTTACCCCCGACCTGAACGAGACCACCATTGATTATCTGGCAGATTTGTTCTGGCTAGTGACTGAATCATGGTTAACCGCTTTGCAATTACAAGGGCTTGCGCCAACCGAAGACAACATGCAACGCGGGGTGGAAGTGATGTCCCTCATCCTACAGCCGTACCTACTTTGAATTAGATAAGGATATGCCTACATGAATAGTCGCCGTTGGATTGCGATTTTCCTAATCATCGTTCCGCTCGCTTTTAACGCGGTTTTCTTCGCACTAGGGAGTACCTTCAATTATCCTGACATCCTACGCGAGCCAACCGATACCATCTTGCGTCAGTTCGCCGAAGGGGGAGACAGCCTCATCACGCTGTGGTATCTATTCGCCTTAACCGCCCTTCTAGCGATTCCACTAGCGTTGATGTTGTATGGCATCTTTGCGGAAACCACCCCTCAACTATCGCTAGTGACAACCATTGTGGGGGTCTTAAGCGGATTGGTGCAGGCGTTTGGATTGTTCCGCTGGACGTTTTTGGTGCCCTTTTTATCCACCACCTACCTTGATCCCTCCACAGATGAGGCAACCCACGCGGCAACCGTGATGGTGTTTGAAGCCGCCCACCGTTATCTAGGGATCGCCGTAGGGGAACACATGGGTTACTTCTTCACCGGCTCATGGACAATCTTGTTATCGGTCATGATGTTCCGCACCGCCACCTTCCCCAATTGGCTTGGATGGGTGGGTATTCTTTCAGCAGTGGGTGTGATGATGGGTTTGCTAGAGCCAGCAGGCTGGCAACCCGCAGGACTCATCAACGCGCTCAGTTACATTGTGTGGTCGCTTTGGTTAATCGGCATGGGGATTACCCTGTTATTGTCACGCCCAACCGTACAAACCAGTTAGTAAGCACTGTCCCCTAGCCATACCATTCGATCATGTCGGGGATGCCCACAAGTACCCTCG
>JBMOEO010000167.1:0-4158 GCA_049318945.1 Phototrophicaceae bacterium | reverse complement strand
CAGAAATATCGAGAACCAACACTACGTCAACTGGAACTTCTCGGACAACTGTAGGACATGCTTGCCCCGTAATAGAGAAGCTGACTACAAAATCCCGTTCTTGTGGGGCATCCACTGCTTCCACTTGAGGGGGAACAACATCAATTGTAATGGAACTTCCCCCCTGCTGGGCGAGTACCCCCCCCGAGTTCAGAAGAACGATGGTAGCCAATCCCCAAAATATGAATTGTAAGAATTGTTTCTTAAGCATAAATTACCCTTCCCGTGCATCTTCAAATTAGCAGAAGGGGATAAACATGGTGTGTATATCCCCTATCAAGCGCATTAGCATCTAACTGATTCGTGGTCCTTGCGATAGCCCCGTGTCCGCTTCGTAGCGATTTTGAACCGATCGTAGCAACTGCTCACATTCGTCCATCAGCAATACAGCGGCAATACTGTAGAGATCATATAATTCTTGATTATATTGCAGTTCGTTGAAGGACTGACTGGATGATAAGCCTTGTTGTTCAATCTGTCGTTTCGTGGAAAAGTGTTTCTGTGCTTCATCCATCAATCCACCGCCCAACGCACTCAAACGATCGTGGCGAGTAGCACGATTTGCCACATCGAATAACTTAGCGGACTCTTCGGCAGTTGCGCTTTCTCCAATAGGAGGTAAATAGGCTTCTACCCAGCGACGTAGTTGGGGATTAGACATTCCAACATTGTCCTGTTGAAGTGCCTGCCATGTATCAAAACGAATCTTGAAGTCTATGAAGAGATTCAGATAGTCTCTAGGAATGTCTTTAACATTCGTTTGAGCATCCTTCTGTGTTCCGCGGATATCCACCTTACGGAAGATGTAAGTCATCATAGCATCAAGGAGGCTTCCATCTTTGAGGGATTCACCCGCAACCGATCCCCCATATTGGTTATAGGTTCTGGGGAGGGTTAGCCACCATTCTTCTTCCTGTGGATTTTGTTGATTGAGCCATTGATTGAAGTCATTGTTATAGACCATTCGACGATCAGCCGCCTTCAAAACCCATAGAAACTCGATACCTCCTCCCCCACGATTGGGGGATTGATATTCAATACGTTGAATCATGCCATGAGCAACCATGATGAGAAACTCTTTGAAGGCTGCAATATCCTCCAAAAGTAAGGCGACACGATCTTCGACTTGTCGCCTGTTTTGTTGCAACCGTGTGGGCAACATCTCTTCATAATAGGCAACATTCACCTCTGCAGGGAGGATGTGATTTTCTTGTCGCTTGGTATAGGGAAGTGCTAGGTAGACACTCATCGCATCTCGATAAGCAGTGATGCCATCTAATGGGACATTTTCAGCAAGAGTGAGGATGGTCAAGCGGAAAGGATCATCACAACTATGCCGCGAGCTACCTGCGCCGCCACCGCCACCACCACCACGCCCACGACGCTCATCCACTTCACGTAAGACATTACGCAAATAGGTATTTTCATCCCCTGAACCCGTTGTATGTGCGAGCAGAACATCAGTGAATTGAACGGTAGTCAAAGCAACTTCGGGGATATTGAGTTGATAAGCACTTTGATTTGCTAGTTCCCTTGCCAAAACATCCGGACGACTTTCTCCATAGGTCTTGTCATTTTCCATCAAGTATTTAACGATTGATTCATTGGTAATGGCTGTCTTAAACACTTCACGACATCCTTCTAAGAAGGAGCGACTATTCTTCTCGCTCCAACGCCCAGAACGCTCACGAGTTAATGATGTGCCAGCAACCTGAATCTTGACACGAAAGATTGTTTTATCCCCTTTAACATCCTCAACAAAGCCAGCACCCCATTTCCAATCGGTGAATAAGCGTTCGCGTGCATCTGTCTTGAGAATATATTCCTCATAGTGCTTATCCTCCCACTCCCGATCACGGATGATGTTATGGTTGGGGGCGGCTGATGCAACGACACGTTCCCCTTGAACACGCCGTAATCCTACTGAAAATAGGCGATCTAAACTTTGATCGTCTGTCACCAGAACCTGTAGCCATTCTCGCAACTCAGTTAGAACCGTTCGGGTAAAGTCACGCATTTCCAGTACAGTGCGCCAAACAGCATCGCGTGATGCTTCGGTACGGAAGTAATTAACGTAGCTATCTACCGCGGCAAAGTAGGCATGCTGAGTGGTAATGGCGGGACTTTCCTTGAAGAGTCCGCCTTTTTCATTAGCGTTCCGCTTCATACTTTCTTCGCTATTGGTGAGCGTAGATTCCATTGCTTGGCGTTGGCGGCTATACATCTCCCCAGTTCCTACACTCACCTTTTGGAGGATACCCCCCACTTCGGTGAGTGTCTGATCCAAATCACTCAATACCCCTATGATCCACCCCATCCGCCCAGTTTTGGCGATGATGGGATTTGATTGTTCAGTCAACGTTCCGTTCAGGGTACTTTCACAGTAGGCAACCATATAAATCTTGAACCGCTCAACATGTAGTTGACGGAACTTATCGAGCGCGTTGCGGAAAGTTCCACCTTCTCTTCCTCCCACTTGATTACGTTTCCCTAATTGAGTCGAAGTGAAAGTATCTCCCTTAGATTTAATCTCTGACCAATCTTCTGGAGCGTTCCCTTTAGGTTTGCGTTCATCAGAAGGTAAAACATAATCGCGCAGTCTTTGGCTTAGAGCAGCACCGGTTTCAGCACGCACTCGTCGTGTACGTTCGTCCGCTTCGGTCTCTGGTGGGACAAACATCCCTAACCATTTGGTTACGTCAAACTGTGACCACTCATTGATGGACTTAACTTCGTTTTCTTGTGCGCTTGCTCGAATAGCACTTAAGATTGACCACATACTGAAAGGCGTAATCATGCGTTTGCGTTCAGCGTCAGTGGGATCAACAATGGGAGACTTACTTTCAAGGAGGCGTTTCACCTCAACTTGGGTACTACGCCCCCCAACATCAGGATTCTTTTCAGCACTAAGGGTTAGGATGTTTTCATTATCATCCATGCGAGCAGGGGATAAAATCGTGCGAATCACTTCACGCCCCAGTCGATAACCCCACTCCTCCACTATTTGTTGCATGGGTAAAATAATAGAGTATGCCCCCATCGCTTCAACAAAAGCGCGTTTACCCGTGGTGGTTTGATGTCCTGCTGATTTACTGGTACGGTTAACCGCTTGTTGCAAAGCCGTTGCCCCATAGTCAGCATCAATGAAAGATGCAACAGCATCCCCAACCACAGAGGCAATTCCCTCATGCAGTTTGTGCGTATTCATCTTCACCATCCCTTCTCCATCAATCAGGTAGATGAAGCCGAACAGTTTACCCTTAATGCTACTGCGCCAAATGTCTTGATTAACATTATCATTTGGTCCGTGATAGTGCATGTTATAGCCAAACTCATAATCTTCGTTCAGCATGAAACGACGCAGTTCACGCAACCCAGCGGCAGTACGCCCTTGCGCAGCTTGAATATCGTTGGGCGAAAGGGTAGCGGCGAACGCCTTAGGCAGAAACAGAATACCACGTAATCCCACTGGAATACCACGCGCAGCAGCAATTCGCTTGATAAGGTGCGCCACATCAATGAATGTTCCTGCGCCAGTCCCCCCCACCAGGGAACCTACTAAAATCACAGAGACTGCTCCACGTGTTTCGTCCCCTGTACGACGTGGTAAGTTAGCCAATTTGTTATCAATAGTGGTATATAAAGCAGAATTGCTTGGGGACAACACATCACGAAAGATTGCCAATCGCCCCAGTTGGCGATACATCCCCGCACCCTCCTCTAGGTGGAACAGTTCATCTGGCAACAGACGCAAATAATGCTCCGCCATCAACCAGTTCTTCATATGTGGGCGGCGGCTGGTTTGGGCAACTTCCTCAACCAACTGTTTAACGTAGCCACCAACATGTATGTAATCCCCCGCCGTCAATGAGACTTTACCGAAACCCATCCCTTCTTCACGGGTGATGCCTTCTGCCCCAACAGAAGCAAGCACCACCTTCGCTGTATCCACAACAGCAAAAGATACGGTTGAAGGCACATGATTATCATAAGCATTCATCAAATGGCGTTTGACGTGTGCCAACACGCTCGCCCCGGTTCCCCCCACCCCTACCAGTAAAGTAGGAATAGTTGATTTGCTGTTGCCATTGCATTATTCCTTTGCTATGAATCCATCAA
>JBMOEO010000166.1:0-4308 GCA_049318945.1 Phototrophicaceae bacterium | reverse complement strand
CGAACACTTCATGAATGCCGTCTTGCGAGATGCCATTAGCCTATGAGCAACTCACAACGCCTCTAGCTGGTTGCCCCTCTTTCATCCGAAGACCTCATAAGCGATCAGTTTTAGCTCTTCCAGTTGCACCTTCTCTAACGTGGTTTTAGCAATCGGCAAATCACGATACAGTTCATTCTCGATGAAGAAGGCATCTAAAGCCTCCACAAGTTCTTGTTGATTCTGGTTTCTCTGGTAACGTTCACGGATGCCTTTAAGCGTTTTATCGCGCTTGAATGGTTCTAAGGGCACCTGTTGTATCACGTTTTGCACGCGCTGGCGCAGGGTTTCAAAAGCATCTTGTTCTTCGGGTGGGGTGGCAGTATTAAAAAAGCTGGTTTGCACTAGCCATGTATTCAAATCTGAGTTGGTCTTACTCATCTTTGGGGGCACCCGTTGCGAAAGAATGGTTGAATTGATCTCTTTCAAAACGTCCTTGGTTGCTTTATCGAGCGCGTCATACACCTCAAACTGCGCGGGCATCACGCGCTTCTCGCTTTCTGGTGCTTGAAGGTAGCGGAACAAGCGACGTTTATCGGTAGTAATCAATTCGCTGTTGTCGGTATACAACCGCCAAAAGTGGCGGTTACGCGCTTCAAACGCAAAGAAGATTCCGCTTGCTCGGGTAGATGATTTTGCCATGCCAGATCCAATCCCACACGGAATCGCACGGATTCGATCCATGCCAACTTGTTGTAAATAAAGCATGAGGGGGAATTTCATCTCATCGGTAGAGACCAACTCATTCTCATTTTCAAGAGCATCAATCACAGTGCTATCCCCATTACGCAGACGGCGCAATTGTTCTAATGAGCGCGTGCTGATGATCTCTCCTAGTACGCTGGCATCCAGCCCCACCGTGCGATCAATATCACGGATGCGGTCTTGTAACCGTTCCACCAATCCGAGCAGGCTTTCTAACCCTGATTGCGGAAAGCAGTTATAGATGGCAAGTTTCTCAAAGGCTGTTCCCAAGCGGTCAATCCGCCCCGCACGTTGAATCATACGGATGGGTGTCCAATGCAAATCATAGTTGATAATCACCCCGGCATCTTGGAGGTTTTGCCCCTCGCTTAGGACATCGGTTGAAATGAGGATGTCTACTTCAGGTTCAGATGCCGAAATAGCGGAGCTTTCCTTCTCCTGTGTGTTGGCTTGTGGCGCAAACCGCTTGACCAACCGTTCACGGCGGTTGCCATCGGTGCCCCCGTGAATCACCTCAATGACGGGCGGTTTCTCCCATGAAGCTGACCAACGATGATCTTTGCATAACTCGTCATAAACATACTGGGCGGTGTCGCGGTAGTAGGAAAAGATCAACACTTTTTGCCCCGCCAAGTTATTCGCCAGCAATTCCTTGACGGCTACCAACTTGGCATCACGCAGGTGGGCTTCCTTCTTTTGTTGTGCCAGTTGGATTTTGAGGATGATGTTTTCTAGTGATTGAATATCGCGCTTGACCTCGCGCTCAATCTCGCGCACGTCATAATCCCCGATCTCCACATCTGACAGTTCATCAATCAAAGCGGCAATCTCTTCTGGATTGTCCTCCCCACTCGCTTGAATTGCCAATATCTTGCGGTTGCTGGCGGGGTCAAGTAGCTTTTGATGATCGCGTAGTGTCGCATAAAAACGTCTCTGAAAGTTCGCTTGGCTCTTGATGCTGGTCTCAAAGGCGTGTAATGAACTCTCTAAGCGTTTGAGGTAGAGCGTCTTGAGGATGCCGATGAGGGCTTCTGAACGAGTTTGCTTTTTCCTGATGTCTTGGTTATCTCGGTCGGTTTTTCTAAACTTTTCGATGTTAAAGCTGACGAGTGACAAATCCTCGATGATGTCCACGATGTCTTGATAGATGCCGTCATACGTTTGCTCAAGGTCATACGTCACCGCGTGCAACGTGCGTTCAGGAAAGTGTATCACCCCTTTGCCGGGCAAGCGGATTTCTTCCCCAGCTTGTTGACGTTGCTTCACATCTTGCCGACTGCGCCGTACCATCGTCTGTTCTAACAGGAGGAAAATATCTGCTCCCCCGTCTTTCACCTCTCTAAAGAAGCTATTCAAATTGCGGATGCCATATTCACGGAAGAAGGTATCCGTTTGGCGCGTGATGAATGAAACCTGATGATACAAATCCCAGATGCTATTGTTGATGGGCGTGGCGGTCATCAAGATGACGCGCTTATTGGGGTTGCCCGTTGCCAACAGCTTCATCAAGTTTTGATAACGCCCCGTGCCCGGATTGCGGAAGTTGTGGCTTTCATCAATCAGGATGACATCATAATGGCTATAGTCTTTCCATGCGAAGTTATCACGGCTGATTGCCTCTTGCGAAAGCACCTCCGCCTTAATCCCATATTCCTCTAGCTTTGGCTCCCACACCAGATCACGCAATTGGGCGGGGCAAATCACCAAGCCCTTTGGGATGAACCCCTTCTGACGTTTGCCCAGCACATAATGCTCCAGCAAGCCCATCCCGATATATGTTTTCCCCAAGCCCACCGCATCGCTGATGATGACCCCACCATGACGATCAATCAAGCGGATGGCATCTCGTAAGCCCTCTTGTTGAAAGCTGGCAAGTTCCACCCCCAAGCGTGCATCGTGGCTATCTGGGGTGAGGCGGTCTTTGAAATACTCATACAGTACCTTGATGAAAACATCGTGCGGTGTCCACTTCGCCCCGTCAAACTTACTCTCTAGCAGGGTTTCAATCAGGTCATGCTTGTGGTCAGTGGCATCCGCCCACATCTTTTCAAACCAGTTTTCACGCAGATCTTTGATGACCGCTTGCGTTTGTTGTACCAGATTTAGCTCGGCACGGCGCGTCATCCCCGACGGGGTGAAGTTGCTGCTGCCGACGATGGCGGAATGGGGGGTAAGGTATGCTTTGGCATGGAGGAACGCCCCGTTATAATAGCGCACCGCCACGCTTTCCCGCGAGAGAAACGCCACCAACCCATCAATGAGCGTGGCATAATCACGGGTGAGCGGGAGTGCTTCTAGGTCTTGGCGCAGGCGGTCTCGATAGAAGCGCGTCAAATCCACCACACCCGCATTCTCATTCGGGTTGCTCACTTCTGGCGGACGACCCAACAACAAGCGGAACGATTCCAACTGGGCAAGTGCACCCCCCAGCAGATTCCACACTTCAGGCTCAAAGAATCCGCTGGCAACATCTAACTCGGTCTCTTTCCATTCTTGCAAGAGGGCGGTCAAGACGTGCTTAAGTTGTCGCTCTTCGCTGGTATTATCGAGGTAGTCGGGGGGGAAGTAACGTTGTGTAGACATCCTATAATTCCTCATCACTGGGGTGGGTGGGTTGTGAACTTGAGCCTGTGCCTGATTCTATAATGGCGATCTCATCCGCCGTCAGCCCATACGCCTCATACACCAGCGCGTTCAATTCCGCTTCGAGGGGGGCGACGGGTGCGCCCTTTGCCGTTGCATCTAGGCATTGTTGGGCAAGCGTGGCAATGCGCCCTCGCAATCCTTCGCTCGCGTTCGGGATGGGAATCTGTGAAACATATTGACTCTTCAAACGAACAAAATTACCTCTAAGGGTTGAACTAATATAAATGATAAAATATCTTGAAACTAAAGAATTCAATATACCTAGTAAATATAATTCAGATGTCGGTATAAAAAACGCGGTCATATCAACATATAGCCCATTACTATCTACAGCAAAGTAACTAGATTTGGCTATATCTGGATAGACTATTTTAGGTTTAGAAAAATCTGAGTGATGACTCGCCGATGCCAATTCATACCATTGATTGCCCCCTGCTTTTTTAAGTAGATTATCTTTATACTCCATCAGGTGATTATATATGCTTGGGTAATTATTTATATTAGTTCCTCGTGGAACAAAGATAATATATTCCTGATAGTTATACAAAACATTCCATCGTTTTATATCGCGCCCTCTCAAATAAGGTTTAATGAGCTGTTCGCTATTTGGATCTTCCTTTATCAGTTCTCTACGTTTTTCATCATCTATTAAAAAAGCCTCATTGTATCCTGACTTAATGCCAGCATAAAATTTACCATTAATGTATTTTCTCAATGGTGTCCCACTATTTTTTAGCTTGTCTAGTAGATTCCCCATCTCTTGATTGGCAAGTGTCCATTCTGCATCTTTAAGGGCATGAGTGGGTAAGATTTGTCCCCGTTCTGCCAACACCCGTTGTACAGTATCCCCCTCATCAAAGGTGGTCACTTGGGTAAAGCGTGGGCGTTGTTCGGGCGTGGGATGTTTGCTGGCAATCA
>JBMOEO010000165.1:0-4402 GCA_049318945.1 Phototrophicaceae bacterium | reverse complement strand
CCGCGCGTCATTGGATATTCAACTATCTAAAGAACAATCTGAGACTGTTGCAACGCAGACCGCGGATAACGCGCTTCGGCGAGTTGAGGAGCAGAGACGATTAGAAGATGAAGCACTCCTCACAAGTGATTTGGTACCTCAAGAAGGAGATGTCGAGCAACTTCGGCGACAAGGACGTTACATTGCTCCTGAAGACTTATTCGAATTGCTTTCCCTATTTTTGCAAAATGATCTGGTAAATGGCAAGCTCACACAAGACGCACAGTTATATCGTCTGCGTATCCCGAAAGATGGGCGTAGTACTCTTATCGATCGGTTGAATAAGTTGGGATTAAGAGATCGTCAAACTCGGAGCTTCCGCGAGTGGCTCGAAAGAGAAAATCATGAGGCTATGATACTTACATTTAATCAGCTAACTGCAGTCGAGCAAAGACAAGTTGAATTTATCACTGCTGTTCATCCGCTGATTCGATTGGCGATTAACGACCTCTATGATAATGAAGTCCCTTTAACTACATCACTCGTGGTAAAAGGCGAGCATAGTGGAGACTATATCGTTATTTTGGAACTTTGGGAAAGCATTGCAGTCAGTCCAGAAGTTAGGATAGTTTATTTCGCCTGGAATCTGGATACTATGGAACCAGCTCCACTGTTTTTAATTGAATCGATGCCTAATCTTCTGCGTGTTGGTAAATCGTATCCACGAACAATCCCTACCTCTACCCCAGTACAGAGGGTCATTGAAGTTGCCAATGCAACAATCACACAAGAACATACAAATGCCGTTTCATCTCTTAAAGAAAAGAACGCAGTTCTAATTGATCGCCGAATGGCTAGTTTGCGTGCCTACTATTCACGTCGATTGGAGCGTGTTGAGAGTGATATAGCGAATGTGAGTAATGACCGTATTCAACGAATGCGCCGTTCTGAACGAGATAGAGTGCTACAAGAGCGTGATCGGCGAATAAATGAATTAGAACAACGACGCGAGGCAGATATTACAACTAAACGAATAGCTATGTTTTTCTTAAAGGTGGAAGAAAGCAATGACTGATTACGCAGCAATTACGAATGAACATCGTCTTGATTATGGACGCAAGGTAGCAAACTATGGGCGTATTTTGGCAGATATGCTCTACAGTGATCGCACACACTTTATCTATGAACTTCTTCAAAATGCGGAGGATGCCGGTGCTAATTGGATTGCTTTCGCACTCTTTCATGATCGTTTAGAAGTTAGTCACAATGGAAGACCATTTAATGAAGATGATGTACGAGCGATATGTAGTATTGGTGAAGGCACAAAAGTCGATGATATGACAAAGGTCGGTAAGTTTGGCATCGGTTTTAAATCTGTATATGCACACACTAGATCTCCAAATATTCACTCTGATGGAGAACATTTTGTCATTATAGATTTCGTTTTTCCAGAAGCATGTACCCCAGTAGAGACCAAATCAGGAGAAACGTTAATAATTATCCCCTTTGATCGTGGGATGACCGAGACTCGAATGTCATATGATCACATAGCCAAGCGTCTTTCTGCACTAAATTCTCAAACACTCTTGTTTTTACATTCGGTGCAAGAAATTAAATGGAATATCGTGAATCATAAAAGTGGTCATTATTTACGTCAAACAAGGCAGATTGATGATTCATCGGCAAGATGGATTGATATCCTTGATGAAGGCGCGAAAGTCGAAAATTGGCTTGTTTTCTCATCATCTGTCAATTTCGATAATCATTTGCTTAGAGTTGAAATTGCGTTCTCTATTGAAACCAATCCCAAATCAGGAAAAATGAAAATCAGACGCATTACTGATAGCAAACTTGTAGTGTTTTTCCCAACAGAAAAACAAGTTCACTTCAACTTTATTATGCAAGGACCGTATCGCACAACCCCATCGCGAGACAATATTGTCCAGAATCATCCTTTAAATCAAGCTCTGATTAAAGAAACAGGGCATTTGATTTTTATCATAGCAGATAAGTTACTTATGTTGGGTTTGCTTGACGCGAATGCAATTGATGTATTAAAAGCAGATATGCCACCACCACAAAACTGGGAATTTGAACCCATCTATAGCTCAATCATAAATGCTTTCAAGTCCAAAAAGATATTACCAGCAATATCTGGTAAATTCGTCACAGCAAATGATGCTAAATTAGCTCGCAGTCAAGAGCTTATAACACTTTTTGATGAGCAACGATTACCTTTGCTATTTCCAGAAACTCCTTCGGTCTCATGGTTACATGAAAGTATAACGCGCGATAACTTCCCAAATCTGCATCATTTTTTGCGAGAACAGATCAGAATTGATGAAATCACGCCAGAGAAACTTGTTGGATTATCAACGTTACCACACTTGATAGTGATGCAAAGCGATGAATGGCTAACAAAATTTTATACTTTCTTGCTCAATCGTCCTGCACTTTGGGATTTTACGTTTAGCCCGTTACGTAGGGTTGCCTTTATTCGCCTAGAAAATGGAACCCATGTAAAGCCATTTAAGGACGACCATCACGAACCTAATGTCTATCTTCCAGCTGAAGGGCGTGAGACGGCATTTCCAACAGTGCGCAAACGGATTTTTGAAAACGATGAGGCAAGGGAATTTTTAGAACGTTTGGGACTTCGTGAACCCGACGTAACTGCTGAAGTTCTGGAACTGATTCTGCCTAAGTATGAGGGTTCAACGATCGATGTAGATGTTGATACATATTTGAATGATCTCGAAGCAATGGTTGATGCATTGTCGCAGGAAGATTCTATACAGAAAGATATACTAATAGAGAGAATTGCGAAGACCCATGTGATTCTGTCAAAAAAAGCATTTCAAGAGGGAGTATGGTATACCACACCAAAATTTGCGATTGAAAAGAATGGGGAATTCGACTTCTTGTACTATGATGACGAGGATGCTTATTATATCGATGAAATCATACCCGAAAGAATAATTCAGATCTTTAAAAATAACGAATTATCTCGTCCAAGTCCAATACGCGCAGGTATTCCTGATTGGAAAGAAAGAATCCGAGTCACCTCAATTCATGGTTGGCATGTGCGTGGATTAAAAGGATTCGATCCCAATTGTGAAGTTGATGGGCTAGGACGCGCCCTTAACACTTTTAATGTTGAGAGGGCCAAATCCATTTGGAATCAATTGCTTCTGCCACATAAACATCACATCTGTGGAGTTGTAGAGATATCAACCCGTCAGACTTTTGAGGGTTCATGGACTGAGGAGCGAATCTCTCCAATGGGAGAGTCGGTACGTCAGATGGTGTGGCTGCCTGATAAAAATGGGCTATTTTACATACCAAGCCAATTGCACCTTGATGATCTACCGGATGGGTTTGTTCATGATGAAATATTAGCTATGAAACTCGGTATGATTCCATCAACAGCAAAGAAACTGGCTGATGAATATGGTATCCAACCCGACGAATTGAAGTGGTTTAGTAAATTATCTTCTGAAGAACGTAGAGCACTTATAGAAAGTAAAAATCCAAATCACATTACCTTCAATAGCAGTAATCTTGTGCCAAACCAAGAATTGCGGACTGATGAATTATCCAGTGGTTCACGACAAATGATTGATTACCAAGATGAACTATTATCTACTTTTGACCGGTCTGGACATAAAGCACTAACTAACAATCTCGAAGAACAGCAAGGTATTGGAAATCCCCAAAGAAGAATCGATCGTATTAAAGAACAAATTGCTCAAGCATATACAGACGAGCAGAATACAGACCAAACTTTTCCAACGAATTATGTTAATTTATCTCCTCAACTGTCAGATGCAGGTGAAGTGCGAGCGATGAATGCACTGGTTGTTTCGACTAATCGATGGGAAGGAAAAGATCCTCAAACCAGAACGTTTCTACTGCAACAGTATGCCGGGCAATGCCAGATTTGTGGCGAGACCTTTCCGCGTAGAAAAGATGGACAGGCGTACTTTGAGGGGGTCTATATGGTTCAACGCTCAAAAGGGCAGTGGATTGATCGTCCAGGGAATGTACTTTGCTTGTGTGCAAACCATGCCGCACAATTCTTACATGGTTCTGTAGAAGGCGATACATTTATTGATCAAGTGTTGTCTAGCCAAACTAATTCATCTGAATACCAATTTAATATGGAACTTTGTGGCAAAACTATATTGATCCGATTTACTCAACGTCACTTGCTTGATTTAAGAGCACTTTTAGAATCTAGTCAGGCTAATAATATGTAACACTCGAGGGTACTTAAGGTGAAAGTCGGAACGAGTGTCACGGTAGTCGTAGTATGGCAATGGCAGTAGATAAATTATTTTGCCAACCACTAGCGGAAGGGTGCTAGTGGCATGGCGTGCGCCATGCGCCGCTAACGCGGCGGGGTGGGTGATCTAAGCGAAAG
>JBMOEO010000164.1:0-4404 GCA_049318945.1 Phototrophicaceae bacterium | reverse complement strand
TGCTATACTGGTGGGGTTACGTTAGCCAGTATAGGATCATTCAACATGGCACTTGTTATCAACATTCAAGATATCGCCCAATACGTGGGGCAAACCGTCACGCTTCGCGGTTGGGTCTATAACAAGACCGGCAAGGGTAAGTTACACTTTGTGCAACTGCGTGATGGTAGCGGAATTGTGCAATGTGTCGCCTTTCAAAAGGACATGAGCGAAACCGACTTTGAAGCGGTCAAGTCGCTTACGCAGGAATCCTCGTTGACCATCATCGGCACGGTTCGCGCAGAAGAACGCGCACCCGGCATCCCCGGCGGGTATGAAGTGGGCATCAGTCAAGTGACGGTACATCAAGTTTCGGGTGAATATCCCATCTCCCCCAAAGAACACGGGGTGGATTTCTTGATGGACAACCGTCACCTATGGTTGCGTAGTCGTCGCCAATGGGCAATCTTGCGCATCCGTGCCACGATCATTCATGCGTTGCGGACGTGGCTGGACGAACACGGCTTCTTGCTGGTGGATACGCCCATCATCACCCCTGCTGCTGGCGAAGAAACCACCGAGCTATTTGAGATTGACTACTTCGGCGAAAAGGCATATCTAGCACAGACGGGACAACTCTACAACGAAGCCAACATGATGGCGTTTGGCAAGGTTTATTGTTTTGGTCCCGTGTTCCGTGCGGAAAAATCCAAGACGCGCCGTCACCTGATTGAGTTTTGGATGTTAGAACCCGAAGCTGCTTTCATGACCCTAGAAGAGCTAATGGACATGGAAGAGCAACTCATCACCTATGTGGTGCAACAGGTGCTGACGAAACATCAGCCGGAGCTAGAAGTGCTGGAGCGCGACTTGAGTAAGTTACACGCCATCCAAGCCCCCTTCATGCGCTTGTCCTATGATGAGGCAGTTCGCATCTTGCAGGAGCATGAGGCAACCCTCCCCGAAGGCGAGGAGAAAGATCAACTCAAGGTGACGTGGGGGGATGACTTCGGTAGCCCACACGAAACCTACCTTGCCGAGAAGTTTGAGCGTCCCGTTTTCGTCTATCACTATCCTTCCGCCATCAAAGCCTTCTATATGCAGCCGGTTGAGGGACGCGCGGAAGTTTGCCGTAGTGTGGACTTGCTTGCCCCCGAAGGCTATGGCGAAGTGATTGGAGGGAGCGAGCGCATCTATGACCTTGACCTCATCAACGCGCGTATTCAAGAGATCGGCATCGCGCCCGAAGCCTACGAATGGTACTTGCAACTACGCCAATATGGCTCTGTACCCCATGCCGGCTTTGGGCTGGGGCTAGAGCGCACGGTAGCTTGGATTTGTGGATTGAAGCACATCCGCGAAACCATCCCCTATGCACGTATGCTCAACCGTAAGTATCCCTAGTGAACAAGGTGGGGCGAGTGAAGCATCTTTGGGGTGTGTTGTGGGGAATTGGGCAATGGGTCATGGTGGGATGGTTGAGCGGGTGCGTGTTGGCATCCGCCCCAACCACCCCTACGGTTGTCCTACCCACGCTTGCCCCCACCCCGCTTCCTGAATCGTACCAGTTGAGCGGGGCGGAGGATGTGGCGCGTCGTTTCTTAGATGCGTGGAACGCTTTTGACTATGCCACCATGCACAGTTTGATCGCCTTCACCGCCCGCGACACCACCCCCCTAGCGGACTTCATCGCCCTCTATGAGGATGTGCAGGCTGAACTCACGTTAGAAGGGATCACCTTCACCCCAGTAACGTTGGTGCGTGAACAACCGAGCGTGGTGGCATTCGTCTACCATGCCACCTTTGACACGCTGGTTTTAGACAACATCGAAGACCCCGACCGCACCTTGCATCTGGTGATTGATCCCGTTGACCTGAACTGGCGTGTGGCGTGGTCAGCCGCCGACATCTTCCAAGAGTTGGGAGATGGGGGCGCGTTGCGCCTTGAATACATTGTTCCGCGTCGCGCCAATATTTATGACCGCAACGGGGCATTGTTGGCAGATATGAACGGGCGAATGGTGGTCTTGAACTTGGTTAAGGGGCGCATCCCCCTCTATGACGAATGTCTTGCCACGCTTGCCCTCGCCCTTGACCAACCCACCGAGCAGGTGCTTGCTACGCTTGACCGCTTTGGCGCGGATTGGCTGGCAGAAGTGGGGTTGCTAGAACCCCCTGCCTATCTCCAATACGAAGCGGACTTGGTGACGTATTGCGGGGCAACGTTTGATAGCCGTGCGGTGCGCCAATATACCGATGGTGCGCTCATGCCCAACATACTGGGGACAGTGGGCTATCCCTCCGAAGCCGAGTTAGACGGATTGCGTCGCTTGGGGTTTCCAGCAGATGCCATCATCGGGCGAACGGGCATCGAGGCAAGCTGGGATACCACCTTGCGCGGGGTGCCCGGCGGACGCTTGAGCATTTTGCGTGGAGAAAACCTAGTGCGTGTGGTGGCAGAAAACCCACCCATCCCCTCGCATAGCGTCTGGCTCACCATTGATGGCGGGTTACAAGCGGAAACGCAACGCCTCATCAATGCGGTGTACACCGCCAATGATGGCACATGGGCACCGCGAAGCAAAGGCGCGGCGGTGGTGGTCATGGAGGTGAAAACGGGCGCGATCTTGGCAATGGTCAGTCACCCCACCTATGATGCCAACGCCTTCTTGCCCTTCCCCCCGATGGGTAGACGCGCCGCCAATGCCATTGTTGAGGCGGTACAACGCAACCCACGCACCCCCCAACTCAACCGCCCCCTGCAAGGGACGTATACGGCGGGTAGCGTGATGAAGCTATCCAGTTCGTTGGCGGTGGTGGACAGTGGGGTCTATCCGCCTGAGCAAGAATTTGTCTGTGTGGGAACATGGAATCGAGAAGATAACTTCGTGCGCATTGACTGGAAGCCAGATGGTCATGGCTTGGTGAATGTGCAAACGGCGGTTGCTCAAAGTTGCAACCCGTTCTACTACGAAGTGGGCTATCAGATGGACTTGCGCGACCCATTCTTGCTCCCCAACTATTTCAATCGCTTGGGCTTGGGGCGGTTGAGTGGCATCACGGACTTGCCGGAAGAGGCAGGGTTAATCGCTGATGCTGACTATGTGCGAAACAACTACGGGCTAAACTGGAGTTTTTCGCGCTCGGTCAACATGGCAATTGGGCAAGACATCGCCATCACCCCGTTTCAGATTGGGCGCGTGACGGCGTTGATTGCCAACGGGGGAGCAGTGTATCAGCCACAGTTGGTCTTAAAGACCAGCTTGATCGGCGAATCTCCCAGCTACGAGATGACCCCCATCCTGCTGGAGAGCTTGGATATTTCTGATGAAGCGTTTGAGGTGGTACGGCGGGGCATGTGTGATGTCACCACCGAACGCTACGGCACGGCGGAATATCAGTATCGCCATCATCGCTTGCAAGGCATTGGGGTGTGTGGCAAAACCGGCACCGCCCAAGCCCCTGGCGAGGATGTCTTACCGCATGCGTGGTTCACGGCGTATGCGCCAGCGGTTGATCCTGAAGTGGCGGTGGTGGTCATGGTGGAGAACGCTGGGGAGGGGTCGGCAGTTGCCGCCCCCATCACACGCGACATTTTAGACTATTGGTATTTTGGGCGGTTTGAGTAGCGGTTAAGCAGGGGTGGTTTCAATGATATTGGGACCGGAGATGATGCGATGCACCGGGCACTTGTCCGCGATTTGTAACAAGCGAGCGCGTTGCTCTTCATCTAAGTTGCCGTGTAGGGTGATCTTGGCACGCATAACGTGGACATGCTTTTCTTCTCCGTGATAATCGGGAACATCTTGGGCATCGAGTTTTTCATACTCAAGATCAATGTCCACCTTTTGCAAATCCCAGCCCTTGCGGTCAGCATACATGTGCAAGGTCATCACCTTACAACTGCCCAACGCGCTCAACAACAGTTCTTCAGGATTGGGGGCTTCATCCGTTCCCCCGGCTTCAACAGTGGTATCCGCCATGACAACGTGTTTGGATTGTGTGTGATTGATAGTACGGTATTGAAAATCAGTTGAAACGCTTACTTTTTCCATTGGTGAATGATCCTTTTTGAGGTGTGTTTCTCTTATAATGTTGGAACGTCCGAGCAGTAGCAACCTTACAGACAATACCTTGATGCGTGCTTTTTGTCACCCCATAGTTCGCGTAATGTGTGTGTTGATGGTGTTGATCGGGGGCATCCACCCCATGCCTGCCTATGGACAGGCGGTCTCCTCCGTTGAACCCAGCGACAAGCTGGGCATCACGTTTGTGGCATATCTCAATGACCTAGACCAAAACGCCCCCACACGCTACCGACGCGCCTTAGAGCTAGGGGCGGGGTGGACGCGCTACCCCATCTATTGGAATGGGGTAGAACGCACGCCGAATCAATATGATTGGTCAGGCTATGATCGCCTGCTC
>JBMOEO010000163.1:0-4496 GCA_049318945.1 Phototrophicaceae bacterium | reverse complement strand
GGAGTTTGATAGACATAATGTATGGTTTTACTGGCAAGATTTTACATGTTGATTTAACCGCGCGTCGCATTGAGATAGAAACCCCCGATGAGGCTTTCTATCGTGAATGGGTTGGCGGAAGTTTGATGGGGCTATACTATTTATGGAAGTTTGCCCCACAAGGAATAGATGCGCTCAGCCCCGATAACGTCTTGACTTTTGCCCTCAGCGCGACCACAGGTCTACCCCTCAGCGGTCAAAGCCGTTGTACCGCGACGTGCAAATCCCCCACCACCGGCGGCGTTGCCGATAGCCAAGCAGGAGGCTTTTGGCCCGCTGAATTGAAATTCGCTGGTTATGATGCCATCGTCATACGAGGCGCGTCCACCGAACCCTTGTACCTATCCATCGTCAACGACCAAGTGGAATTACGCCCCGCCGACCATCTATGGGGGAAATCCACCGCTGACGTGGATGCCATCCTCAAGGCGGAGTATCACGACAGCAAAATTGAGATTGCCCAGATTGGCATCTCCGGCGAAAAACTTTCTAACTTTGCCGCGGTGATGAACATGAGTAACCGCGCGTGGGGGCGCACCGGCATTGGCGCAGTAATGGGGAGCAAGAAGCTCAAGGCGATTGTGGTACGGGGTACCAACCGCGTCAACGTTGCTGACAAAGCTCGCGTTAGCGCGTTAGGGAAAATGGCAATGCCTCGCATGGAGCCACGAGGAATGGATAAGTTCGGGCGTTATGGGACGGCAGGGGTGGTGATGGGACAACATCTGGCAGGAGGATTGCCCACCAATAACTGGGATTCGGGTGTCATGCCCACCCTAGAATCTGCACAAGTGATGAGCGGTGAACGCTTGTATGATGAGCTGTTGCGTGGGGCAGAAAAAGGCACACAAGACAAACAGGGGCGCGACACCTGCTATGCTTGCGTGGTGCGCTGTAAGCGCGTAGTGGAATCAGAATACAAGCAACACAAACTTGATCCACTTTATGGCGGGATAGAGTATGAAGCATTGGCAGCATTGGGGTCTTACTGTGGCGTGAATGACATACACGCTTTGAGCTATGCTAACCAACTATGCAATGAATATGGCGTGGATGTTGTCTCGGTTGGAGCAACCATTTCATGGGCAATGGAATGTTTTGAGCGTGGTATGCTCACCCTAGAAGAAACCGATGGCATTGAACTACGTTTTGGCAACACTGACGCGCTCATCACCATGTTAGAGAAGACGCTCAACCGCGAGGGCTTCGGTGATGTTCTGGCAGATGGATCAGAAAAGGCAGCACAACGGCTTGGCAAAGGACAGGAGTATTTGCTCACGGTGAAGGGGCAAGAACTTCCCGCACACATGCCACAAGTGAAGCGAAGCCTCGCGCTGATTTATGCTGTTAACCCGTTTGGCGCAGATCATCAATCGTCAGAACACGACCCCGAATATAAGCCCACCAGCTATGACTACTACCGTGATCGCTTTGAGCCGTTGGGCTTGACACAACCGCAAGATGTGCTGTCGCTCAATGCCGAGAAAATCAATTACCTTGTCACCACACAATACACCTACAGTGCCACCGACACCATGACCCTGTGTCAATTCGTTTGGGGTCCGTCATGGCAACTGTATAGTGCGCAAGAAATGGCGGACTTACTGTCAGCAACCACCGGATGGGAAGTCACCTTAGCGGACATTCAAGCAATGGGGCAAAAGCGCGTCAATATGATGCGAGCATACAATGCACGTGAGGGCTTGCGTCGTGACCAAGACACGCTCCCCAAGAAGTTGTTTGACGTGGTACTAAAAGGTGGCAAGAGCGATGGCATCCAGCTTGACCGCGAAGAATTTGAGAACGGCTTAAATGAATACTACGCCCAAGTAGGATGGGATCAAACCAGTGGTATTCCCACCCGCGCCACTTTAGAAGCAAGTGGGCTAGGCTGGTTAGCCGATACGCTACACAGTTAAGCAAAGTGTGGGGTACAGAAATGTACCCCACCATACTATCTCATGGATTAAAGATGCGGTAGACGGTGACGTTATCGAACGTTGCTTGCGGAGTTAGCTCAGGATACGGGAAGCCCTCACGCGATGGCATGGTGCGTGCATCCAAAACATAGCCTAGCGTGTGCGTTCGGTAGAGTTGTGTGCGTTCGGCAAGTGGCATGCGTCCATTCAGATAATCGGCGACTTGTCGCGCTTTATCGGTGGCGTATAGGGTTTCGGGACCATGCCCCAAGAACACCCGTTGCGAGGCGTACATCGGGACAAGATTGCCAATCGGGCGCGTGGTCAAAATAGCGCGGTCTGTGGGCTGATCCGCCAACCATACCATCGCCTGCTGAAGGGATTGGGGGGTGTAATACTCGACATGGTTCATACACGCTCCCAAGAAGAGAACAAGCGTGGTGGGTAAGGTGGCGCAAATCACCAGCAACCGCCCCCAGCGTGGGATCATCCGCAACCCAACCACACCCAAGATCACCAGCGCAACCCAAACCCCCTCCAACAACCGCCGTTGGACGTTAATGGGGGCATACACCAATACAGGCACAATGACCAACCACCCGATGAGCCACACCCACGCCCGATCCTGTTGGGCGATTTTGAATACACTAGGCAAGGCAAACCCACAGGGAACAAGCATGACCCCATACGATAGGAGATACACCCACACCGCAGGAGAGGGCAAAAGATTTTGTGCGCTCCACTGGGCAAAAACGGCGTGCGTGGTGAAAACCCATGTGTAATAGCCGAAGAGGGGTAAAGTCATGCCCACGCTGATGAAGCTCCCTCGCAGGATTCCCCAACGAAAGCCACACCACCAACCGCTCAACAACCAATACACCCCCACCAAAACCCCGATCAAGGCGAGATAGAACGGAACAAGCATCCCCATCATGTTCCATGCCACCCCTGCCCAAACATACCTATTGGGTCGCCGTTCCCCATCCAAGAAGGCAAGCATCCCCCCCAATAACAGGGCGCGTGCCACCAACAAATGAGGCAGGCTCAACAGGCTAAGAAAGCTGAAGGCTTCGGGAATCACCATTTCAGGGGGGATCACGCCCCACCCCACCGCAATAATCCCCAGCCCTCCGCCCAGTGTACACACTCCCAACGCTAACCAGCGTTCGGTCGGGCTGGACAAGAAGCGCACAAACACGGCATGATACACCATGATGAGCGCGACTCCGCCCACCGTGCGCCAAAGATGGTATGCCATCACCAACGCCTGATGTAACACTAAGGGGTCATCCGTGCCGACTGCCTGACCAACCAGCCAGCCGATCAATAGGTGAAGGGGGAAGATCAAGGCTTGCCCTTGATGGGGTTCGGTGGTGTAGAACAATTCAAAGCGTGCATGACCGAACGCCCCCCAACGCATTTTAGCGATGTAGGAGTTGCCATCTTCGCTACCGATCAAATGTCCATTGAAGACAGAATCCGCAGGGGTATTGCCCCATGCCAAAGCATACGGTAGCCATGTCAGCAACATGACCCCCAGCGCAAAGATCAACACCCATAGGCGTTCAGTACGTGTTACGCTTGTCATCGTCGGTTTTTATCCGCTCTCGTTTGGGAAATAATTGGGATAAATTAGGGTTATTTCCCAAGTTTATCGCAAGTAAGTTAGAAAGCAAATTCGTTCCAATACTCCATCACCGATTGGCGTGCTACATCAAGCATGCGCTCTTCGACCTCTTGTAAGGTGGAAAGCGGAAGGTGCGCCCAAAGCTCATCGTGCATCCATTGCGCATCATCCAATAGACAGCGCATATCGTTTGGGGAACATCCAATCCGTTCGCCAATAATGTTTAGGGTATCGCTTGTGCCGTTCGGCTTAATCTGCTCGTGAATGAGTTTGCGCCAGCCCAGCATGATGGCAGGGGACATGAACGGCAACCACGCTTGTGGCTGTACAAGAGAGAAGGTCTGTGCCACCTCTGGAGAGATAAGCCGTTGGTCGCGCTCATCCATATACACCAGCAGGAAGTGCAACATGAAAAAGCGATGGTTTTGATCTTTGCCCCAGTCGCGTTGCACAAAGTGCGGGGCAAGCATATCCAGCGTCCACACAGTATCCATTGCTAGATGTGCCACATAGCCGGCTAAAAAAGCACGATGCGCATCGGATTGGGGCGGTATGAGTGTGGGATGCTTCTCCAGCATAACGCGCCAAGGTGGGGTGGTGATGGGTTTTACGTAACTGTAGAAGTGCGTTGCCTCGCGTGAGTCTCGAACAGGGATGCGAGCATCCGCTATCACGCTACCCAATAAGAAGGCGGGTTGCTGTGCAGAAAGGGCAAGCCGAATCTCATTCGATAAGAACGAATCCTGTAACAAACCATGGATGGCAACCAGATGAGTGAACGGTGTTGGCATAGGGTTTTATCACTTGTGCGTGTAATCTCCCCTATTATACCGCAAAAGCCCCCACGCGAGTGAGGGTATAGCGTTGGATAATTCGTCGGTGTGCTAAATGATTGACGAATCTATCCCCAG
>JBMOEO010000162.1:0-4660 GCA_049318945.1 Phototrophicaceae bacterium | reverse complement strand
ATTTTACAACGTTATGAAGTCTTTTATAGAGACCTGACGGACGATAAACGACCATGGCGACATGACCCCGCCAAATTATCCATTGCTTTAATGGATATTTATTCTGCCCTAAAAAGTTCGTGAAAAGCGTATCTTTTCACAATCCAGAAACCAAACTACTATAGAGCATGGTTGCTTAAACTAAGCTAGTCACCAAGGAGTAACATGACATGGCTATCAATGTAGGGATTAACGGTTTTGGTCGTATCGGTCGGTTAGTATTCAGAGCAATTATGCAATACTACCCAGAAGAGATGAACATTGTTGCGTTTAACGATCTTGGTAATCTTCAAACAATGGCACACTTGTTGAAACATGATTCAGTACATGGTCGTTTCAATGGTGACGTTGTTGTTGAGAACGGCGCACTTGTTGTAAATGGTCATACTGTCAAAGCACTATCTGAACGTGACCCAGCTAAACTACCCTGGGGTGAATTAGGGGTAGATATTGTCATTGAAAGTACCGGCATTTTCCGCAAGCGTTCTGATGCTGCTAAACATATTGATGGTGGTGGGGCAAAGAAAGTTCTCATTTCTGCCCCTGCAAAAGATGAAGACATCACCATTGTATTGGGCGTGAATGAACATGCTTATGATCCCGCTAATCATCATGTGGTATCCAACGCATCCTGTACCACCAACTGCTTGGCTCCAGCCGCTAAAGTTCTTCAAGATAAGTTTGGCATTGTCAGTGGTTTAATGACCACGATCCACAGCTATACTGCCGATCAAGTATTGGTAGATGCACCCCATGAAGACTTGCGTCGTGCACGGACTGCTGGCGTGAATATGATCCCCACGACCACCGGTGCGGCAAAAGCTGTGGCGTTGGTTATGCCAGAACTCAAAGGGAAATTTGATGGTATTGCCATCCGCGTGCCCACTCCCAATGGTTCTCTGGTAGATGCTGTCATTCAAGTTGAGCGTGAAACCAATACTGAAGAAGTATTGGCAGCATTCCGTGAAGCGGCAGAAGGAAGCCTCAAGGGGATTTTGCGTGTATCTACAGATGATGAAGAACTTGTTCTAGCAGATATTGTTGGCGATTCTCATTCCAGTATCATAGATTCCGGCTTCACCCAAGCCATGGGTAAAACTGTTAAACTCATGACTTGGTACGATAACGAATGGGGTTATTCTTGTCGTACTGCTGACCTCGCCAAGAAAATGGGTGATCTACTCTAATTTGCATAAGACACAAGGACGGGGGAATGCCTCCGTCCTTTTACCATGAGGGGAAAATACACGATGAATAAACTTACCATTCGTGATGTTAATTTCGCAGGGAAGCGCGTGCTTGTTCGCGTTGACTTCAACGTACCTTTAGAGAATGGTCAAGTCACTGATGATACTCGCATCCGTTCTTCTATCCCTACGCTTGAATACATTGCTCAACAGAAACCAACTTCAATTACTTTGATGTCTCATCTGGGTCGCCCTGATGGGCAACGCAACCCCACTATGTCGCTTCAGCCCGTTGCTAACCGTTTAGCAGAGTTGATGAACACACAGGTTATATTTGTTGACGATTGTATTGGCGAGCAAGCAGAGGCTGCTGTGCAATCTGTAACCGATGGTGGAATCATTCTTTTGGAGAATACACGCTACTATAAAGGCGATGAGAAGAACGATCCACAATTGTCTGAAGCCCTTGCTAAACATGGGGATGTTTTTGTCAACGATGCCTTTGGTACAGCACACCGCGCTCATGCGTCTAATGTGGGCGTTGCAAAATATCTACCTGCTTATGCTGGCTTCTTGATGGAGAAAGAAATCGATTACCTATCTAAAGCGATTGAATCTCCAGCACGTCCTTTTGTAGGGATTATGGGTGGTGCTAAAGTTTCTGATAAAGTCAAAGTGATTGAGAACTTGCTTGATAAAGTGGATATGCTGTTAGTAGGTGGAGGAATTGCAAATACCTTCAACGCTGCACGTGGCTATATTATGGCAAATTCTCTAGTTGATAGCGATGCCCTTGATCTGGTACGCGGTTTAATTGAAAAGCATGGTGACAAAATTGTCATTCCTGATGATTCTGTCATAGGGGATGCCTTTAGCGAAAAAGCCAATACACAAATCGTTGACTTGGTAAACGGTATTCCATCAGGCTGGGAATCCTTCGACATCGGACCCAAAACTATAGAGCAATATCAGGCTATTCTATCCTCCGCCAAAACAGTTATTTGGAATGGACCACTAGGCGTTTTTGAAATTTCCATTTACGCCAATGGCACAAATGCGATTGCACAAACACTCGCAGACATCACTGACTTGGGTGTAAAAACCATTATAGGCGGTGGAGACTCTGCAGCTGCCATTGAGAAAGCAGGTCTTGCAGAACGTGTTTCCCATGTTTCAACCGGTGGAGGTGCCAGCCTTGAACTGCTAGAAGGTAAGGCATTGCCGGGTCTCGTTGCATTAACAGATTCTTAAGCGAGGTTATAAATGCGTCGTCCTATCATTGCTGGCAACTGGAAAATGTACAAGACAGTGACAGAATCTGTCGCTTTTGTACAAGACCTTTTACCAAACATCGAATCATTTCATGCAGTCGATAAAGTTGTTTGTCCAAACTTTATGGCTATTCCAGCAGTTTCCGAGACATTGAAGCACTCCACGCTTAAAGTAGGGGCACAAACCCTACATTGGGAAAAAGAAGGGGCATTCACCTCTCAAACCTCTGGAGAGATGCTCAAAGGTTATGTTGACTATGTTATCATTGGACACTCTGAAAATCGCGCCTATTTAGGTGAGACGGATTCTAGCGTCAATAAAAAGTTGCATGCCGCCCTACAATATGGCTTCACCCCCATCGTAGCCATTGGAGAAACCAAACCAGAACTAGAGGCTAATAAGACCCTATCTGTGCTACAAACGCAATTACAAGGTGCGCTGGCAAATATTGATCCAAGTGTTGCCAGTGGACTTATTATTGCGTATGAGCCTGTTTGGGCAATTGGCACGGGATTAAACGCTAAACCAGAAGATGCAAATCGTGTGATTGCAGAGGTGATACGTCCTACCCTCTCGGAATTATTTGGGGAGGATATTGCGCAAACCATCCGCATTCAATATGGGGGAAGCGTTAAACCAGCCAACATGTTGGCATATATGCAACAACCGGAAATTGATGGCGCATTAGTTGGGGGCGCATCCCTCAACGTGAGTGACTTCACAGAACTCATCCGCCAAACCGCCATAGCAAAGGGACTCTAAAAACTGGCAGGTTTTATAGAATCGCTCTTTCCCTTCTTGATAGTCGTCGCTTTAGTTAATGTGTTTACCCGACTAGAGCGATGGCTACATCAACATATCTTCAAAGTAGGATGGTTGTTGACCAAGAATTACCATACAACAACCATTCTTTATTACACTTTCTTCATGCCCGGTGTGGTTATCTATGAGACGGTATATTGGATTGGGGCGGGTATACTCAATGTACGCGCGGAAAGTGCTTTACAATATCCCCAGAAGCAAGAGATTGCTCAGTTAGAATTAAACTTTGTCAAACTCAATAAGAATGCCCCGCTTTGGCGCGTAACCATCATTAAACTTCTGCCCACTCTGATTGGAGCGAGCATCGTTTGGATGGTGGCATTCAACATCTTTGACATCCTCACGGTACTAGCAAAAGCCCAAATCGGCACATTAGCTGCTTTACAAGATGCGCTCACCTATTTGTTGTATCGCACTGATTTCTGGTTGTGGTTTTATTTCACCTTCACTGTTGGCAATACAATGCTACCCGATCTAAAAGAGTTTCGTCCTTTAGGGTTTATTGTTATCCCAGCGGTCAGCATTGCCATCATTCTCGCATTCATGGGTGTGGGGAATGCAGTAGTGGTTACTACTATAAGAGGACCCATCACCGATTTTATCAATGTGGTATCAGGTATTCTCCTGATGATTATTGTTATTGATCTCATCATGGTTATCATTTTAGCAACCATTGAAAACACCATTGAGTACATTACAGGAGATAGTGCTGATTTCGTTAACGGCAAGTTGATAGCTATGACCCGTAAAGAACGATTGGCAAAACGCGAACGTGACTTACAAAAACAACGTGCACAACTATCAGAAAAACGCGCACAACGTTTAACAAGTTCTGTACTGTCTAGTATCTATCAGCATCCTTTACCCATACCCGGTGCGCCGGGCATCATCCCCATCACCCCAATTCATACCGTCATGTTTGAGAAATCTTCTGCTCCACTTTTGAAAGAACGCCTAGAACGTGCTGGCGCAACCCTTATTGAAAGTCAAAGTGAAACGCCAGAAAGCTAAGAGATATTCTTTTCATCTCGGACTTGCTTGGATTGTTCTTTTATCAACCACAAAAAGGCAAAGATTGCAATTAGGGTGATGGTTATTAGAGCGATCAGTTTTATCATTCGGCTTCCCGTAAAGACTGTAACCATTCCAAACGATAAACAAAATAGATAGTATGACAATACGATTGGGCGTTGTGGAAAATTGAGATCAATCAGGCGGAAATGCAAATGCCCACGATCTCCTTCAAATGGGCTACGTCCTTGCATAATCCTTGAGATCGCCTGCCAAAAGACATCCATTATTGGAAGCCCCATGACCAACAGAACCGTCGCCATTTTTGC
>JBMOEO010000161.1:0-4732 GCA_049318945.1 Phototrophicaceae bacterium | reverse complement strand
TCATCATCAATACCGCTCGTGGGGGAATATTGAATGAACAAGATGTGGTGTATGCTTTAGAGAGCGGGCATTTAAGAGGAGTAGCGGTTGATGTCTTAGAAGATGAGTATCAATTGAACCACAGCCCCCTCCTGCAATATGCTCGGAATCACACTAATGTTATCATTACCCCCCATATTGGCGGTGCCACGTTGGAAGCAATGGCAATGACAGAAGTCTTCATGGCAAACAAGTTAGTGCGCTATCTAAAGGAGAAAAAGTAATGAAGCGTTTGTTAGAGGATTGGGAATACAATGTTTTGGGGATTTATAACTACACGAAGCCAGGTCCCTTCAGCCCATATTTTGATTTCATCATAGAAAATCATGAGCATATTCATGGTGATATAGGGGAGGTTGGCGTATATCGTGGAAGTTCATTACTTGCCACTGCTATGCTTTTGAAAGAGTTGGGAAGTGATAAACGGGTTTGGGGGTATGATAGTTTTAGTGGCTTCCCTACTTATCATCCAAACGATGATCTTGCCATGTTTGAAACGTTGTACCAACAAGGTGTGATTGATGCTGATTTGTATAGAAAAAGCCAATTGAATATAGAATATCGTTCTTTGGCAAGCCACACCAAACAACTTGACGCAACCAATATCTCTTCTTCAGGAGATTTTTCTAATACTAACTTAGAAACTCTTCAAGCCAAAATCGCGTACTTGGAGCTAGATAATGTCGAGCTAGTGGTTGGGAACTTTCAAGATACCATGAACACACAACATCATCAGGCTGCGGTCTCATTCTGTGCTGTTTTGCTCGATTGTGATCTTTATGATAGCTATCGCATCGCTTTACCTTTTGTTTGGGATCGACTAAGCAGGGGAGGCTATATGTTCATTGATGAGTATTATTCCCTCAAATTTCCAGGGGCACGCATTGCCTGCGATGAATTCTTCATGGATAGGAAAGACAAACCTCAACAACATCGCCCCATTGCAAGAGACTTTCAACGCTGGTTTGTGCGTAAAATATTCTCATAGGAATAAACCATACAACTCAAAGTGAAAGGTAAAACTTCATGAATACCCAACTACTCAATGAATTGCGCGAGGCAACCCTAGCACGAGTATGCCGTCCTTTTCAACCGAATCAGGCAAAGCTCCTCAAGCAAGCGCAACGATTGAACTTGCGCCCTTCTGCACAAGATACCAAGCGGATTCTGCGGTTACACGTGGATGAACAACCCGATTTCATTTGGCCCTTCACCTATATGACTGAAGAAGGCGTTTTGCGCTATGTGTTGTTTGAAGGCACAGGCGATAGCTTTCCGTCACATGTGGTAGAAAGCGCAGATTGGATTAGCTCACCCAGCCAACTTGATCCGTCCATCTATGATAGCGTATGGGCAGGCAGGCTCTCGGTTGGTGGCGCAGTACAGGATTTGCAACGCACATTGATCTTTGATTTCAACAACATGGAACGCATAACGCGACACGCCTTTTCGGTGGATTCACACGGTAGACAAAGCGTCTTTGATACCCACCACTATCGCGCTCGTTATGCCACCTCGTTTGATGGCGGGGTTCTCACCGGCAATTACTGGGTAGAAGCAGGGCAACATCCCTACGCCTTCACCGTTTTGCCACCCGAAGCGATTTATCACCCCACCCTGAACACGGACGGTTTATGGATACCAGAGGGAACTGTCTCAGCAGAAGACTGGACATATCGCTATGCACGTCACCTAGAAGCCAACCAAGCGCAAGACTTACGTGGCAATCCCAATAACTCACGCGACCGACTCCCCTTGATGTTGTGGACAATCCATTGTACACAAGAAACTTTTGGCGGTTCGATCGACCCTACAATATGGCAGATGGCGTTGTTGCATGGCTACGCTCGTCAAGCTGACCCCATCCTATATTACAAAGGGCAATCTTGGGCAACTGAACACTATGGAATTTTCCAACCCGAAGTACCGATTGAGGGTGACAGATACGCCAGCGTTAACTATGACGCGCTTACACTCTACGAAGATTTTGACTACATCTTGGTTTCGGGGCAAGCCGCGGGGAATTGCGTGCGCCGTTCGGTTGAACAAAACTTCTATTATATTTTGAATCATCGCCCACAAGATGTCCACAAAATGGTACTGCTCACCGATACCATGTCGCTTATCCCCGGCACTGAAGAGGGAGCAAGTCGTAGTTTCGACGCGATGAAATCATTGGGGCTACAGGTACTGACGACTGAAGAAGCAACCAACGCTCTCGGCTAACAAGATCAGGATCGTGGCAGAATTGCGCCACGATCCATCTCATTCATGATTGGTTTTCACTCGCTCAATTTCATCTGTCACGAGTTGCAATGCCTTGAACTCGGTTGTTTTGATGATCTCACTTGCGTCTAAGACCAAGTTAACCCGTTGCGCTAATTCACGTGCTTCAGTAAGTTTTTGCCGAAGTGCTTCTTGTTTCTGTAATAATTGAGCTTTTTGCTCACGTTCAAAATCGTTCATGTTATATTTGCCTTATTCCTCTGCATGTTCCCATGATACGCAATTTGAGAGCAATACGTCAATTAACATGAACATTACAATATGAACCTTAATAACGGAAAGCCTTCGCCATCTGAATGATGCGGTCAACAGAGGGTTCATTCAAACTCCAATACAAGGGAAGGCGTACCAGTCGATCGCTGGTATCCTCGGTCAAGGGCAAATCTCCCGCTTGATAACCAAACGTTTTACCCATGATTGAGGTATGCAAGGGCACATAGTGGAACGGGGTTTGTACCATGTTGCGTTGCATGTGTTCGATGAATGCTTGCCGTTGTTCAAGATTGGGCAACAACAAGTAGTAGATGTGGGCGGGGTGTTCACAGTGAGACGGGACGCTTGGTTGTTGAATGCCATGCTGTTGTGCCCAGTCCGCCAGTTCAAGGTGATAACGTTGCCAAATTGCTTGACGGTGTGCTTGAATCTTCTCGTGGTTTTCAAGCTGTCCATACAAAAACCCCGCCATCATGTCGGACATCAAATAGCTAGACCCCACCCGTACCCATGAATATTTATCCACCATTCCGCGAAAGAACTGGGCACGATTTGTCCCCTTCTCGCGGATGATTTCCGCTTGTTCAAAGTAATGTTGGCTATTGGTGAGCAACGCGCCACCTTCACCACAGATGATGTTCTTGGTTTCATGGAAGCTCAAGGTCGCCATATCGCCGATGCTCCCCAACGCACGCCCTTTATAACAACCAAACAATCCGTGTGCGTTATCCTCCACCACCGCCAATTGATGGCGTTGGGCAATCTCCATGATGCTATCCATCTCGCATGCAATTCCAGCATAGTGCACCACAACAATGGCGCGGGTCTTAGGAGTGATCGCCTGCTCAATGAGGGACTCATCAATGTTTTGGGTATCTTGGCGAATGTCAACAAACACGGGTTTTGCTCCGCGTAGGACAAACGCATTCACGGTAGAAACAAAGGTGAACGAAGGCATAATGACCTCATCCCCAGCTTGAATGTCCAACAGCAAAGCCGTTGCTTCTAGGGCATGGGTGCATGAGCTAGTCAACACAGCATGGCGAGTGTCGGTTAATTTGCATAGCATGGCTTCGCTTGCTTGGGTGTAATATCCCCCGCCAGAAATGCGTCGTTGCTCGGTGAGTGCTTCCTGCATGTAGACGGTCTCATTGCCGATCATCTTTGGGACGTTGAACTGAATGTAGTATAAGTTGGACATGGTGATTCTTTAGGGATTTCCTACGCTAATTGTCGTCAAGTATGTTGATGATCCAAGTGGTGTATTGGTGGCAGTATCGGATAGACCAGATAATAGTAGATACTCCCCAGCTGGCAAATCACAAGGTAGCGCGATGGTTCGGCGATCAGTATAGGGAACATCCACTTTCCACAAAGGCGTTACGCCAGCTGGTGCACCCTCTGCATGAATCAGACCCACCCCATCAGTTGAGGCAAGAATCAGGCTGAAGCTATAGATATGGTCTATCGGTGCATCGGTTGACCACACACTTTCAAATTCTAGCGTATCACATGCCTGATACTGATAGCCCGTCACGACTTGCCAATCGTGCAAACGGACATCCTCTCCCCACATCATGGGGACTGGGTATCCCACCACCGATTCACTAGGTTGGCGAATGCACTCCATAACAGCAATCATATCATCAGGAGTTTGTTGGTGGCAGGATTGTATTTGCGCTCGTGGAATGCGTTGCCCAACATCCTCATAACGACGCACCAGTTGATAAGCGCGGTCATATTGCCCTAACGCCGTGTATGCTTCAATGAATGGCAACCACTCCACACGGTCTCGTGCGCTATGCCCTTGTGCTTCCGCCTGTTCATATAGTGCGACCACCTGCTCATACTCCCCTGCTTGACGGAAGAGGCTCCCCCGCTGGAAGGTATAACACCAATCATGTGGGGGTTCTGCACCCCATGTCTCGCTTGGCAAGTGAACATCTTCGCCGGTCACTAACACACGGTTGATGTCTGAATAGGGGATCAATTCACGGATGAGATCCTCTTCTAGCCGTTCGGGAACTTCCATGCGTTCCCCATCCAGAATGTGTAAACAGGATGTTCCATATTGAGGAGTGATGACCACCAAGCGGTTCACCAGATCATAATTAGGATCATCTACAGGCAATTCCCCCGCCGCACTTTTTCGGATTTGATCCAACCAGTAGGCATTCCCTGGATCTCCTTCAAT
>JBMOEO010000160.1:0-4893 GCA_049318945.1 Phototrophicaceae bacterium | reverse complement strand
TAGCATTGCGCCGATCTTGCCACTCTAGCCACAAGCCCTCCCATACCGTTTCGGATAGCTGTTTTTTCATATAGAGGCGCATGACATTGCGTTCTTCAAGGTCGATGTTGTGCAAGATTCCGTTCAACCGTTTGATTTCTTGTTCAGCCTTCTGCTGGCGGTTTGCGGATTGGGAATAAAACAATTCACGCATGATCGATATACAATCCGTACTTAGAGTGATGTCAGTCAGACGCTGCTCCACCTGTTTTTCGATGAGTCCACAACGTAGGTAGTGGGATTTACCGTCTAGGGTATAGTAGGAATAGTTTTTAGCAGAATAGTTGATGTAGGTGGTTGAACCACACATGCGATACTGGTATTCATCCAGTTTCAGATACACCAACCCTTGAAGCAGGTAGAAGTGTTTGCGTCTGGGGGTGCGTTTACGTCTACGCCGTTCCATGATTTCTAACCCCCGCTCAAACTTTTCGGTGGTGACGAGTGGTTTCCAATTCCCAAGAATCTGCTTGGGAGGAATACCTGCTTGACGACTCACCACCCAACCCGCATAAAACCAGTTCTTGAAGTTGGCTGAAAGCGTGTTGCTGGCACTTTCCGCGCGTCCATGTTCGTTGACTTGTATGAATGGTCGTCCATTTTTCAACTTGTACCCGCGTTGATGCAATATCTCGCAGATCTGTTTAAGGGTGTATTTGTCCTCCAGTAGCAAATCCCACGCATCCTGCCAGACTTGCCATTGTACGGGATCAGGTTCAACCCAACGCTGGTAGCGACCCAGCAGGTGCTTCTCATGTCGCTGAGTCAACCCCTGTACATTGATGTACCCATCAGGTGCCTTGCCAGTATGCCCCCCCTATGACGCTTAGCTTGTAATCCACCTTTGATGCGAATCGACAATACATCTACTTCGCGTCGAGCAAGCGAGAATTTGATGGCGACCATCACCCGATCATCAGGATCCATTGGATCGAGATCGGGTTGGTTAGCGAAACGAACTGCCACACCAAACTCATTCAACTCATCAATCGCCCTTAAGGCTTCGCTATCATTCCGTCCAAAACGATCCGCCCGCTCGACTACCACATGTGAGAACTTGCCTTGACGCGCATCACTCAACATGTTTTGGTAGCCTGTACGATCCGCCTTCTTCCCCGTAAACACATCGGTATACTCCCCATAGAGTGGTATCTCGGAGTGCTTGAGCACACATTCTTCAATGAGATGCCGTTGACGGGCACGGGAGAACTCCGGTTTCTGCTTGTCATCGCTGCTGGTACGTAAGTACACTGCCCAGCCCGCATTCGGAGTGATGATTGGTTTACGTTTAGCCATGTGTCGGTTGTCCCTTCACTTCAATGGGTTGCTTAGATACTGGTTGCGCTTGCTCTTTGTTTACTTTCTGTAAAATCTCGACTACGGTGAGAAAGCGTTGCAACATCGCTTTCTGTTCTGCTACGGACATCTGAAAAAACTCCTATCGATAATGCTTAGCCCAAGTGGCAAGCTCAAAGGTTTTTAGATAGCCGTTACACACAAAAAAGCAATATCGAATCCTGGATTTTCAGAAAATCGGTGTCTCATGTAGAATGCAAATAGACACCCCTCTGTAAACAGGGGGCGTTTGTTTGAGGACTGCCCTACGTGATCTAGCTTCCCGGCATATACACGTTGGGCAGTCTTACACAAACACCGTCGGCTTGCGCTCCTTCCATTGTAAACCAAAATCATCTTGTGGTGGATTTGTCGTACACTGGAAAAAAACACAACAGGAGCACAACGAATGAGTACCCACCCCAACAAACCCTATCTGGTGATCGTCGAATCACCCGGCAAGTTGAAGAAGTTGAAACAGATTTTGGGAGGGGAGTATGAGGTGATGGCATCGATGGGGCATATCACCGATCTACCCACCAAGTCCTTCGGTATCGAGCTAGACACCATGCAGGCAAGCTACGAGGTCGTGAAAGCGGATGTGGCGAAACGCCTCCGAGCAGAAGCACACAAACCCTACCAAGTCATCTACCTTGCCGCTGACCCCGACCGCGAGGGTGAAGCGATTGCCCACCATGTCGCCACCCTCCTTCGCCAAGCGAAGACCCGTGCGCGGTTGATGCGTGTCACCTTCGATGCCCTCACCCCCGCTACCGTCAAAGCGGCGTTCGCCCATCCGCGTGAGATTGATGCCCATCTGGTGCAGGCGCAGGAAGCACGGCGCATCTTGGATCGGTTGGTGGGCTATCCTGCCTCGCGCTATCTATGGGCACATCTGGACGGGCACGGCTTGTCCGCTGGACGGGTGCAGAGCGTGGCGTTGCACTTGGTGAACGAGCGCGAGCAGGCAATCCGTCAGTTTGTGGCGGAGGCATCGTGGACGATCACGGGGACATTCCGCGCTCAAGCAGGGACATTCACCGCACGATTGACGCGCTGGAAAGGGGAAGTTCCCACACTCAAAACTGCTGAACACGCGCAGGCGATCCTCCGCGAATTGCAACCCCTCTCGTTTAGTGTCGCCACGCTCACACCCAAGCAACGCCACCAACCCCCTCCGCCTCCCTTCACCACCTCCAGCTTGCAACAGCTGGCAAGTTCTCACCTGCATCTTTCCCCCGATGTCACCATGAAACTGGCACAACAGCTCTATGAAGCTGGCTATATCAGCTACATGCGCACCGATAGCCCTGCCGTTGCCCCCGAAGCGACTGCGATGGCACACGCCACCCTCACCCAACAGTTCGGCGAACGCTATCTGGGGACGCACCGCTACGGGGCGAAAGGGAAGGCGCAGGAGGCACACGAGTGCATCCGTCCCACCGACAGCGAGACCCGCCCCGACAAGGTGCGCTTAGAGTTGGGGACGGATGGGGCGAAGGCATCCGACCTGTACGACTTGATCTACCGCCGCTTCCTTGCCAGTCAGATGGCAAGCGCGGTCTACGATGAAGTTAGGGTGACGGTGACGGGTGGGGAGGCGGTGTTCGGCGCGAAGGGATCGCGCTTGGTGTTCGATGGCTACCTACGTCTGTATACCTTAGATGAAGAGGTGGAAACATCCGACGCGGACAAGGGGGAGGAGCAGGAGGAATCCACCACGCTACCCGTCCTGACGGTGGGAGAATCACTGGCGATGGAGGCACTCACCCCGCGCGAACACTGGACGAAACCCCCGACGCGCTACAGCGAGGCGTTGCTGGTCAAGGCACTCGAACGGCACGGGATCGGGCGACCCTCGACCTACGCCAGCACGTTGGCAACGCTCAAGAAGCGGGGCTATGTCGCGCTGGAGAAGCGCAAACTGACCGTCACACCGTTGGGTGCGCAGGTGGTGGGAGTCTTGCTTCAGCATCTGCCCAACCTGTTCAAGGTCAGCTTCACGGCTGAGATGGAAACCGCGCTCGACGAGATCGCGCTGGGCAAGCAGAACGGACAGAGCTACCTCCAAGCGTTCTGGAAGGAAGTCGCTCCCCAGTTCGGTGAGGCGGTCGTGCGAGCAGCGGTTGCCAAAGGTGCCCCAGCTCCTGCTCCCAGCACTGCGCATGGGAAATGTCCCAAGTGTGGCAAACCCCTCAAGGAACGCACGGGACAGCGTGGGGGCTTCTTGGGATGCACAGGCTATCCCACCTGTCGGCACACCCAACCGCTCCCAACAGCCTAACGGATTATGGACTCTTGTCCATATTATTCCTAGCCTTGTGCAGAAATCGGTATAGTAGAACTAGGTAGGTAAACAGGCTTAATGGGACACATAAATACGATGGATTCGTTGCATCGGTTAACACAGCACTTCGGGCGACGGTTGCGCCAAGCGCGACGGGTTGCGAACTTGACCCAGCGTAGGTTGGGTGAACGCTCACAGGTTGGGCAGGACATGATCTCACGCTATGAACAGGGGCGCACGCTTCCCTCGCTCCCGACGCTGTGTCGTCTGGCGGAGGAGTTATCCGTCCCGTTGATGTACTTTTTCCCGGATGAACCGTGGGTGGGCTTGAACGACGAACAGCGCAACACGCTGATGATGTTGGGCGGGTTGTCCCCGTTGGCACGCGATTACGTGATGATCTTTGTCGAGCAGGTGGCACAGGCGCATCATCAACAACGGTTCTTAAGGTTCGGGGAAGCGTCCGACGCGCAAGCACGCTTGACGCGCATGATGGCGCATGACATGCAGAAGTTGGAGGGGGAGCTGGCACGGCATCGCCACGAGCGACGGCAAGTCTCGGTGCAGACGCTAGTGGCGTTCACCTCGCTGGCGTTGTTGGGCATGGAGTTGAAGGGGGAAAGTGTCCCCACCGCGAGGCTGTCGCAACATCTTGCCCAGCACCTCCGCGAAGGCTATGGGCAGTGAAAGCGATCCGATGGGGCGTGGTGGGGATGGTACTGGTGATCGGGGCGATTGCTCATGCGCAGGATACCCCGACGCTTGATCCGCCCACCCCGACCGCCACCGAGACGGCGACCGCTTCCCCCTCCCCATCCGCCACCGCGACGGAAACGCCCACCCTCACCGCCACGCCGACGGCAACCGCGACGCTGACAGCGACACCACTTGTAGCGACGGTGATCGTCACCGCCCCGCCGTTGGTCATCACCGCGCCCCCGGTGATGGTGGTGGCAAGCGTCATTCCATCCGTGCCCACCACGCTTCCCACCGTTCCCATCCTCCCGACCGTCGCCCCACGCGCTCCCTCATCTGCATCTTCATCCGCTCCTGCCACCCCCTTCTATGGATGGACGCGCTTTGAGAGCATCCACCTGATCGCGGTGATGGGGACTTGGACGATTCTATCCGACCCAACCGCGTCATCGCGTCAGTTCCGACGCTCAAGCAGTGCTTCGGCATTGGCGCGGTTTCCGTTTGAGGGGGACGGGGTGCAGGTGGTTTACGGGCAA
>JBMOEO010000159.1:0-5091 GCA_049318945.1 Phototrophicaceae bacterium | reverse complement strand
CCCGCTTCTATGAACTGGATGAGTTGCTGTCCTTGTCCCTGACGGACTTGCAAACGCTTTGGGAGAGCGTCCCCACTGAAGAACAAACTTATCTGGTGAAGGTCTTTGAGCGCGAAGCAAGCAAACGCCAGATTGTCGAGGATCACGAGGAGGCACAACTGGCACGCTACTTCATCGAGCAGTACCATCGCGTGGCGTTAGTCCCAGCAGGGGAAGTGTGGCTCAAAGTCCCTTCAGATGTGCAACAAGGATACCGTGAGGCGTTGTTCGCCCCTTCTGAAAGTGCTACCGATGTTTCCGAACGTCCTGCTAGTCGCTCTACGGTCGGGGGGATACCGCGCTGGTTCATCCTGCTGGCAATCCCGATGGTGTGCTTGTTCATCTGGACAGGTGTGAACCTGCTCAACGGGGAGGACAAGCCTGCCCCTGCCACTGTCCTGCGTCCCACCTTCACACCCAGTCCAACCGTCACGCCCACACCCACGCGCACCCCGACTCCCATCCCTGCCACCGCTACGCCCTTCGCCCTCTCCGGTTTCGATCAGGCGATTGTGGCGGGGGAGCGTCCCCGTCGGGATTATTACCCCGTCCAGTTGCAGGTGTTCCCCCGTGCAGGGGATGCTCCGCGCGTGTTCATTGTGCAGGGGCATGAGATCGAGGTTGCCGAATGGCGATTCGATCCGCATCCTGATGTCGTGTCGTGGTTGGGGGGAATGGTTGTCCGCCCTGTGTTGGGTGTCCCCTTTGACGAGGGCAATCTTACCCTTTTTGAAGGATTAAACGCTGAATCGATCTTGGTTGTCACCATGAACACGGGCAACGTCCTGCAGTTTGTCTACGAGGCAACGCACCACGTCACGCGCACCGATACCCACTTCTTCCAACAGACTGCGCCGGGGCTGGTCTTGGTGCTGATTGGCGAGACCTACGCCGATGGCATCCCCACCGACTTGCGCTATCTGGTGACTGCCCGTTACCCTGCCGAGCAAGAGATTGATACGCTCCGCGCCCAAGCACGCCCGCTCATTCCGCTTCACACCCCCTACCCTCTCGACGGGTTCACCTTGACCCTCAACGGGGGGCAGTGGATTGCCCCTGCTCAACTGCCCCCTGACTTGGCGTATGCGGTGGTGGAAGCACAGCTGTTGACGGGGGATGCTCCCTTAGCCAGCGAGTCGCTCCACCCGACCCTCGCCCTAGACACCGCCCCTTCTGAACCCCTCACCCATGACCCTGCGTATGTCTCACCTTCGTGTCCCGCCCTCCCGTCCGTGATTCCCCCACACACTGCCACTTGTGCTTCGTTCGCGTTTGTCGCGCCACGCGGAGCAAGCACCGCACGCTTGCGCGTGGGGGAGGCACATTTCGAGTTGCCCTTGACCCCATTAGCTGGGGACGAGTTACACCCGTCCGCTGTGGACTTCCAACTCAAGGGCATGACCTACACCCCCACCGCCTTCACAGTCAGCGCACGCTTGTTCAATCCGACCGAGCAGGCGTTACCCGTTCTACCCGATGCGGTTGGGTTGGTGTTGGGATTCATCCCCGATCCCACTGGCGCGGTTCATCACCCCGACTTTGCCCCCTTCGACCTCGCTCCTGCCCAGTCGGTGGATGTCGAGTGGACGTTCCCCTACGACAACGAAGGCTTCGCCACCCTCACCGCCTTCGGGCGCGTGTGGAGCATCGAACGGTGATAACGACGATGCTCATTCTTACAAGGTCAGAGGTTGAAGGTTTGGGCTTGAGGGGATAATTTATAAGATGTCTTTTAGCGAGAATCATCTAACTGGGTTACGCCAAAATATTTCTCAAAGAATCTTAGCAGTTTGATGATGATCGTCTGTTTTCTCTCTTGGCGATTGCCCCCACCAAACAGGCGCATTGGGGGAAGAATGGCATCCATGCTGATGCCCGTCGTCCTGAGTGTCCCATCGCGGAAGGCGTTCCGTATGAAGGTGTGCGTTTCCTTCTCTTTAAGATTTTCTTCGGCTATCAACGCCTTGAGGTCACGCTCTGCCGATGCTTTGATGAATGCCTGCCATTGTTCATCTACTTGTGTGATGCCATTCATTTGATTGATGAACGCCTCAATCAATTCTTTCTTGCTACGCAACTGAACGCTGGAATTAACAGCACGGAAAATCGTATCAAGCAGGGTTTTATCTTGTTGGTGAGCATCTTTGTACTGTGCCACCAACATCAAAATATAATCTAGGTTGACCTCAATTTGTCGGATCAATTCGAGTTCAAACACAATATCATCATTGATTGGTTCTGTTTGACCTTCGGGACGGAAGTGATCGCGCAGATCAAGATATAGCCCTTGATAATCCTGAAAATCACGCGCGTTAAGGGGATCATTTCCCTCAAACTCATCGAACGCGGTCAAGATGTTGCGGACTTTTAGAATCGTCCCGAATAGCCGAATGAACTCTTTTTGATGGGTTTCACCAACAATTTGCTGATGAATCGGAAACTCGGTTTCTAAGCGTTCAATCAACTCAACATAGCCCGGCTGTTGTTTTCCCTCGTACTCATACCCGTGCATGTATTCGGGGAAGGTGCGAACAATCACCACGCCACCCGCTTCACGGTTGCCAAACAGCGCGATCGCCTCATCAATCTCTTCTTTTAGATCACGGAAACAAACAATATTCCCGAAAGTCTTCACGCTGTTCAGGATGCGATTGGTGCGTGAAAACGCCTGCATCAACCCATGTTGGCGCAGGTTTTTATCAACCCACAACGTGTTAAGCGTGGTGGCATCAAAGCCAGTGAGGAACATATTGACCACTATCAACAAATCAATCTCACGATTTTTGACCCGTTGGGACACGTCTTTGTAGTAGTTTTGAAACTTATCCGCGCTGGTGTCATAGTTGGTGGCGAACATTCTGTTATAGTCCGCAATTGCCGATTCCAAGAAGTCACGACTATTCTGATCGAGGGCGGCGTTGTCAAAGTCCTCATCGGCGTTCTCTTCATTGGGGCTATAGCTGAAGATGGTTGCCACTTTTAGCGGATGGGTTTGTTGCTTGAATGCCTCATAGTAGAGTTTTGCCGCGGCGATACTGGAGACCGCCAAGATCGAATTGAACCCCGCCAACCTGCGTGACCCTATGCTGTAGTAGTCATTACGCTTGGTCTTCTGGTCAAAGTGTTCGATGATGTAGGCTGTCACCAACTCAATCCGACGCGGATCATTTAAGGCGCGGTCGGAATCAATGGCTATAACTTGCTTATCTCGGATGTCGTCTTTATGTTTTATGGTGCTGATGAAGTCCACACGGAAGGGCAAAACGTTTTTATCATGGATTGCGTCTACAATCGTATAAGAATGTAACTTCTCTCCAAAAGCCTGTTCGGTAGTTTTAAGCAAGGGGTTGCCACTATTGGATGAGTTGCTGGCAAAGATGGGTGTTCCCGTGAACCCGAACAAATAATATTCTTTGAACGCTTGGGTGATCGCCGTGTGCATCTCGCCAAATTGCGAGCGGTGGCACTCATCAAAGATCAGCACGACACGCCTTTTATAGATGTCGTGTTGCTTGTTTCTGCCGATGAATAGGCTCAGTTTCTGTATGGTGGTGATGATGATCTTTACTGAATTGTTCTCTAGCTGGCTTTGTAGTACCTTTGTGGAACTATTGCCATTGGCAGCCCCCTCTTGAAAGCGGTCATATTCGCGCATGGTTTGATAATCTAGGTCTTTACGATCCACCACAAACAAAACTTTGTCCACATACTCCAGACTTGAAGCCAGCTGGGCAACTTTGAAACTGGTGAGCGTCTTACCGCTACCGGTTGTGTGCCAGATGTATCCCCCGCCTTGAACTGTGCCATAAGTCTTATAATTGTGTGCGACTTGCAGACGGTTCAAAATGCGCTCGGTGGCGACGATTTGGTAAGGGCGCATCACCAAGAGCAACCGCTCGCTGGTGAACACGCAATAGCGCATGAGGACATTCAACAGCGTGTGCTTGGCAAAGAATGTTTGCGTGAAGTCCATCAGATCGGGAATCGTTCGGTTGAGTGCGTCTGCCCAGAAGGAAGTAAACTCAAAAGAATGGCTAGTCTTTTTGGTGCGGGTGGAGTCGTTCTTCCCGTCCTTGATGGATAATTCGCGGGTGGTATTGCTGTAATACTTGGTATCTGTGCCGTTGGAAATGACAAAGATTTGTACATATTCAAACAGCCCCGCCCCTGCCCCAAAGCTATCGCGCTGATAGCGTTGAATCTGGTTGAATGCTTCACGGATTGCCACGCCACGCCGTTTCAGTTCGACATGCACCATCGGCAAGCCGTTCACCAGAATAGTCACATCATAGCGATTCTTATACGTTCCGCTTTCGTTCTCATATTGGTGGATGACCTGAAGCCGATTGTTATGAATGTGCGTTTTGTCGATCAGCTTGATGTTGCACGTGCTTTCGTCGGCGCGGGTGAAGGACTGTATCGGATCATTTTGAATCTTGTGCGTCTTGTCGCGGATGTCCTCATTGGTATTGGCAAGGTGTTTACTGTAGAAGTCTCCCCATTCTGCATCGGTGAAGGTCATCGCGTTGAGCATTTCAAGCTGGCGACGCAGGTTCTTGATGATCGCGTCCTCATTGGTGATGGCAATCGGTTCATATCCCTGTACGCTCAACAGGCGGATGAACTCCGCTTCTAAGGCGGCTTCTGATTGGTAGCTATCAGAACGGCTACCCGTTGGCGTATATTCAGCGACCACCGTATCTTGTGGGGTTTGGATGATGATGTTCACGTTGTTGGTCATGAGGTTGCCTCCTCAAAGGTCAAGAGCCGATCGCGGTAGTATTCATATTGCTTGCGTCGTGCCTCTATTTCAGCCGGTAGCCCCTGCGTCAGGTCATTGCACAGCGCATCAAAGCGGTCAAGAATTGCCACAATCCGCGCCTGCTCTTCAAGAGAGGGCAGGGGAATAGTGTAAAGCATTATGGCAGTTTTATCACCACGTGGCATTTTTGCACCCTTTGAGTGTTGCATATCATAAGCAAAAAAAGCATCAGTAGATAAAAGATAGTATAGGAATCGTGGCACAAGCACATCATTATTCAGTATTCGTAT
>JBMOEO010000158.1:0-5189 GCA_049318945.1 Phototrophicaceae bacterium | reverse complement strand
ATCGCTTAGGTTGATGCGTTCCTTAGCAATGGCTGTGCTGATGTCTCGCAAGAGTCCATCGCGGTCAAAAGCAATAATCTCAATGGGAACGTGTACGATATTCAAATGATTGACATGCCCCCACGAAACGGTTACAAAACGATCATGCTCACTGAGTCCGATAATGTTGATGCAGTCTGCACGATGAACCGAAACGCCACGCCCGCGCGTGATATAGCCGATGATAGGATCACCGACAACGGGGCTACAACACTTCGCCATGTTAACTGGATAGCCACTTGAACCCTCAACCTGAATTGCACCTGTAAACTCCGTAGGAGTTCCCTCTAGCTTCCTATGGCTAATGAGTTGCGTCTCAACTGTTTCATACTTGTTAGTGGTCTTTTCATTTTCTAACAAGCGTGTCGCTATATGTGCCCCGTCAACATTACCTGACCCCACCGCTACAAAGAAATCTTGAACATCAGCATAATCAAACAGTGCGGCTACCGATTCAAACGTATAGGTATGGGATAAGCCTAAACGTTTAAGTTCATGTACCAGCACATTACGCCCCTCTGCAAGATTCTTTTCGCGGTTTTGCTTGCGAAACCAATACTGTATCTTGCTACGGGCGCGTTGTGTCTTCACAAAGCCCGTACCGGAGTTGAGCCAATCTAGCTTAGGTCCTCCTTGCTTGGTCGTTTGAATTTCCACCTTGTCACCGTTTTCTAATTCATACGACAGCGTGACGAGTTTTCCGTTGACCTTCGCACCGCGACAACGATTGCCTACTTCGGTATGGATGTGATAAGCAAAATCAATCGGGGTTGCCCCTTTGGGTAAATCTACAATATCCCCTTGAGGGGTAAACACATAAACCCGATCTTCAAATACCTCTGTACGCAATGCCTCCATGAAGTTAGTGGAATCTTGATTATCATCTTCTTGACCAAACTCTAATAACCGCCGAATGAAAGCCACACGGTTATCAAAAGCATCATCGCGCCCCGCCCCCTCTTTGTATCGCCAGTGCGCGGCAATCCCATATTCGGCATGTTCGTGCATATCCCATGTGCGTATTTGCACCTCCAAATGTCGCCCAGAATCATCTATGACTGCTGTGTGCAGACTTTGATAGAAGTTATCTTTGGGGGATGCAATGTAATCATCAAACTCACCGGGCACGGGTCGCCACATATTGTGGATGATCCCCAGTGCTAGATAACATTGGGGTAACGTATCAACAATGATACGCAATGCTTGCACATCATATACTTCTTCAAACGGAATGCGCTTGCGTTTCATCTTGCTATAGATGCTGTAGATATGTTTAGAGCGTCCCTTCAAGTTCACATTGTTCAAGCCGTGTTGGTTCAAGGCTTCTCGCACTTTTTGGATGACGCGCTCTATATATTGGTCACGTTCTGTTCGTCGCTCATCTAAACAACGAGCAATCGCCTTGTAGGAATCTTTCTCCAAATAACGGAAAGCAAGGTCTTCTAAACGCCATTTGATTTCCCAAATGCCCAGACGATTTGCTAGAGGAGCATATACTTCAAGGGTTTCTCTGGATTTGCTGATCTGTTTTTCGGGAGGCATGGAATCGAGCGTTTGCATATTGTGCAAGCGATCCGCCAACTTAATCAGAACAACCCGTATATCATCCCCCATCGCCATGAACATCTTACGCAGGTATTCATTCTCACGGTCAACATCGCGCTTGCGTTTGTCAGATGGATTATCTGAAATGGGTATGGGGAGTTTTTCAAGTTTGGTGACGCTTTCTACCAACGAAGCAATCGTCTCATTGAACTCAACTGCAATTTCTGCACGGGTGACATCCGTATCCTCAATCAGATCGTGCATCAATGCAGCAGCAATTGCTTCAGCATCTAGTTTCATATCGGCTAAAATCTTAGCGACCGCCACACAATGGGTGAAGTATGGCTCACCGGAACGACGCTGGATACCATCATGTTTAAGGCGTGCTTTATGATAAGCACGTTCCACTAAAGACCGATCATAGGGGTTCATTTTAGGTATGCTAGTCAATAGCAAATCAAGGTCTTGCATTTCAAGTAACCTCTATTCGTTATCATCAACAATTGATTCCATTTTATACTGATTTAATATACGACACATAAATGATTTTGATGTGAATCTTTTTGGGAGATCGATGTGAATTCCTCACTTTCCAGCGTAAATGCCGTTCTAACTTACATTTTGGAGCGCGTTCCTACCCTCGCTACCGAAACCATCCCCCTAGATAGTTGCTTCAATCGTGTGCTTGCCGAACCAATAATCGCCCCTATGGATGTTCCTCATTTTCCTAGCTCAAGCATGGATGGCTACGCCCTACGCCATGATGATTTAGCACAGGTTGAAACGTTTCAGATGATTGATGATGTCACCGCTGGGAAAGTGGGTACAACTCCCCTAAGGCAAGGCACGGTCATCAGAATCATGACCGGCGCCCCCTTGCCAGAAGGCGCGGATACGGTCATCCCAGTGGAAGATACCAACCAGACATGGCATCTCCACCCAGAATCGCTCTCCAGCACAAGCATCCAGTTCATCCATAAAACCGCCTCACAGGGGGCGAACATCCGCCCAAGAGGAGAAAACATTCAACAAGGACAACGCTTGATCGAAGCCAACACGCGCCTACTCCCCCAACATATCGGAGTATGCGCTAGTATCGGCATGACCCATTTAACGGTTTATTGTCGCCCATTGATTGTCATCTTCAGCACAGGGGATGAGTTGGTGGAGTTGGGTAGCCCGCTTCAACATGGGCAAATTTACGATAGCAATTTATATATGCTCGCCGCTTTGGTGGAACAAAACGGCGGAGAAGTCAAACGGATTGGCGTGGCACAAGACTCATTTGAATCAACGTTGGCTTGTTTTCAAGAGGCACTCCGTTTTAACCCCACCGCCATCATCACCACTGCAGGAGTTTCAGTAGGTGCTAAAGATTATGTCAAAGCGGTAGTTGAACAAATCGGTCAGTTGAATGTTTGGAAAGTTGATATTCGCCCCGGCAAACCATTCGCTTTTGGTTCTGTTCAAGGTATCCCGTTCTTCGGTTTACCGGGGAATCCTGTATCAGCTATCGTGACATTCCATGTATTTGTGCGCCCATTCTTGTTGACCTTACAACATCTACCAAACCATAGCCAATTGGTTGAAGCAATTGCAGGAGAAGATATTGTCTCTGATGGAAGGCGCACCTACAGCCGTGTACGCTTAGAGATGAAGGACAATATGCCCTACGCCTATCTGACAGGAACGCAAAGTTCAGGAGCATTGTTCTCTATGGTCTTAGCCGATGGGTTGCTTGTTATCCCAGAAGGACAACAAAAGATAGAAGTTGGCGAAAAAGTTCATGTTCAATTACTTCGATAGCTTATAACATTGTACAATCTAGGTTAGGTTTTTTGATAGGAAGGTAAATGTTATGGCGTTTAAGATTTCGTGGCCGGGTGCCTCTACCAAGATTATTCAATCGTTTGGAGCAGACCCCACCTACTGGAAAGATTATACTTACATCGGCACAGATGGAAAAAGTTATCCATTTGAAGGGAATGATGGGATCGCCATTGAAGCAGAATTTCGTAGCGAGGTGAAAGCATGTGCTACGGGGCAGGTCAAAACGATTGACAACATAGGGGATGTGCGCCCGTATGGCAACACGATTACCCTTGAACACCGTGATGGGGATGCAGTTTATCAAACCATCTATTGTCACCTGTTCAAGATACATGTGACGGTTGGGCAACAAGTTCAAATGGGTGAGGTCATCGGGCTGGCGGACAGCACAGGAAGCGCGATCGGCTCTCAACTCAAAGTGATCGTAAAGAAGATAGGGGCAAGCGCAGCAGGGCAAACCTCCTACCACACAACTGATGGTCGCAACATTCGCTATTACAACGATAGTGTTGATCCAGCAGACTATCTCACCCCAGCTCCTGATACACGCTTAACCGAATCCAGTTTTAATGCAACCTTCAAAGATGCGGTGAATGTGCGTTCAGGTCCTAGTACACGCTTTCAACCGCCACTTTATACCGCCCCCAAAGGGGATGCGCTACAAGTTATGGCTATCTCAACGGACAAAGAATGGTATCGCATTCTCCACAATACCAAAGAGGGCTGGGCGCATGTTAGCTATGTGATCTTCAATGGGAACGTTGCCACCCTCCCTGTTGAAAAGGGACCCGAACTTAAGATCATTACTCCCCTCCAAGTTCCGAATCATCCGTTACGTGGGATGCACGATGGTGCGCCACAGTGGGGTGCAGGTGCTGCCGATTGGATGGTTGCCAATGGGATTCGGGGTTGGGCTGTTGACATGGTTTATTGTGGTGGGGCAGAAAATCTTGAGAAGACCTATCCACATGGCTTTGAAGGTCGCCATAATGTTGATTACACCGCCGCACAAAATGCGGGTGTGCGTGTGATTTTGCGTTGGAATTTCTCCTTTGCTAAATCAGAAGGGGGTGGGGGAACATTCGGTGATCCGACAAATGATGAACGATTGATTCAGTTCATCGGGCGTAGCATCCTCAATACTAAGGGAGTTTGGGGGCATATCATCGGGAACGAACCCAATCGTGCCGGAGAAAACTTTGACTACCAAAATCATCAAAACATCGGAACGCCCATCCGCCCAGAACGCATCGCCAAGATCATCAAAGGGGTTCGTAAAATTGTAGGCTCTGGACATCGGTTGTCTCCGCCGGCATTAGACGGTACTAACACCGAAAGTTTCCAAAAATATGGGCAGGAAATTGACATTCCCAATGTGTTCTACAGCAAATTAATTGACCTACTTTTACCAACCGATGTAGACTGGATTGCCCTACACGGCTATTCACGCGGTGCTGGGGATGCTCCTAACAACACTGCCAAGTTTGGTGGGCATCCGCTTCAATGGCAATTCTTTGGGTTTAGAATGTGGGAACCATTTGCCGACATCTTACGTAAGAAGGGGGCAGATTGGGAACGCAAGCCGATCGTCATTACCGAAACGAACCATCTTAAGCGTGGTTGTCGCAGTGGGTGGAACGATGCTAACCACAATGGTTGGGACGATGATGCACAAGATTGGATTCGTTCGGTATACGATTATATCCATAAGTGGAATCAACAACCTACTGAGCAATATGTACACGGCTTAGTGTTATATCGCCTTTCACAAGACG
>JBMOEO010000157.1:0-5248 GCA_049318945.1 Phototrophicaceae bacterium | reverse complement strand
TGATATACCCTTTACCTTATACCTTAGTAGCCTCTAATGGTATGTAAGACCACTACCCCGTATAATGTCCTGAGTATTGGTCAACAACATTGGAGCAAATTCTCAAGATGTCAACAATTGCAGAACGTGGCTATGCCCATCCTGATAAATTGGTTAGCACCGACTGGGTGGCAGAAAACCTCAACAACCCCGCTATTCGCATCATCGAGTCTAACGAAGATGAATTGCTGTATCCCTCCGGTCACATCCCCAACGCGGTAGAAGTGGACTGGACGAAAGACCTCAATGATCCCGTGCGCCGTGACTATCTCAACAGAGACGGCTTTGAGGCGTTGCTCGGTCGTTTGGGCGTTACGCCAGAGACCACGCTGGTCTTCTATGGTGACAAGAATAACTGGTGGGCGGCGTATGCGCTGTGGGTCTTTGAACTGTTTGGGCACACCAACACCAAACTCATAGATGGCGGACGCTTGAAGTGGCAACAAGAAGGGCGTGAACTCACGCGCGAAGTTACCACCTTCCCCCCCACCGTCTACACCGCCAATGAGCGCAACGATGCCCCAGTACGTGCATTCCGTCAGGATGTCTTGGTACATGTGGAATCGGCTGGGCAGTTGGTGGATGTACGTAGCCCAGCAGAATATAGTGGCGAGTTGCTCCACATGGCGAACTATCCCCAAGAAGGCGCGTTACGCGGTGGGCACATTCCCAATGCCAAGAATATTCCCTGGTCAAAAGCAGCTAACGGAGATGGCACGTTCAAAACAGCAGAAGAACTCACTGCGCTGTATGTGGGCGAACAAGGCTTGAACCCCCAAGCAGACGTGATTACCTATTGCCGTATCGGTGAACGCAGTAGCCATACGTGGTTCGTGTTGAACTACTTGCTTGGCTTCAGCAACGTCAAGAACTATGACGGTTCATGGACGGAATGGGGCAACCTCGTCAACGTTCCGATTGAAAAATAATCTCTCCTAGACCACACTTGAAGCCCTGTTCCAAGTGAGCAGGGCTTTTTAATTTGCATACTTCACGAGGGCACATAACCTATGACCACCCTTCCTGTAAAACTTCAAGAATATCTTGACGATTTTGAGACCATCACCGACCGCGCCGAGCGCACAGAATATCTGATCGAGATTGCCAACCGTTTCCATAGCGTGCGCGTGCCAAGCACCGTCGCCACCCAACCCTATGACCTTGCCAATTATGTTGCCGAGTGTGAATCAGATGTGTATGTCTGGGCGGTAGATAACGCGGATGGCACATTGAAATATTATTTTGATGTGTTGAATCCGCAGGGGCTTTCGGCTATGGCAATGTGCGTGGTGCTGGATGAAACCTGCTCGCACATTCCCCTAGCGCAAATTGCGTCCATCCCCACTGACATTGTGTTCACCCTGTTTGGCAAGCAGATCAGCATGGGCAAGGGACGTGGCTTGATGGGTGTGGTGCGTAAAGCACAAGGCGAAGCGTTACAACGGTTGAAGGGTTAGCGTCAGTCCAAAGTAACCGCCACGCAAGATTTGTCACGCATCCTGTGGTAACATGAACGCATTGTTTATCAACTGAATTGTTAAAATTATGCGTTTTGATGTTCACACGGTGCGCGTGCATCTCGTCAACGAATTGTTAGACGCGCCACAAGTTAAAGAAGTTTGGCATGATGGAAGCGACGTGGTGATCTTGGACTTCTTCAGTGGCGAGACCGTCTCCATCCATCTGATTGAGCGGTTCATGTCAGTGGAGGAAATCACCTACATCTTCAGCGAGAATGAACGCCAAAACTTGTATACCGTCTTGATCTTGTGGATGGATATGTTCATGCCCAACGATGGTCAAGTCTATGTCCCCAACGATTGGATGATGACCTTGTTGTCATTGTTCGGGGGTAGGATTTACGCTTATGATGCGTGGCGCGGAGAGCCGTTCATCTTCAATGTTGAGTTCACGCGCCTGCCCAATTCGTTTAGCTATGTGATTAAACACGGCGAGCCGATCAATATCGCGTACATCCAAGTTGATTCGGTAGACATTCACCTGCCGTATTTTCGTGGGATGTGGCGTGTTGGGCGGTTTGAAGAGATTCCCACATCATGGCAAGCGCACAGATGGGCGGAGGCAGAAACTGCCCCCATTGCCAAATCCGTGCGTTACTACTATCACCTATTGGGCATCGCGCCAACCGACGACACCCAAGCGATCAAGCGTGCCTACCGCGATCTTGCCCGCCAGTTTCATCCTGACCTCAACCTAGAGCGCGACACGACCGACGAGATGCAACGCATCAACGATGCGTATGAGCGCGTCTTGCGTCACCTAGAGGACGGAAGCAAACCCAACTAAAGCACGGGTGGGGTGGCGGTTAGGATGAACCATACCCCAAAGACCAGCATTGCCACGCCAGCAATCGGCATCAACACGCGCACCCAGTTTTCCGCTTCTTGGGCGGTAGTCTCGGTCACGCGCTTCTGTTGGGCGATTTGATCTCCCAACGCCCCACCCACCCATACCGCCCATAACGTGCCCAATGGGATGGCGATCACGCTTCCGATGAAGAAGCCAGCGGTAGGATTCATGACGGGATAGAGCATGAGGGTGAGGGGTAAGATGCTTACGAGGTGCAACACGCTCAATATGATGACATGTGGCATGAGGGCAAGCGGTTGCTTGTAACGTGCAAACCACCCCAGCGCGATGACATCCATCACCACAGCCGGCACAGCACTGGCGACCCATCCGCCTGCGCTCACGTCAGGCGCATCAAATAGGGCGATCATGCCCACACGTAACGCCCACGCCCCCACCAGTACCAGACTAGACGCGCCGATCATCTTGAGGCTACGGGTGGCAAGTGTCGCTGTAAAAGTTGATCCCACCACCAACACCAAAGGCAAGAGCCAATCCGGACGGTTTAGCACCAACGGGAGCGTTTGGACACCCTCCCATTCGGTGGTCAACAACTGCATCAAAATCATCATGCTGAACACCAACGCACTCAAGGGAATCCAGTCCCCCAACCGCAAAGCGCGAAGCGTGCGCCAATCTGTAGAGGCTTGGCTGATGATATACAAGGTGCTTGAAAGCACAGCAATCATGATGAAGCTGAAGGCAATCATCACATGTGGCAAACTCCACGCGGTCAGGTCAACCCCATATAGCGCGTGCCACACGGGATCAGCAGGGAGCGCATACACCCAAAATAAACCCGTCAAGACCAGCAAGCCCGCACTAGGGTTCGCACGGAATCGCTGTTGAAACGTTCCGCGAACGGTGCGGTTGAGGGTGAGCAACCCATAGAAGGCGAGCGCAATCGTCAGCAACATGCCGAAGTACATCATCAAATGGGGTCTCCAAAAGAAGTCCTCACCAAAGGGAAGCCCATAGCGACGATGCCACACCTCATCCCAAAACGCGCCCACGATCAGGCAAGCTGAATTGAGCAACAAGACCCAAGCAATCAAGCGGTGTTGCAAGGCGGAAAACATCCGTGTTTGGCGCGGAGCATTCGGGATGGGACGCACCAACAAATGCCACGCCAACCCTCCGATGATCGCCAAGACCAATATCACGCTGGCAACACCCAACGCAAAACCCATCTGGTTGACAGCGGGGATGCCTCCCCAATAGACGATGGCAAGCAACGCCACCACAAAAGCAAACGTTGCGGTCACGCCACGCCAGCGCGTGGGAGAAACCGATACAGTAGGAGTTATCATACTAGGTTGACCTCCGATCATAGAAAAGATTCAATGCGGTATGCGGGTTAGGATAATGGCGAATGGGCAAGAAAGGTAGGGAGCGCACTCGTGACGTTTGGCATTTGACAAACCCATCCCTAGTCGGTCTAATTAAAGTTAGGTGAAATTGCTCGGTAGCTCATCTTCGTCTACCGTAAAGGAAACGCATTCACCATGAAATCTATCGCTCATATCATTTTCATCGTATTGGGGGTTATCATGCTCAGTCTTACACCCTCCCGTTCCTATGCCCAAACCGCGCCTGCTACGGTGGAATTGCGCGTGATGACCTTCAACATTTGGGTAGGTGGAGAATTGGTGGACTTCGGTAAAGTTGTTGAAGCGATCCAACTGTCGCAAGCGGATGTCGTTGGGTTACAAGAACCCAGTGGCAACACGCGCCGTCTAGCCAACGCGCTGGGTTGGCAGCATGCCAACGAACGCTTACACATCATCTCCAAGTATCCGCTGATTGACCCACCCAACGGTAACGGGCAATTCGTATATGTCCAAGTGCGTCCCGGTCAGGTGGTCGCGCTGATGAATGTTCACCTCCCTTCTGAGTCCTACGGACCCTACTTGGTACGTGATGGCGAACCGCTTGAGACCGTCTTACAAACCGAGCGCAAGCTACGCCTATCGGCGATAGAAACGGTGCTGGCGCGTTTGCCTGAACTACAACAAGCAGGTATCCCCACGCTGTTGACGGGAGACTTCAATACACCTTCGCACCTTGATTGGACGGCGGAAGTGGTGGCAACCAACCCACAACGCTTGTACCCTGTTGAGTGGGTGGTCTCCAAAGCCGTTGAGGCAAGTGGTATGACCGACACCTATCGGGCAATCCATCCCGATCCGTTGACTGTAGCAGGGAATACATGGACGTATGGCTATCCTCACCCACGCATCTTGGAAAACGAGATGATTGACCGTATTGACTTTGTGTACGCTTCAAACGATGTGCGCGTTTTAGATAGCCAAATCGTAGGAGAGCGTGATGGGCAAGATGTGGGCATTGGTGTTTTACCGTTTCCGTCAGATCATCGCGGGGTCGTTTCCACTATAGAATTGATTCCGGGTGTGATGCCGATTTTGGTTGCCCCCCAGCAACGGCGCGTTGAACAAGGGGAGCGATTGGTTGTCCACTATGCCACGCCCAACGGTGAGGTTGCAGGAGATCGGATCGGCATTGTACCGATGGGCGGAAACGCGCTCACTCCCCTCATGTGGCTTCCCCCCTATGAAGCGAGTTTCTTCGGCAGTGTCACCTTTGGCACGGGTGGCTTGCCTGTTGGCGAATACGCCACCGTTTTAACGGACGCTGACGGAAATGAACTTGCGCGACAAACCTTCTGGGTAGTTGCGCCGAATGCCCTCCCCGCCCTTAGCACCGACCGCCCCAGCTATGCTATAGGTGAGCCTATTGTGGTGTCGTGGGAAAACACGCCTGCCCAACAGTTTGATTGGATGGCAATTTATTCCGCCAGTGATCCTGATCTTTACAACAA
>JBMOEO010000156.1:0-5348 GCA_049318945.1 Phototrophicaceae bacterium | reverse complement strand
ATGAAATCGTCACGGAAAGCAATGTGCGCGATCGCTATCTGGTGGGGGCATTAGCTCCCAAAAATAAAGCGAGTGACGATACACAAGCAACCGATATAGAAGCCGATGACGAATTTCAAGACCCGTTCGATGAGCAAGGCGACTTGGCTATCGGTGGTAAGGATAGCCCAGAAGAGGGTGTCACCGATGTGCTTATACCAGAGGTGGGGGACACGGTGGCGTTCATCCCATCCGCTTTGGGGCTAACCGTCTTGTTGGCAGAAGATGCCCCGTCGATCATCGTTGAAGTGCGCTATGGACGTTACGAGCGTCATCAAGATGAGGCAAGCGAACGCTTCTATTGGCAAAGGGTGCCCGTCCAATTTGTGAGCCAGCCCATTCCCATTAAAGAAGGTCTCATCTCACAAATTCACCCTGAGCGTGGACGTGCCGTTTACCTGATTGGCGTGTGTCGGCGTTATGCCAGTGGCGGTTTTGCATTAACCCTCTTTTTGGTCAATGGGCAGGGTGAACCCAAACGGTTTAAGGATCAAGCGTGGCTGTTTCAGCCGGAGCTACATCTCTATGCTCCTGATGGTAGCCCCATCTTTGCCAAGCGTCCCATCAATCATGCGGTAAACGATGCCGAAGATAGCATGATGGCAATGCTCTATCGAGAAACCCAAGAGTTTGCTACGGGTCATGGGGTGGGTGTGCATGTCGAACCATCTGCCGATAACCCTGCTAGGGCGTTGCACGTTTCCACCAAGATTCTCCCGATGTATGAAGTTCCACCCATGCAAGCCCGCACGATTCCCCAGTTAGTCACCGATATGGCAGTGTTGGGAAATACAGTGCAAGGAGAGTTTAGCCAAGCACTTGCCCCATTGGTGAACACCTATCGCCATTGGCTGGAGGAACGTCAAGCTCAAATTGAACAGGCAGATGATTTGTTGCGTCCCTATGTTGAGCAGGGGATTGCGGAAGACCAAATCCGTAAAGGATGGATAGCTTTAGAGCGTATTCAAGCAGGGATTGAATTGCTGGATAACCATGCGGATGCGGCTCGCGCTTTTCAGTTTGCTAATTCCGCCATGTCCTTACAACGTATTCACACCCTGTTTGCCGAAAAAGCACGGCGCAATCAGAAGCCAGACATCAATCAAATAGATACCCCTGACAACCATAGCTGGCGACCTTTTCAATTGGCGTTCATTTTGCTTAATCTGCCGAGCATGGTCTACCCCACCCACGCAGATCGTATTGGTACAGAAATGGGTGAAAGCATTGCGGATTTGCTCTGGTTTCCAACAGGAGGTGGGAAGACCGAAGCCTACTTAGGATTAACCGCCTTTACGTTAGGGATTAGACGCTTGCAAGGCAACTTAGGAAACTTCGATGGTCATGGCGAAGGAGTGGCGGTCATCATGCGTTACACATTGCGCTTGCTTACCCTCCAACAATTTCAACGTGCCACCACCCTGATCGCCGCGTGTGAAGTTTTACGTCGCCAAGATGAAGCGGTGTGGGGGAAAGAGCCTTTCCGTATTGGGCTATGGGTGGGGGCAAACAGCACCCCCAATTACACCGCAGATTCAGCGAAAGCCATCTCCCAAGAACGCGGGCAATATCAGGGTAAAGTGGGTGGCAGTGGGACACCCGTTCAACTTAACCATTGTCCATGGTGTGGTAGCGAGATCCATGCTGGTAAAAACATTGTTGTTGAGACTGCCGAACAAGGAGTGGGGCGGACACTGCAATATTGTAGTGATTCGTTTGGGGAATGCCCGTTCGGTCAGCGACGTGCAAAAGGGGAAGGGTTGCCCATTGTGGTTGTGGATGAAGAAATTTACCGTCGGTTGCCTGCTTTGTTAATTGCAACGGTGGATAAATTCGCCCAAATGCCATGGAAAGGCGCAACGCAAATGCTCTTTGGGCGGGTGACAGGTTGGTGTCCCCGTCATGGCTATCGCTCCCCAGAAATTGACGACACCGACAGCCACCTTAAGAAAGGCATCTATCCCGCCTGCACCACACAACCCTTGCCGCGCGGTCTGCGCCCACCGGATCTAATCATCCAAGACGAGTTACACCTCATTAGTGGTCCACTCGGTACGTTAGTGGGTCTATATGAAACAGCAGTTGATGCGCTTTGTACTTGGCAATTGGATGGGAAGGCAATTCGCCCTAAGGTTGTCGCATCTACAGCAACGGTTCGCCGTGCCGCCTATCAAGTGCACAGTTTATTTCAGCGCAATGTGGCTGTTTTCCCCCCATCCGGTTTAGATGCACGCGATAACTTTTTTGCTCATCAAGAACAAGATCGTTCTGGACGGTTGTATTTAGGTGTTTGTGCCTCTGGCACGCGCTTGAAGTCGGTCTTGATTCGTGTCTACGTTACTGCAATGGCTGCTGCCCAAACTTTATTTGATCGCTATAAAGCAGCGGCAGACCCCTACATGACGATGGTGGGTTATTTCAATTCGATTCGGGAATTGGGTGGGATGTTGCGTGTGATGGACGATGCCGTGCAGTCTCGCTTGCGACGTATGGATCAACGAGGTTTATCCAAACGCTACATCCAACATAATACCATAAACGAACTGACCTCGCGGAAAAGTGCTATTGATATTCCTAAAATTTTAGATCGTTTAGAAACACCCTTTGGCACTGATGACAAAGAGAATTACCCTTTGGATGCCGTTTTAGCAACCAATATGATTTCAGTTGGTGTTGATGTCGGACGCTTAGGAGCGATGATTGTTGCAGGGCAACCCAAAGCCACCGCCGAATATATCCAAGCCACCAGTCGGGTGGGGCGGCGTGCGCCGGGCGTGGTCATTACTGTATACAATTGGACACGTCCGCGTGACCTTAGCCATTATGAACGCTTTGAACACTATCACGCGACATTTTATCAACAAGTTGAAGCTCTCTCTGTTACACCTTTTTCGATGCGTGCTTTAGATCGTGCTTTATCGGCTGTTTTCGTTTCATTAATCCGTCTTCATACCGATCAATTTAACCACGAAGAAGCAGCTGGAAGGCTCGAAAGAAATAACCCGATAGTTCAAACTGCACTCAACCAGATCATTCGGCGTGCCCGCTTGGTGACTCAAAGAGAGGATATGGGTGACGAGGTTCGGCAAATGCTCAATGCCCGTTTGGATGAGTGGTTACGCAGAACGCGCTCGCCTTCATCACAACTGACCTATAGCAATAAGCGAGACGCACAGATCAAACTTCTCAATGACCCTCAAGAACGCTTGGCAGATTGGCAAATCTTTACTTGTTTGAATTCGATGCGTGATGTCGAAGCACCGGTTCGCCTCATTTTGGACGATTATCGAATGGATGATGAACGATGAATAATAACAAACTCTTTGTAGGAGAAGTGCGTCCAAGCCAGTTGATGTATACCTATGGGATTGGCTCAATTGTTGATTTACCAAGTCTGTCCGTAATCGTCATGGGCTTAGACGATTGGCCCCAAAATACACCCCTTCTCAGTGAACCACGCTTACTGAATGCCGTGCGATTTCACCTCCCTACGGTTGAGGAATTGCATGTTTTACCGCGTTTAGAAACCGAACCTAATTCACCCTTTGAGTCAGCTGCTTTGTATGGCGTTCCCGTTGCTGTTTTCCCTCATTGGTGGGTTTGCCCGATTTGTCGGCGGTTAGCCCCCCTCAATTCTGGTCTATTTGAGTTAGATAAAAAACCTTTTCAACCCGATCAAACGGTGTATCGTCATACGGGTTGTACAGTAGCAAAAAGTAAACGTTCCCCAGAAGCCATTCCTTCCCGTATTCTTGTTGCATGTGAAGAAGGTCACTTGGATGATTTCCCATGGGTTGATTTTGTGCATCGGGATGCTCCCTGTAAACATGAAAAATCCTTACTCAAACTCATGGAATATGGTCCCTCCGGCGAAGCTCGTGACTTAGAGGTGCGTTGTGATTGTGGGGTAAGTCGCCGTTTAGCAGAGGCTTTTGGTAAAGACAATCGGAATAAAATGCCCCTCTGTAGCGGTCGGTGGCCCCATCTTAGAAAATATGACCTAGAGAATTGCAAGAATCATGCCCGTGCTATTGTGTTAGGGGCAACAAATTTGTGGTTCCCTGCTACTTTAGGTGTTCTCTCGATTCCTTCCACTACAGATCATTTGCATCAATTGGTTAAAGATTCATGGAATGTATTGCGTGTTGTCACATCTCCTGAAATTCTGGTTGCATTACGGCAACTTGGACAGATTCAAGGTGAGTTAGCTAGTTATCCTGATACAGATATTATCGAAGCTATCGGGCAATATGACCCTCACAAGACTCAGGAGCAACAAATACCCGATATAAAATTGCCGGAATGGGAAGTGTTTTCAAACTATAATCCCAAATTAAATAGCACAGACTTTAGAACACGTCGCCTTAAACTGGGTAAATCTTGGACGGAAACACTCCACATAAATAATGTTCTTCTTGTTGATCGGTTACGAGAAGTGCAGGCTGTCTTAGGTTTTGCCCGTATTGATGCAGTGGGAGAATTGACAGATCCCGATCAACAAGTGCTTGTGAGGACAGCACCACTAGCCCATACACCGCCGAAATGGGTGCCTTCTAGTGAGCTGAAAGGGGAGGGTATTTTCTTCCACTTTGATGAATATGCTATTCAATCATGGGAACAAAAAGAAATGGTTCGGGACTATGCTAGTCAGTTCTTAGCCTCTCACACAAGCTGGCGTGAAAAGCGTGGGATTCAAAACCCATCTGATGGGTTCTTGGGCATGCGCTATGTCCTGCTCCATAGTTTCGCGCATACCCTTATGCGTCAAATTGCATTAGAAGCAGGGTACTCTTCCGCAAGTCTCAAAGAACGTATCTATGCCCGTCCTACTGGATATGTCGGTGGACCCATGTCAGGTATTCTTATTTATACTTCAGCATCCGATAGTGAAGGAACTTTAGGTGGGTTAATTGGGTTAGGTGCAGATGAGGCTGTCTTATATCAGATGGTTCGCAATTCGTTAGAAAGTATTGCGCTATGCGCTGGTGATCCTCTTTGTGCCGAGCATAGTTTAGACCAAAGTGGCAAAACTATTCATGCAGCTGCATGTCACGCCTGCTTATTTTCGCCTGAAACATCGTGTGAACGGGGCAACAGGTATCTTGATCGTTCAGTGTTAATCCCTACTCTTCGGGATGAAACCACACCACTGGCATTTTTTGCACTATGAGCGCAACCCTCATACAGCAAGTGGCATGGCGTGCGCCATGCGCCGCTAACGCGGCGGGGTGGGGGATGTAAGCGAAAGTACATCCCCCCCATGACACATTGGCTTGCCGTCCACAGCGACGGTATGGAACGTATTCACC
>JBMOEO010000155.1:0-5453 GCA_049318945.1 Phototrophicaceae bacterium | reverse complement strand
CATTTGCCGAATCAACCGATACATCTTCTACGTCGATGCAGACACAATACCCCGTCACGATTGAAACCTGCGGGCGAACCATTACTGTGGATGCGCCACCGCAGCGTGTTTACACGACTTACTGGAACGGTTTTGACTTGTTGGCAAGACTTGGGCTGGCAGATCGTGTGGTCGGGAATGCCTATCAAGGTGACTATGATGGTGGGGAATTTGCCGAGCAATATGCTCAGATTCCCAATCAGTATGAGCAATACCCCGCCGCAGAAGAGGCATTGACGCTACAAGCCAACTTGGTCATTGCATCGTATGATACGTTTGACTTCCCACTTGAAACATTATCTATCGAAGACTGGACAGCATCGGGTGTTCCAGTATATAGCATGAGTACCGAGTGTGGCGGTGGGGACGCAACCCAAGCACGGTTTGAGATGTTCTTTGATGATGTGCGCAACATCGGCATTCTGTTTGATGTGCAAGCTGAAGCCGAAGCACTGATTGCTGAAATGCAAGAGCGGTTGTCGGCTGTTGACGCTACAGTGGGTGATGCCACGCCTGTGAGCGCGATGATCTACTACGGTGGGGAAGGTCCGCTGAATGTGTTCACCAATGGTGTCTATGGAAGCATTATTGCACTTGCAGGGGGAGAGACGATCTTCCCAAATTCAGAGCGCACAGTCGAAGAGGTCAGTTCTGAAGTGATTGCTTCGCTCGCACCAGAATCTTATCTGATTATCCCATGGACAGATACCTTTGAAAACCTGCGTTCTTTCCTGTATACAACCTTTCCTGATGCTCCAGCTACCACTAACGATAAGGCACTGCTGATGCCGGATGGAACAACTCCTGCTGGGTATCGCACAGTAGAGGCGATTGAGCAGCTGGCACGGATGTTTCACCCCGACGCATTTGAATAACACCCCTTGTATACCCCTGCCTATTATTAAACATCGCTTCACTGGCGACAGGGCAGGGGCATTACAGGGTACTCCCTACAAACAAAATCGTGGGAGTGTGACAAAACACCACCAGTGCCCCACTTGTATCGCATTGTGGTTTTGGTGATTTTGTGATTAACTGAAATTGCATGGTAAAGAGGTCATCTATTGTCTAGTCAGTCTCGCAACATCCGCCGACAAACCGTTATCGAACGTATGATGCTGTCCCCAAACATTCGCTTTTGGGGGATATTCTTCAGCTTAATGATACTGCTTGTGGGTGCGGTAGTCCTTGCAGTAGCGGTTGGACCGGTACCAATCCCCTATGATACGGTGGTGAGTATCGTCATTGCCAAGCTGTTTCCGGGTGTCATTATGGTGACATGGACCCCAGTGCAAGAGCAGATTGTATGGGTCTTTCGGTTGCCTCGTGTACTGTTGGCGGTATTAGTAGGGGCGACGCTTTCGGTGAGTGGCACCGTGTTACAGGCATTGGTGCGGAATCCGCTGGCAGACCCCTATACTTTTGGCGTTTCGAGTGGAGCATCGGTTGGTGCGGTGTTAGTCATTACCCTTGCCAGCAGTATCATCGCCGGCTTCACCCTACCATGGGCTGCCTTCCTGGGTGCGTTACTTACGATGCTGTTGGTGTATCTGCTGGCGCAACAAGGGGGACAAATCAGCACTGGACGTTTGATATTGGCTGGGGTGGCGATCAGCTATTCGCTTTCTGCTGTGACTACTTTTTTGGTACTGCGGGCTAGTAGTCCCGGCTCGAACAGTGCCGCAATAGCACTCAGTTGGTTGGCAGGCAGTCTTGGTGCGGCAAAGTGGGAACAACTGGGCATACCGAGTTTAAGCCTGCTAGTGACAACTGTACTATTGCTCTTGCAAGCACGCCAATTGAATGCGCTGTTGGCTGGCGATGAAACAGCCATTAGTTTAGGGGTGAACGTCCCTGTGTTACGCTTGCAATTATTTTTCTTGACTTCCTTGCAAGTGGGAACGGTGGTGGCTGTCAGTGGTGCGATTGGTTTTGTTGGTTTGATGATCCCACACATGGTACGCTTTTGGGTGGGGGCAGACCATCAGCGAGTTTTGCCGATTGTGATTTTATTAGGGGGGACGTACCTTGTGTTGGTAGATTTAATTGGGCGAATTATTATTGCGCCTTCAGAATTGCCAGTAGGGATTGTGACGGCAGCGGTAGGCGGACCCTTCTTTCTGTGGTTGCTCCAAAGTAAGCGGACAGTGGGGGGTATCTAGTGAACCTTGAAGTTGAAAGTGTCACTATAGAAATTCAAAGCCAACGCATTATTGAAAATGTGTCTTTGCGCATATCCACCGGTCAAATCGTGGGTTTAGTCGGACCAAATGGTAGCGGCAAGTCTACCCTATTGCGGACGGTCTACCGCTTATTGAAGCCAAAGAGTGGGTATGTGCGCTTGGGGGGGGATGATGTATGGAAACTCAGCGCACGCGAATCTGCGTTGCGTAGTGGGGTTGTGGTTCAAGAAACCCCCAGTGAGTTCCAATTCACTGTACGAGAAGTGGTACAGATGGGGCGCATACCGCATAAATCGGTGTTGTCGTTCGACGACACCCACGATAGCGAGTTGGTGAGTGAATCGCTCCGACGGGTAGAAATGGCAGGGTTTGAGGAACGGCTTTTTTCCACACTATCTGGAGGGGAAAAGCAACGGGTTTTGATTGCGCGTGTGCTGGCACAACAACCCCAATTGCTCATTCTGGATGAACCCACTAATCATCTGGATATTCATCATCAGCTTGAAATCTTGGAGTTGGTGCGTAGCTTAGGCATTACCACACTCATCACCTTACATGATTTGAACTTAGCGTCCATGTATTGTCACTACCTATACATCATGCAAGGCGGACAACTGGTAGCCGAAGGCTCCCCAGAAACTACGCTAAGCCGTGCCCTGATTCAGCAGGTTTTCCGTGTGGATGTTGTCCACATGCGACATCCGGTTCGAGAGTGCCTCCAGTTAATCTTTATGCCTTTGCCTGTTGATCTGTAGCCACTTGTTTAACCTGTACTACAAAATCGTCGAACATTCCACGCATCAGCCCGACAATCTCTGGAGATGATTTTTCTGGTGTACCAGCGTTGAAAGTCGGTTGTGGATCATACTCTGAGAGTAGTTGTACGCCTTCTGCATACATATCCCCACGCAAACGAGCAACGATCTCCAGACCACAGTCCAAGCCGGCGGTCACACCTGCCCCGGTAATTCGATTGCGATCCACGACAACGCGCTGGTTGATCGGCTCTGCACCAAACTCGCTTAATAGATCGCGTGCCACCCAATGAGAGGTTGCTTTGTAGCCGTTTAACAGTCCCGCCGCGGCTAAGATCAATGAGCCAGTACACACACTGGCTACCCATTGCGCAGACTTCCCACGTGAACGAAGAAAGTCCAACAGGTCTTCATCTTGCATGGCGCGTAATGTGCCAGCCGTCCCTCCTGGTACACAAATCACCAGCAAGTCTTGGGGGCATTCTTCAAAGGTTAAATCCGGCAAAACACGCACTCCACTATCGGCGATAACGGGGTCTTTGGTGCGGGCTACCAAATGGGTTTTTTCCCCCATCAGGTTGATAAACATGTGATAGGGACCGAAGACATCCAGAGCAGTGAATTCTGGATAGAGCAAAATAGCAAGATGTCCTTCACGGAATCCGCCAAGTGTATCAATGATGCTGGGTTGCATTTGATGGGTCATGCGTTACACCTTTATTGCTAGAACGGATGCTAGATTTATCAGCACTGGATCATGGATTTAGTCCGACAACAATACCACCCATTCTACCCATCCATCCATTCAGAGCTATACGCCATTTGGCGTATAGCTCTACCCATGCCAACGGGTTGATTATCGGTGACTCGGGCGGATCACACCTACTCATAAGATGACCAACAATCTAGTGGCTAAAGATGCGTCCCTTTGTCACCCCACCATACAAAGCAAGGCATCATGCAATCATTACACCACTGAGGAGGAATAGCACCCCAATGATGAGGCAAATCGCGGATACCCCACTCTTGCCGAACTCACGATTTCGGCGGGATTGGAAGCCGAAAAATCCACCCAGTCCGATAAGCAGCAACCCCGTTACGCTGGTTGCGATGACTCGTGCGAGGTATGGCAGTGAATCCTCCACAACAGGGGATACAGGTGGAGGGGGCATGGTAATTTCTATCTCAAAATCTGTCACAACATCAAATTGCTGGGGGCGTTGGATCGTCATCCGTATACGCCAATGCCCGACTGTACTGAAGTTGTTGCCTGCAACCACATAAGCACTCAGTGTAGGATCGTACTGGGGGCACAATTCGCTTCTGCCTAAATCTTGGTCAAGATAATCGAACCGTAGCCGAATGAGAGACGCATCTGTAATAGGATTCCCTGTTTCGTCGTATGGGGTGATGATAAACTTATTCTCCCCAACATAGCCTGGCGTAATTTGCAGATGAATCATCTGATTATTCACGGTTTCCATGCCGAAATAGCCAGTTGCCTGTGCTTGTGTGGACTCAACTGTAGCTATGGCTTCGCGCTCTGCTTGAATGCCTCGCGCTGGTGGTGCAGAGGTCATCACAGCCACAGCGACAAGAATGCCCAGTGCAAGCACTACTTCTAAACCAATGAGGTTTTGGAGTCGTCCAACCCACACCACTTGATCCGCTTGCAAGTGTCGTTGAGTCATCAACAGGTTAACGGCTGCAATACTCAATAGTGGGATGAAGAGCACCAGTTTGATGAGTAACGCACGTCCATAGACGGTGTGTAACAGGGCATCAAGCGAGCCGACCTGAAGCCATGTGGCATAAATGCCAGTGACGATTAAGGCGGCAACAGCAACCCGTGCATAGTTAGAGAAATATCCAACCATGCGAGCGGTCAATGCTGTATCATGTGGGTGCATTTGGGCTATCACCGCGACAAAGGACACTATCCCCCCGATCCAAAGTGACGCTAGAAACAGATGCAACCCATCCCCAATCACAGCTACTAGCGTATCAGGGGCTGCCGCTGCATGGCTAAACAGGCTTTGCGTAAGTAAAATTCCTATCCCCAAGATGAAAAGCAATGGGAAGAAATTTTTTCGGTGTGGTTGTCCCAACAGCATCAAACCGATTCCCCACAGTGTTAGGCGTATGAGCCACAGCCTGCCAAATGCGGAGGTGGTTACAAAGTTCCAAAGTGTTGGATGCCCCAATGTCTCTAGCAATGAACTATTGAACGAAATCGATGCCTGCAATAACAGCATCAATACACCGACAACCCCACTAAATAGCCACCCTGTGAGCAGTAATCTCCCTAAGAAGTGTGTGATCTGGGGCTGTGCCTCTGGTGTGATGGGTTGCCATACAAACAGGATGAACCCCAAAACACCGATCATGAGTGAGAAACTCACGAGGTTTAACCAACGCACCAGCACCCCGTGCAACGGCACCGACTACAGCGGCGGCTGCACGGCGGCCGAGACCG
>JBMOEO010000154.1:0-5640 GCA_049318945.1 Phototrophicaceae bacterium | reverse complement strand
GTTCATATCGTATGCTTGGGCGGATAAAAGAGTTAGCATGAGAGCAAACCATGATAGATGCGTTATGGTGGTCATTGGTCACGCAGGCGGTGGGATTTGGCTTGAGCGCGTTTGCCATGCCCGGTCCGTTACAGGCATTCCTGATTAACAATTCGTTGCGTTTTGGGTGGCGACGCTCCATTTGGATGGTGCTTGCTCCATTGGTCATTGATCCCCCGTTGATCGTGTTGTTTCTGTTCGCACATCAAACCCTCTTAGACGTGTTGCCCGTCATGGAGAATGTGATCTACTTGTTGGGTGGGGCATTCATTCTCTATTTGGCGTGGGGAGCGTGGCAAGATTTACGCGCGGATGCCAACGGGACGGTATCTGCTGGCGACGAAGCCGTTGAGATGAGCGGTTTCCAAGTGTTCACACGGGCGTTGGGCTTGAACCTATTCAGCCCTGGTCCCTATTTGTTTTGGGGGACGGTACTCATCCCATTGCTACAAAGCGCGTTGAATGCCTCCACCTTCCATGCCGTCAGCTTCTTGCTGGCGTTTTATATCCCGTTCTTGGGTGGGTGGGTGGTGCTTGCCATCATGCTGAGTAGCTTACGCCAGCTGGATGCTCGCTTCATGCGGGGGTTGCTGTGGGTGACATTTGCGCTGTTGGTCTTTTTTGGTTTTCAATTCCTGTGGCGTGGGGTTGTTGGGTGGATGGGATGAGCTACAAAATGGGTGGGTTTGAGATGTTGCAAAACAACCGTGTACGTGTGGGGCGGTTGTTGTTGGACTTAGACGCTGGTGGAACCTGCCGTTTGGTTTTAGTACAATTCGTCTGACAACAACGAACGATAGGGCATCCCTAGCTTGCTCGTCAACATGATGGAAAGTGAGCGTTAGGATGCTTTGCTTGCGTCCATCACCGCGACAACTTCCATGCGTATCGGCTCTATGCCACCTGTTATGAGATCAAGTACGCGATCATGGGCATCGGGCGTATAGAAAGTTTCACCACACTGAGAACACACCAGCGCGGGTAGATTCTCGATGATATACCAGTGTCCCTCAAATTCCTGTACACGGGTTACTAGCTGTTTTTGTAATCGTCCCTTGCAGAATAAACATTCCTCATTCATGAGTTTTCCTCGTTCTTAAATCTTCTTCCCATTCACCAAGAGATGGTTCATATACCGTGATGACTTTTATGTTTGTTGGGTAGCTCACCTGAATATGCAGAGCGCGGTTGACCTGAGTATAACCAAGTAGTATACAATGTTAGGAAGTTGGGGAAAAATTGTGAGACTTTCCTATGAGGATACTTTATCGTGTTTGATATAACGCTCATAAGGTATCGACAAAATCCTACAAAATAATACAATTAGATGAAACGTGTATTGTAACCACAACTGGAAACCTAGCCGACCATGATGCTTAACAGCCTGAGTTCATGGGTGATTGAACTAAACAATTACCTAATGCGAGAACCCGTTCAGATCAAACTCATGGGTGAATTGATTGTTGGACGTGCCGACCCCAACGGCGATCATCTCGTTGATGTTGACTTAACGCCCTATGGGGCGGCTGATATGGGGGTGTCACGCCGTCACCTTTCCATTAGCGTGCAAAATGACATCCTCACCGTGACGGACTTGGCAAGTGGGAATGGAACGTACCTCAATGGTGGGCATCTTAAACCCAACACCCCCTATCCACTCAGCAATGAAGATGAACTACAGTTGGGGATGTTCAAGCTATCCATGCGTGTGGTCAATTCCCCCCAGATCATGGCTTCGATGGGAGAACGTCAGACCAAGATTGAGCGTCGCCCCAATGTACGGGGGAATGGCGAGATGATCTTGATCGTCGAAGATCATATTGAAGTGGCGCACATGTTTTCCCTAATGTTACAAAAGCAAGGTTACGTCACCCACATCTGCCGTAGCGTGGAGCCAGCCATTCAGTTCCTGCGCGATGCCAAGCCAGAAGTGGTGCTGTTGGACTTGATGCTTCCGGGCGTGAACGGCATCGAATTTTGTAGCTACATTCGTAGCATTCCCAACTTGCGGGATGTTGCCATCATCGTTGCCACCGCCCTACAAGAAGCGAGCGTCCGCCAAAATGTGATGGATGCGGGGGCGGATGTGTTCTTGCAAAAGCCCATCATCACCGAAGAGTTGATTGATGTGGTTTCCACCTTGTTAGAGAAACGCCAACCCACCCTCAGCAAGCCTCCTCTCTTGAGCGAACGGGAGGGCGGTATGGATACCAAGATGCTAGATCGAAGCATCGGTGTACGCATCATGCAGGCGGAAGTCTCGGATGAAACGGTGGTGCTGGTGGTAGGCGGTTACAGTGACCAGCCCCTCCGCTTGACGCTCAATCAACCCGTATCGTTTGGGCGGTCAGACTATGTTGGGGAATTCCAACACATTGACTTGAGCAAGTTCAACGCCTCTGAATATGGTGTCTCACGGGTACACATGTATATGCAGTTCTATGATGGCAAAGTTTATATTGAAGATGCCGGCAGCACCAACGGCACGTTCTTAAACGGCAAACGCCTTGCTCCAGAAGAACCCACACTCATCTACAGTGGCAGTGAAATCCGCATTGGGCAATTGCGCATGTATGTGTATTTCTTGGATGATCTGGGCATCTAACCGATGTTGGCACCCTATTACACCTTGCTGAAACAAGCCCATCACAACCTCGCATGGACGCTGGTTTACGTTGGGCTATTGTTCGTGGGCATTGCCTTCTATGTCAGTGTGATTCAACGGCGCGATGTCACACGCTTGTTTCGGCGGACGCTATACGTGCTGATGGGCGCGGTGGCGTTGCAGGGCGTGCTTGGGGTGGCGTTGTATGTGGGGGTGGGGGTGCGCCCCGCTGGAGAGGCGCACTGGATTTATGGCTTGGGAACATTCTTAGCATTGCCCTTCTTTGCCTATATCGAAACCACCGCCGAGAAACGCCCCTCGATGGGAAGCTATGTCTGGGGATTGGCGATGCTCGTTGCCGTAGGCTTTCGGAGCATCCTCACCGGTAGCTAACTCCTAGCCTACAGGTTCGGAATATGAATATAGTCCAGTGGCACAAAGAATGAGCCTTCGCTTGTCCCTTGTGGTGCCACCTTACGCAAGCGTTCATCCAACGCCAGCGCACTCAACTCTCCGCGTAAATATTCTTGGAACGCGCGGGTGACTCGTTGCACTTCACTGGCGGTTTCATGCACAAATTCCAAGCGATAATGCACGATACCTGCCTCGCGCCAGCGGTCAAGATATTTGCTGGCGACTTGTGCTTCTGCCCCAAAGACCGTATTCCGACACCCAACATCCGCCATGACCGGATGCGCTCGCCCTTGCCCATCACGCAACGCCACCTTGTGCTGTTCGCACGGATGCCCACAATCCTGATAGCTTGTGCCCTTAGACAAGAAGCGACAGAACACGCAATGTTCCATGTGGAAAACTGCGAGATGGTGATAAGCGACAACCTCAAAACGGTCGCCCCCGATTTGCTGTGCCAAGTGGCGAATCTGTTCCGCGTTGAGGTCATGCGTGGGGGTCAGGCGGTTGACCCCTAGCTTGAAGTAGCTTTCGGCGGTGAGTTGGTTGGCGGTGTTCAGGCTGAAATCGCCGATCACGGCATAGGGGTGTCGCCCTTGTAATGCCTCCAGCAAGCCCCCACTGCGCACCAACAAGTCACACTCTAAGCGCAATAGGAAATTGACCACGCGCTGTTCTTGTGGCTTGAGGATGCGTGGGCTGGCAACCCGTGCCACGATGCCTGCTTCTTTGATGCGTTCTACCGATGGGCGCAACCCGTATAGCTCCAAGTAATCCAGCGTGATGCTGGCGGGGCGCAAAGGCAAAACCGCCTCTAACTGTTCAGGCGTGCGCACCAACACATGCAGGCTCGGCATCCCTGATACAGGGGTGACGTGCGTAGCGGAGGCTAATGCTTGATCCAAAACGGTTAGCGCGTCTTGGGTGTGAACCGAGCGCGGTTGTGCTTGTTGTGCGATTAAGGCTTCGACAGCTTCGCGCCGTAGGCGGTTCAACAGCGCGTTGGGCACAAACGGCTCCCCCGTGAGCGTGGCTTGTAAACTCGCCAATTCATAGGGAGTATTGCCCAAGCGGTTGAGTTGTTCGATCAATCCCTCGCGCGTCATGCTGTTTTGGTTAGCACGCTGGAGCGGTTCATCTGATTGCACGCTCACGCGCACCTCGCCCGACTTGACCAATGACCAGTGCATGAGGAGCGGTTGCCCCACTTCGGCGATCACTTCGACTTGCACCCCTTGCTTATGGACGGGCTGGCTGGCTTGGGTGAAATGCTTGGCGGATTTGGCGGTCTGCACATCGTGCGTGCGCCATACCCAATCCCCCTTACGAACGCGCCCAAACTGTACATCCCAATTGCCAAAGTACAACGCCAAGCGATTCCCCTTGAGCGGGCGCACTTCATAGAGATGTCCGCCTTCTTCTGGCTGTTCAGGGCTACGCCAATCCGCGGCATCAAAGACCACGCCGTCCCCGGCTTTGAGGGGTGCCAGCTCATGGGCGTGGGTGGGTTCAATCACCACGTGGTCAACTTGCACTTGTTGCACCTTCCCACACAATACCCCCCGATGGCGCGGTGAACGTCCGCTCACCACCGCTTGATGATTCGTCCCACTGACGAAGTACGCGCCTAACCCACGCGAATACACTTGTTCTAGCTCTAGTTCTTGTGACGGCGTGATCGGGTTGGGGCGGTTTTCCCAAGCGGCATCCACTGCTTGGCGGTAGGCATGGGTGGTCAACGCGACGTAATCCGCTTCTTTATAGCGTCCTTCAATCTTGAGCGTAGTGATGCCCAATTCGACAATCTCGCTAACTTGATGCAGGGCGTATAAATCGCCGGGCGAAAGCAAATACCGCGCCTCTCCCAATGGGAGGTGTTGGTCATCCACCCATAGCTCATACGGCAAGCGACACGCTTGGGCGCATTGCCCACGATTTGCGCTACGTCCGCCCCATGCTTCTGATGAGAAGCACTGCCCAGAATAGGAGACGCACAATGCCCCATGCACGAACATCTCTAATTCAACATCGGTTTGTTGGGCAATGGTACGAATGTCGGTTAATGCCAGTTCACGCGCCAGCACCACGCGATCCACGCCGAAGCGTTGCGCCCATGCCACGCCTTCTGCGCTGGTGATGCTCATTTGTGTGCTACCGTGAATCGCCATGTCGGGGGCGATTTGCCGCGCGAGTTGGGCAATTCCCACATCCTGCACAATCACTGCGTCGGCTTGGGCGTGGGCAATCGCTTCTAGGGTTTTGACGGCTTCGCTCAGTTCGTGGTCAAACACCAGCGTGTTGAAGGTGAGGTAGCCTTTCACCCCACGCATGTGGAGCGTTCGCATGACATCGGGCAATTCGGCAAGGGTGAAGCCCACCTTAGCGCGAGCGGTGAAGTGCTTCAGCCCAAAGTAAACGGCATCCGCCCCCGCTTCGATGGCGGCGTATAGTTGGGGATAATATCCTACCGGACTCATGATTTCAGGTTTGATACGCTTCATTCGGTTTTTCATCCAAGTAACGATTATGGCTACCATACACCATCTTGCCCAAAACTTCCATGATCGACAGGGGGGGGGCTGTTT
>JBMOEO010000153.1:0-5743 GCA_049318945.1 Phototrophicaceae bacterium | reverse complement strand
CACCGAGTGGGCAAAGCGATTGCCCTAGAGTTGGCGCGGCGTGGGGCGCATCAAGTGGTACATTACCACGCTTCTAAACCTGAAACGGTGGAGCAAACCTTGTCAGAACTTCGCGCGTTGGGCGTAGAAGCATCCGCCATTCAAGCGGACATCAGCCAACCGAGCGGGGTAGAAGCGGTTTTTAACCATGTGGTCGAACGCTTCGGCAAGTTAAATATCATGGTCAATAGCGCGTCCATCTTCCAAAAGCGCACGCTGGATGAAGTCACGTCAGAGGAATGGGATGAGACGATGCTGGTCAACTTAAAAGCACCGTTCATGTGTACCCAAGCCGCCGCCAAACTCATGCGTCAAAATGACCCCATCGGCGGGGTGATCGTCAATATTCTGGATCGTGGATCGGTGTCACCTTGGCCAGAATTCTCCCATCACGGCATCAGCAAAGCCGGCTTGTTCATGTTGACCAAGACCGCCGCCGTCAGCTATGCCCCACACATTCGCGTGAATGGGGTGATACCGGGTCCCGTCATGAAGCCGGATTATCTTTCCGAAACGGATTGGGCAGCAGCTGGCAATCGCACGTTGCTTAAGCGCGTGGGCTTTGCCGAAGATGTCGCGCGGGCGGTGGCATACTTGGTAGAAGAAGATTATCTCACCGGTGTCACCATCCCCGTTAACGGTGGACGTAACCTAACGTAGGGGGGACAACCGATGATTGCGCATATCCTTGAGCGCATGCGCCAAGCAGAAGCATCCCCACCGTGGTCTAGCTTCTCCGCTATGTTGTTGGGTGCCCTGCTGTTGATCTTCACCGCCTTTGTGGGCATCTCTCTCGCCTCTTTGGTGATAACCGAAGTGAGCGCAATGACCTTGTTGGGCTGGTCAGTGGGGCAACTGTTCGGGATCGCGTTGTTGGGGCTGGTGTTCCGTCGCCCTGATACGCACACCTTCTTATATGGTGGACAAACACGCCTACCCATTTTGATCGTGTTCATCATGGGCATGACCTTCGCGGTGACGTTGGACTTAATCCCCGTTCTGTTGAACGGACAACTCATCAACGCGCCACAACTGATCTATACGGTTGGAGCATCCAGTGCGTGGGTGTGGGCATTGGGTATCGCCTTCACGGTGATCTTACAACCGATTGCGGAGGGGCTATTCTTTCACGGCGTGCTATTCCCATCCGTGCGCGTGAGCGGGCTACCCATGACCGTCGCAACGGTGGCGTTGCTCCATACAGGCTATCACTTGTTCTTGTTCCCCCCCATTGCAGGGGAGGTTTGGCAGGGGGTATGGATTCCGTTGTTGAACGGCATCTTCTTGGCAATGCTCCGCGCCTACGATAAATCCCCACGCAGTGCCATTTTTGCTATGGTGGGCATGGGCACATTCATGATGTTGAAGGCAATATTTATCGCTTCAATCTAAGAGGAGTTATACACGATGGCAGGTTTACCCGTTTCAGAAATCATGACCGCTTTAGCATCGTTAGAGGGTTGGGAATATGTTGAGGGCGGTTTGCGTAAGACCTTCACCTTGCCCTCTTATACCGCTGGGTTGATGTTTGCCAGTGCGGTGGGCACGCTGGCGGAAAGCATGAATCATCACCCCGATTTACACATCGGCTATAAGAAAGTCACCATCAGCGTGATGACGCACGATGATGGCAACGTGGTGACGCAACATGACTTGACCCTTGCCCAACGCATTGAGGGGCTAGGCTACCCTTCAAAGTAGCGAGCGATGGCGTGGGGGATGCGCTTGCGAATGCGGTTGTCATACACCACATGCACGAGCATTCTCCCACGCGAAAGCCCAACGTATAGATTCCACTTCAACTGGGGAGCTTCACCCGCAAAGGTGGAATGAATGAACAAAATCACCGCGTCTGCCTCTAGCCCTTTGTAAGCTGGGATCGTATACAGCGGAAGCGTATGCTCCGCGCGTTCTAGCGTGGCGGGTTGAAGCGTGTAGGTAGCAGGTTTGGGGATGCCATCCGCCCAAGTTTCTTGGAGCAAGAACGGACGGGCGAGGTTATTCTCGCGCGTGGTGTGCGTGAGCATCAAGCGTCCGTTGACCAGATGCCAGCGTACATGCTTCAACTGCTTGACGACGGGTTCACTTGTCCAGTGGCGATAATCGTTAATGCTTGCTTTGTCGCGGTTATGGGCAATCACCCGTGCGATGTCGTCCGCGTTGGGGTAGGGATCATCGCTGAGGGGGAACTCGCCCAAATAACGATAGACCGCCTCTTGCCATCTCCACGTCGGTTGTTCCACAATTTCCAAGTTAGCAATCAAGCTCTCTTCAGCAGAGAACTCGGTGGTCATCACAATGATATTTTCAGCAGGGATTGCGTCTAAGGTACTCAACAGGACTTCGCGCATGGTGGCACGCTCTTCTCCCTTGCTAGAGGAAAACTCGGTGAACTTTAGCACGCCCAAGCCACTCAACAACTCGGACGATTCCACATAGTTTGGGTATAAGTCCTGCACAATCTGAAAGACGTTGCCGGAATTGCGGATGTTATGCGTCAGTTCAAAGGGAGCATGGGCAATAGGGTAGGTGGTTTTGTGGGTGTGCAAGCGTTGGAAGTCATCATAGAAGATGTAGAGGATGCCGTGTTCTAAACTGGACAACGCCGCCTCAATGAGCGTCCACCATAATTCATGAAAGTCTTGCCCCTCATCTACGATGATCGCCTCATAAACCTGATTGCTTTGGACAAGACGATCAAATGCTTGTTCCAGTTCTGCATCATCTGGGATGTGGTGTTGCTCCCACGTTTCAACAGGGGTGACGCGCCCCAAGATCGCATCCAACCATCCCATGAAATCATACACCTGTACGCCCGTCCCTCCCACCATCTGGGCGATGTTCTGTGCCAGATACGCGCTATGACACAAGATCAGCGTGCGCATGCCAGCGTTATCTAGGCGGATTGCTTTCTCCACCGCCAGCAACGTCTTGCCCGACCCAGCACATCCCTGCACGGCAACGCGCTTTTGATAGCGCAGCATGTTCAAAATCTTGTACTGGTCATCCGTGAGTTTCTTGATCGTCTTGCTCACCTTTTCCATGTTGAGGCGCAACTCGGAAGAGAACTCATGCGATTCGCTCAAGGCGGGGGTGGGGTCTCCTAGCTGTAGATTCGCCAGTGCCTCAATGATATGAGCGCGTAAATCTTCTGCCGAGCGAAAGAACTTCACCACATGGGCAGTCATCAGATGTTGCTTGAAGGTGGTTAGCTTGGTCAGGCTGGTGATGGGTTCTTCATCAACGGGCATGGCTGGGTGATCCTCATGAATGACGAAGATCAAAATTGGGATGCCCCGCTCAATGGCGTGGTGATACTCCATTTCCGTGATGGACTGCTCATAGCCTTGTGGCACATAGCCATAACGATGAGCGAAGATGCCCAAGTAAATATCTGCCTCATCCACCATCTTGAGCGAAACTTTAACGGCATCGGCATGTGTGGCGGATAAATACTCCATCATGGCGGGGAACATCCCCCGACTCAAACAGGCATCCATCGCCTGCTTGCGATGGCGAGGTAAATCACGCGCGGTACTGCTAATCATCACACGCTTGATACTGGACACGGTGCTTGCTCCTCTCACATGAATACCCCACCACTATAGCACACTCCGCCCATGCCGTGCGTCAGTCCGTATCCACCACCCAATCCTCCCCACTCAAGTCAATGGCACGGACGGCTTGTTCACACCTCTTGTAAATTTCATTAGCAGAATAATTTGTCTCGATGTAATACCCATTGGATAACTGTCTAGGTGATATAAAGTGATGATGCCGATCTTTAATGTAGGCACACCCTCTAGCAAACTGACGGAAACCATCAGGATCAACTTCGGCAACAAGGTTAAAAGTTTGTTCCATTACATCTTTCCAGTTGTTGGTTGAATATCTTCTACCAAGAAATGTGATGTGATAAGGCTTCTTGCGGGTAAAATCCCCCTTAGAGTCAATCGTGTTGGATTGCAAATCCCCAAAATATGACCATATATTCAGAATTTGTTCTGTTAAATCCTGTGTTCTAATGAGAATCTCCTTGGCATTCCAAGCAGTGATGTTACCGAAATACCCGTTTAGAGAGATTTTGCTGGTGGTAAAGATATGTTTCTTTTCAGGGAAGGGTCTATTCGATAATTCTGAGTTATAGCCTGTTAGGGTAAGGTTGCCCAATCTGTGAATATACTCATCATGAATAGCGTCTGCCTCATCTCCTAAATGGGTACGCCACCAATCTGTTAAGGATCGTGGCATGACATGTTCTATTGTTAGGTTCTCAAAAGATGATCTTTCTTTCAGGTTCATGCGTATTTCTAACCGCTCCAAGATCACTTTGGTTAAATCGTTACGCTCTTGCTTTTTCCCGTAAAAGTCTGAATTAATCAATGCCTCTCTAAATTGAGCATCGTTGGGATATTTGTTTCGCTTTTGTAGACTATCTTTTAATGCCTTGATGAAACTGGGTGCCCCCTCAACAGCACATGCCTTTTCAATATCGTTATAGACAGAAGCGAACAATGACTTCAACTCATTGGTTTTGCGCTCACACACCAAATGACGAATCAAGAAATTTTCAAGAATATCCAAGACCTGAAGAAATTCTGCACGAGTCAACTTGCCATCTTCATAAGCAGCATAGCAGTTTAATAGAAAAGGATAGCAGGTGGTTTGTTTTAGCTGTTTCAGACGCGATAGATAGTCTTGAACTTGACGATCACTTTCGCGTTCAGGTGAAATGAATCGCTTATAATACCTAGCAAACTTGCCTAGTTCTTGCAGCCCTGCTACTACATTCGAGTTTGATAAACTCAACCTTGTTTTGAGGATGTGGTAGACTTCTCTTTTATTAACATTTCCTCCCCATTTCATCAGGAAATGGCGAAAGAAATCTGTTAAGTCATCATCCAGAGCCTCTTGCATAGGAACCCAATATTTATCATAGATGGCTTTTTTAGTGGTTTCATCCGCATCAATCAACATAATCAAATGGTTGCGAATTAAATCGGCTTGACTTAAATCCATAGCCGTATTATTGAGGCTTTCAAAAACAAGATAGGCATTTTCATTTTGATCTAGGTTGATTACAACCATCTGTAATTGATTATCAATAACGGTTTTAAGTTTACTTAGATCAAGCGTATTGATTTCACGGATGATTTGTTTTTTGAAGAATCTGTAACAAGCGATTATTTGAGAGTCGTCGAACGATTCTTGGTTAATCAATGCCTGAAACGCTGAACGATCCCATTGTGTGGGCATTAATTTGTAATAGTCATCATTCTTCTTACGACGATTGGTGATTAAGTCATGAATGTCTTCGGCAATATCATCTGTACCTTGTTGATGTAAAAGATCACGTAGCAGAATGAGCAAGATGAACAGAGTGGTTAGGCGTTGTTGACCATCTATCAAGAGATAGGTAGGAATGCGTCCAGGTGTCGTTGGGTTTTGTAGGGTGACGATTGAACCAATAAAATGAGTAGGGTAATCGTCGCTAGTGGCGATCTCTAATAAATCATCCCAAAGTCTATCCCAGTGTTTCTTCTCCCAACTATAGGGGCGTTGAAATAAGGGAACAATGTATTGTTGAAGCCCACCAATTAATGTTTGTATATTTACGACCGATGTTTCCATAAGCTATCTTCTCGTGTGATCGGGATTATTATTTGTAAGTATGATCTTACTCTAACGCATAATCCCTGTAAAC
>JBMOEO010000152.1:0-5770 GCA_049318945.1 Phototrophicaceae bacterium | reverse complement strand
GCACTTCAAACAACAGAGACTCCAACAGCACGGTGGACATGGGCGAGATTAAGCCATCCACCGCATGATACAAGTCCGCTAGGCGTTGAATGTCATACACCTGAAAAGCCACACTGGCGTTGGCGTAGTTCGCTTGCAGGGACTCATCAAAGATAACGTGCTTCCAAGTGAGGGCGTGGAAGTCATCATTCTGTGCGCGGTAAGGATGGGGGCGATAGATGATCTTGCACGGAGGGAGCAGGCGTTGCTCAATGGCTTCGTCTAGGCGTTGCAACAGGCTAATCTCATCCATCCCCCGACTGATCCCACCAAAGACGATGGCTTTGGTTTCAGCAGGAATCCCCCAATGTTGTCGCAAGTCTTGTTGTGGCTGATAGTAGAAGTAGGGGTCATAATGTGGGGCACCAATGATGGTGATGTCGTCCGCGTTTGCCCCTTGAATGTTCATGGTGAAATCACGCATTTGCCCACCCCACACCGCGTAATGAGTGGGCTGGTTGAACACGATCCCCTTGCTAGAAACATTATCCCAGCCCAACACCGCCAATAGGGTGGGAATACCCAACGCTTGGCTCAACTGCAAGACATCATGCGTGGTTGCCTCTGATAACGCCGAAGGTAGCAAGAAACAATCGGGACGATGTTTATCAACCAACTCGAGTAAATCGCGCTGATAGCCCATCTTATCCCCCATTGCCTGCACCACTTCGGGAAAGGTGAAACGTGCCAAGATGCCAGAAAACTGCGCCTCAACATAGTCATTGACTTTGAAGGAGTTGCGAATCTTGAACGAATCACTCCGAGATTCATAGGCGAAGCGTCCCAAACGAAAAAGGAAATTCCAATACTTTTCACGGGTGGGGTCTGTCGGGAGCGTGTGCAGGGGATGGGGGTGCGTTTCAAGGTAACGTCGCATTTCTGTAAGCAAAACGCTACGCCCCTTGTCTTCATCCACCACGACAAATTCAACCTCAGCATGCTTCATCAATTCGTTCAAGCTCTCGCTCAACACAAAGCGTTGGTAGATGACCACATGGCTAATCAATACAAAACATTTCATCAGGGGAATATCCTTTAGGCAGGGGGACTTAGGAAGAGCGGTCAAATCCCCCCACCGAATGGCAGGGGGATTCCAACTCGATAGGCGTTAGCACGCCCCTTTAGCGAGGGTGTAGCGTGCGGTCTCGTAAATGTTGTCCCCTTCGTTGGTCTCGGCAATGTTGTTTGCCGAATCCAAGATGACTTCGATCCGATGTTCAGAATCGAAGTTGGTATCCACCGAGAGGAACAACGCCGGTAGCTCAATCCATTGACCGGCAGGGATGCTATCAAACGTGGCGCGGAACTCTGACATCGAGTTAGAGGCAACGTGAATATCTCGAATATAGATTTGCCAACCCGATCCCAACGCGACTTGCCCGTTATTCTGTACGCGAATATAGAACGCCACCACATCCTTACACTTGGGAGGGAAGGGTTGAATCAAGGGTGTCCCGTTGAAAACCAAGTTGGGTCCTTGTGGGGGGGCAGCAGTGGGTGGACCGGGTGTCGGGGTGGGGGTGGGTGGGGGGGCAATCACCGCCACAGACGAAGCGTTGGGAACGCTGATGAGTGAGCCGGCAATCCAGCCCTCACCGTTGTAATACTTGATCTTGAACCAGCTATCATCGGTTAGCTTGCCCAGAACATCCACCGCCTGATTGGCGGCATACGACCCAATCGTGCCATATTCTGTGCCGGGACCACTACGGATATTAGAGCCAACCAAGATTGTCCCTTGTGGGTTGCCACTAGGCGGGGCATCTGTGGGAGGGACGGCGGTTGCTTGGGGTTGTTCAGTGGGCGCGGCAGCGTCTGCGGGGGGGGCGGTTGGCTCAAGCGGCGCGACGGTTGGTTGCGTGCTGGCGGTATCCTCTGTTGTCGCGTTTGCTTCGGTTGTGTTGGTGGCATTGTCGGTTGAACCGCTTTGCGATGCCAAAACCAATGTATTGTCCGCATTGCTCACGACCTCAACCGTGCGAGAAACAGGCGTGCTACCGCTTCCGTTTGCGCGGAAAACCACCAGCGATAACGTGTGCGTACCTGCGCCAGATGACTGCCAAGCATGGGTGAAGGTGAATGTTTCTGCTCCCATAGGGTTAGGTAAGAAACGCGCCTCGATGATGTTGTTATCCACCAACACCTCCACGCGGTCAATGTCGGTGCCCGCCCCGCTGATGCGTGCCATGATGTTCACACCCACCCCTTCTAAGTAGGTTGCCTGTTCTAGGGGCGTGACGAAGGTTACTTGTAACTCTCCGCTGGGCGCGGGGGCAACCTCCCCAATCACTCCTTGAGGGGCACTGGGCGAGGTCAAAGCACATGCCAACGTGACTAGGGAAATCCATATAATGGACAATTGTTTTAACGCATGGGACGGCATTGGCGCGTTCCTTCTGTTATCTTTCATCACAATGTGTAGCCTTTCATCGTAGCCTACAGATACAAAAATGGCTAGAGGACGCTAAAAGTTCCCAGCAGGCGCACCTCAACCGTCACGCCTTCTAGCTGGGTGGGGATGCGCTCGGCATCGCTAAGGTCATGTGGTTGCTCGGCAGAGAGCATAACGACAATACCCAACTCTTCTGCTTCGGCAGTAGCGGATTTCACCATGCCCATTCCGATACCAATCACATGGGGCTTTTGCATGAGTTCAGGCGTGTATTTCTGTTGAATTTCTGCAATGTAATCGGCATCGAACATGGTTATAAAGTCACTCCCAACGTGGACAAGACGACCTCTATAGGCGTGCAAATGGTGGCATATTGCGAGCCAGCAAATAACAAGCCTACGGCTTGGCGGTCAGCTGGATCGACCATGAGCGAGCCAGAATCCCCGGCTTGGCTCATGCCACTACAAATGATTTGATTGACGAAGCGAGCAGTGCGCGTGCCCTTCACCGTATCATACTGTACGTTCACGGTGGCGTTTAACAGGGTGACAGTGCCCGTTGTGTAGCCGGTGGTGCGTCCGCTCTTCGCCACCGTCATACCCAACCGCGCCGCCTTGCTCCCGTTGATGATGCCCATATTGAGGATTTGCTCACTGAGCATGGCAGGATTTGCAGGGCGTGCCAGCGCGGCATCTAGTTTGTTATCCAATGAGACCGCCGGAATCATGGGGACTTCAGCAGGGCTTGCGCCAAATGCTTGAAGCGGTTGCCCAAGCGTGGCGGATTGCGCCCCCAATGAAAGCGATTGTACGCGCTTAGTAGAGCCTAGCATCGCGGCAATCAAATTCGCCAGAATCACCACCGCTTCTACTACGTCGCACTCACTATCGTTGCTGGGGGCGGTGGGGGTGGCAGGGGCAACGGGAGCGGGTGGCGTGACAGGAGCAACGGGAACGGGTGGCGTGGTGGGGGTGACGGTCTTGGGCGGTTGGGATGGCACGCCATCTTCAATGTATGCCAGCTGTTGATAACGTTCTAAGTATGCCACCACATCACTAGGACTGATGCCCCCATCCAACGAGCCGGGTTGCAAGATTGGATCGCCGATGCGTGCGCCGTTGTTGTTTGCCAACACATGATTATTCGATAGGATGAGCTTTTCGTTGGTATCCACATCGCGCACCACCGCGCCGAACGTGCCCGCCCCCACCATGTAATGGGCGATGCTCACGCCGGGTTGCATCACCGGGCGAAACCGTCCCCGTTGCATGTTTTGAGCGCGTAAGATGCCCACTTCGATCACGTCTGTTTTCACCCCGTCTACGCTGGGCGGGATGAAATCATCGTCGGTGAGGGCGGATTTTGGCTTCTTCTGTTGAACGAGGATCACCACTGATTCTTCCCCAGTGGATTCACCCAGTCGATTTTTATAGCCCACGCCTAGCCCAACCACATTACGCTTTGCCATGATGCTGTTGGTTATGGCGCGTTTAATTTCAATTGCTTCTTCGATGAGTGCCATGCACAAAATCCTTCTCGTGATAACAATGGGTTATCAACAGTTTAACACGTTTGGTATCTGCTGGGCAAACCCACTCACGCGCTCTATTCTTCTACCTGACAAGCATTGGTGAGCGTGCCCAACCCTGTAATGCTGATGCTCACCACGTCCCCATCCTTGAGGAAAACAGGAGGCTTGCGCCCAGCACCCACCCCAGAAGGCGTGCCCGTTAGGATGACATCCCCCGGATAGAGCGTGAACATCTGCGAACAGTAGCTCACCAAGTGCGCCACCGAGAAGATCATGTCTGCCGTTGAGCCGTGTTGCATGGTCTCCCCGTTCACGGTGGTGGTTACGTCAAGGTTTTGGACGTTTGCCACATCACGGGCAAAGGTGATCGCGGGACCCAGTGGGCAGAACGTATCGAGGCTTTTACCGCGCGTCCACTGTTTATCAATGCGGTGTTGCAAGTCACGCGCGGTGACATCGTTGGCAATGGTGTAGCCAAACACATAATCTAAGGCACGAGCTTCTGAAACTTGATGGGCATATTGCCCGATGATAACCGCCAATTCCCCTTCCCAATCCACTTCATTGGTGATGGCACGATTCCACCGAATGACTCCTCCGCTTCCGACCAGCGCACTGGGGAAAATCCCAAAGATGAGCGGATGGCTAGGGAGGTCTTGCTTCATCTCATTGGCGTGTTCTAGGTAGTTGCGCCCGATGGCGATGATCTTGCTGGGTTGCACGGGTGGCACGAGTGTCACCAAATCAAGCGGGATGGTGTCGGGTGTCACCACTAATTCTTCTTCGCCGGCGATCAAGTTATGGGTGGTGATGTGGTCAGCAAATAGGTGGATGTTGTCTTCGATCAACAGCCCGGCGCGGGTGGCGGAGCGGTTTGGAAGTTGGAAAGAAACCAGTTTCAAGATTATGACCCCTCTTCTATTTCAGTATCTATCTCATTGTTTATGTGATGCTGTGGAGTATGGCTACAGCCGAGCGTTAGCCCACAACGCCCCTATAACGAAACTGTCCGCCCTAGCTTTTGTTGGATGGCACGCAATAGGTCGGTTGGGCGTTTGCTCCCAATCAATAGGTTTTCGCCACTCTTAAGCGTTATCTCTACGCCTTCGTTGCCCGATATAGCGATTAAGTTATGCTTCCCTAGTGGGAACGCAAAGCGAATTCCCCAGCCGCCATATTCCCAAATGGCTTTGAAGGAGCGCATCTTCACGTCGGTGATGTCCTCAAACTGAATCAAGCGGCGGTAGGGCGGGAACAATACCAGAATATACTCTGCGCGTACCTCAACGCTCATCGGCACGAACAAGATATAAACGGGGAATAAGATGCCCATCGAGCCGAAGATCAACCAGACTGCCCAGTCTGGGGCGGGATCTGTGCCGACGGGATTTCCCAATACAATCTGCTGGATGAAAACAACCCATGCGGAAACTGCAAGCAACAGGATGAGAATAAGAATGAAGATCATACGATTATATTGCTTTTCATGATACAGTTGCATCTTACTTTTGCCTTCTCCCCAATTTTTAGGGTGATCTATCCATGCACATCAAAGATTATTGTAGCATTGTCATAGCCTATCAGTACAATAATTGTTAGATGTTGTTGCCAATATCTCTCGTCTTGAAAATCGTGCTATCTGAATAGAGGATTTATGACCCCTTCACCTTCCCAAGAGATTCGCCAGCGTGCGACCCAAGCTGTCCTACGCAATGCAGTGTTGAGTTGGCAGACGGTTTTGACCGTTGTTGTGAGTGTGATGCTTTATCTGTTCGCCGGCGATACGGTCAGCTTTGACTTTTGGCAAC
>JBMOEO010000151.1:0-5976 GCA_049318945.1 Phototrophicaceae bacterium | reverse complement strand
CTACGCTGTGATTGAATGTGCCGATAATCACTTCAATGAAATCACCATTACCTTTCACACGGTTGCCTATGATCCAACCAGTATGATGCAAGCGGTAAAGGGGAGCTTACCCGGTATTTTCTGGAATGACATTAATGATTTAGTTCAAGCAAAGTGTGGTGTAGTGCAGGAAGGACGATGATGAATATGAAGCAGTTGGTTTTAGCATTGGTGGGGTTATTGCTAACCTTATCGTTAGGGTTAAATGTATTTGCACAAAGTGATCCTTCCTCAACTAAAGGGCTAGATTTCACCTTTTTGATTGATAATTCATCCAGTATGGTTTCTGATAGCACTTCTCAGAATCTCACGGATGCAGGTCTAAAGTTATTGCTCGACCAAAATAGTGGGGCAACAATACCAGCTACTGATCCATTAGGGGTGCGTTTCGATATTGTGCGCTATACCACAGAATGGATGGCAACCTTTGCCGAAGAGCAAGCATCTCGCTATGGGAATATTGCTCTCAATGCTCAAGTATGGACGTTTACCCACGATAAACCTGAACAGGTTGTGGAATGGACTGAACTGCTTGAGGATAATTTAAGTAGTATTAACTTCAATACCCCTGCAACTAACCCTGATGGAGCAACCAGCGATTTCATCGAAGCGTTCAATACCATTGGACAAACCATGAAGACTAAGCAGGATGAGACTGGACATGACCAGATTCTAGTGATTATCACCGATAGTATCCCCTGTGAAGTAAACGCTGATGCAGCCAATAACGCTGACCCTTTGGTTGATGCTCGTTTAGCCCGTAACCTTGTTTTACGGGGGGGGGCATGTGGAGAGCAATCGGTACCAGAGGATCATCTGATTTATGCTTACGATACCCTTGAAGGCATCATCCCTTCTTCACGCTTTACCCAATATGTCTACCACATCAATAACTTTGAAGACCCTAACTTTGCTACGGCTTATTGGGAAGTGGATGGGGGAGATATACTAGAAGAATGGAAGATACGTGTTCGTCAAGGGGTGTTCAGAAATACCACCCCTAGCGGTGCTAACCTGACACCCAATAACTTCGGTTCTGTGGTATTTGAGGACATTGCCACAGAACTGGCACAATTGCTTGAAGGGGCGGGTAGCTCCACCCAAATGCTAGGTCTGATCCCCGTAGAACCCAACCGATTGCGCGTCCCCCCTTACCAGCGTCAACTTGACTTATTTATTTTCTCTCCCAATGAGAGTGGCAATATCACCTTTACCAATGAATCTGGGAATACCATTGTTCCAACTTCCTCTTTCGATAGTGCAGTTCCGCAGTTGACATGGCATCGCTTTGAGCAACCCCCCGCTGGACAATGGACAGTTAGCGGGCAAATTGCCGAGATGTGGATGATGTATTCGCCCGCAGAAGTCACTCTCAAGTTTGACAAAGATCCAACTGAATATACTCAGTATGATTCCCTGCAAGTGATCTATGAGATTGGTTTTACTGATGATGAAGGTACATACAAAACATGGACAGAACCTAACTATCTGCCTTTGTTGACAGCCGAAGTTACCGAGACTGCCACAGGTAACAAGTATAAATTAGACATAACAGACGGGTCTTTGAATTTCATAAGCGAGCAATTTTATTTGCTTAAATCAGACAATTATGATCTCGTCTTCAGTGTAGCCAGTGATCCTGCGTGGGGTGTTTTCGCTGGTATTGAGGCAAGTGCGCCTCTCACAACATCTGAAGAGGCAACCCCCGACGCATCTGATGCTGGTGCCACTGAAGAAGATGCCGTGTCCTTTAACTTCTTAACCCCACCAGAAACGCGACTATCTATTGATGTGAAACCTGTAGAAATACGTGGGCGGTTAGGAACACCAGAACAGCAACAGGAAGCACGAAGCAATGGGAACGTATATACTATCCGACGTAGCCAACTGTTAGATGTGAATATAGACGCTTACAACATCAATGATGAAGCAGTTGGGTTGCCACAGGGTGCAGAGGTTATTTTGCGCGGAGAGGGTGATGCTTGCCCTGGAATGGAGCAAACCCTCACGCGCGACGCTACCAGTGCGTTTGCTTACGCTCCGGGTGGATTGGGGTTCGAGGTTGGTGAATGTGCTCTTAGTGCAGAGGTTCGGCTAACGGGTAACATCCTTCCTCTAACGAGTGGTACTACCAGTATCATTGCTGAACTAGATTTGGGTAGTGTAGAAGTTTTAACGACCAATATTCTATCAATTGAAATATTGGATCGAAACGGAAACCCCTTCCCACAGGGAGAAGATAAAACCCATTACCAGATGATGGATCTCAGTTCCGTCCCCACCCTTGACTTGACTGCACGTCCTCTTCCTATTGTTTGGCAACCCCAAGTTGAAACCTTTGAGGTTCGTTTTCTCAATCAGGATGGAGATCCCACCCACTTGATTTTTGAAAATGGGGAAGATTTAGTTCCCTTTGTTTTGACAGTTGCCAGCTTAGATAACCCTGATGATGTTCCGACGACTTTCACGATGGAGAAGCGTGATCGTAAGGGCTACTATTCTGCTAATCTAACTGGCTTACAACCCGGTGAATATCAAATCCAGCTAACGCTTTTACGCGATGATGCTGACTATATGCTGGATAGTGTGTTTGAATATGACGGCAATATCAAATCCGATGATCGCGCCAATCCCGTTTATCGCGCTAACCTAGTGGTGACGCGCAATGGGTGGATTGATTTTGAGATTTATACAACCTACACCCTATTAGGGTTGTTGATTGCATGGATTATTTATGCGGTTGTGGATCATCGTTTGAAGACGGTTGCACCTTTGATTGGACAGGTATTGGTTTATCGACAGGTAGCGGGTGAACCCGCTCAAGAGATTTTGCGAGTGCCTTTTGATGGCAAGCGTAACAGGCATGATGTTGAGCGCACAAAACTGCTTGATCCTATTGTTGGACAAATCCCGATTGATACCATGCGCATTTACACGAAAAGAGATAATGTTTTTGCGAAGCGTGGCGGTGCTTACGTGAAGATGAACCTGCGTGCCGGCGATACGGGTGAACTGCGACTTGACCCTGACCAACCCAAACTGTTCAAAGGGGAAGAGTATTACGTCGTCAAATCGGCAAGTTTTGCAAGACCGCCAGACGAAGCCTAATCCCTTAACCTGAGGCATACGTACCATGGCATTACGCCCTGCATTGGTGATTGGCTTGGGAGCATTTGGCTCTCAAGCCCTTTCAAGTCTCATAACTCAGTTGCGCCATGGTTATTCCGAAATGGACATCAGGCGCATGTCGTTTCTAGCTTTAGGGTTAACCCCTCAGCTCTATGATCCACTCATTCAAAGTTATACTGTCCAAGAGGATACGAGCGACTGGTTCGGCGTAAAACCGCAATATTCCTTTTTAGATCGAAATACCACCCCCGTTGCACTACGGGATTGGTTCAATCCACAAAACCGCGTTCAAGCCCGTGCTGGGCTTCCAACTGAATATAACCGCCAACTTGCTCGTGCGTTGTTCTTGCATCACCTAGTGAGTGGTTCCTGTGAGTTACCCCAAGTTCTGCATGATCTCCTTGAGAAGTTTAAGAAGGATCAGCAAGCACAAACGCTTTTACCGGTTTTTGTGCTGGCTCGCTTAGATGAAGCGTTCTTTTCCGCTACCTTGATAGATGTATTGAGTTTGTTAGGGAAAGAGGTAGATAAGATAGCATTGGGGAATCTGCGCACCATGGTTTGTGCAACGCTTCCGTCCGCTCATGGTAAGTCTAATGAGGATGCAAACATCTATGCTACCCTACAAGAGATGCAACGATTTATTTTGAATGGGGATGCAAGCCAAACATCCCCTCTTATTCATGCACTATGTTTGAATGATGAAGCACCCCAATCTAATTTCGCTGAGGATAGTCTGTGTCATTCATGGAGTTATTCTCTCATCTCCTTGCTGGATGATGGGCTAGGGGAGTATATCAATCAGCATTGGTTAGTAAATCGTCCACAGTCTCTTTCTTCGGATCGGCAACCCTCCCATTCCATCCGTGCCCTCTCTATGCGTTCTAGCGCGGTGGTTGTTCCACGCCATCAGCTAATTGAGCAATGGATTAATCGGCTGACAAATGAAACCTTGATTACCCGTTTTCAAGTGAAATCTTCCATCACACCTGCACAGATTTTGAACGATTGGATGGGGATCAGTGAGCGATCATTCCCACTAAGATCACCATATCTGTTGCGTTGGTTAGTGGAAACAATTCTTCAGGGTGTTCCTCCAAATGTCACCCAGCAATGGTGGTCCCCTTTAGTGGGGGAGGTACATACCCCTCCGGTTTATCAACACGTCACCCAACAGCACAAAGATATACAACACTGGCTTCCCACTTTAACCGAGGCTCACCCATTTCGTACACATGTTCAACCCGCCGCCGATTTTCATGCACTGTTGTATAGGAAAATTGTGGTGTTATTTGGAACGGTTGAGGGGGACGGATTGGGAGGATATTATGGGGGGGATGTCGCTAAGGTGGCTGAACATCACCTTGAGTTTTGTAAAGGGCAGACCCTTATCTTTTTGGATTGGCTCTTAAACAATCATCCTCAACTCACTGTGCCTACTTTAACCGCATTGAGGAAAATCTTTCAAGATGTGGAAAAAAAGCTGGCTCAAGAATTAAGACAATATGATAGTGTCCAACGCCTCTACGATGATTTAGAAAGTTTCAAAGAGAATCTCAAAGGTTTTTACGAACCCCAATTTATGGGGTTGGGTTCGGCTCCCTCCGCATATCTACAGGCTTACGTTCAAGCTATGCGACGCTGGATTGATGAGATGAAACAACGGGTGATTGTATGGAATCTACGGCGCATGTGCCAACTGTTGGATCAGTTTGTCGAGGAGTGCATCACCTCTGTTAAGAAGGTTGCTCCGTATGTCTGGGAAGGAAAGCAGTCATTGGTTGGATATGCCCAGCACACCCCATCCGCCCAAGCCATTTCACAAGTGGGGTATTCACTATCTAATCCTAATTGGAACGAAGCGCAATATCGTGGATATAAGGACGCATTTCATGACCTACCTACTTTATTGAAGTGGGAAGTCATGTCATCCACTGCTATCAATCTGTCCATCAATGGACGCGCCTTAATTAACGAAGCGGACTTCAAAGAGAAAAACTATCGGGCTTGGCGTGCAATCATCGCTGAGCGTTTTATACCCGTTTGGCAAGAGCTAACTATCTGGAATTATCTAAATGATGCCCACAATTCAGCTGATCGGCAACGGGTAGAATCTGCAGAGCATATTCAACTGTCACCACTCCTCAAGGTGCAAACCCAAACTAACCAACTGCGCTTAGGTAACTATGTGGGCATCCCCAAAGATGATCCAAACTATGACCATATTTCCCACAGTTTAAGCACCAATCTTGCTAACCGATTGGAGCTGAATCCCACCTATCGAGGGATTAGTGCTAACCACGCTTACGTTTATTTTTCCACTTTAGACCTTGCGCCATTGCACCAGATAACGGCATATCAAGAAGCCCAACGCGCCTACAGGAAGCTGACAACAGCCCAACGGTTGAACACCCATACGCGCGTAGAGGATGTGACGGCGGTACGCCTGTTGGATAAGTCCCCAAAATGGTTTTCCCTAAGCGAAAATCTACTCATCTCCATGCGTATGTATGATGCTCTTCAGTCCCCTCAAAATGCGAAACTCTTCATTTTGCTGAGCGCGACGGTAGGGAGTATCGTAGTGTATCGTGATTCTAATAGACCAGATCATTTCTATTGGGGGGTGAAGCACGAGACCTTAAAAATCCCCTTGACCCATCCTACTCCTAACCTCGACATGGGGGAGGGCTTCATTGCGTTTTGTACCAACCCCCAAGTTGAACAGCACTATCATGCCTTGATGGGTGGCTATGTCGAGTGGATTTCTTTGGGGTTACGTACATTCACACAGATGGATCAGTCACTAAC
>JBMOEO010000150.1:0-6161 GCA_049318945.1 Phototrophicaceae bacterium | reverse complement strand
TGGGGGGGGAACGCTACAACCGATTCACCACGCAGAAGATCATCGGGCGGCGGCGCGTCTCTAAGTAGATCATTGCCGAAAGCCCGTCTTCAATCTCACGACGGAGCGCATCTACCGAAGCCTTACGGTTCTCTTTGGTCAAGCGTGCCACCGACGCGCGAATCTGATCGATGATGTCGCCGGCATCCCGCAGGTACACAAACCCGCGCGAGATGATTTCTGGGTCTTGCATCAGCTGATTATTGCGAGAGTCCACATTCATGACCACCATCACAAACCCATCTTGCGCCAATATCTCACGATCACGCAAGACGGCACGCCCAACATCGCCCACGCCGTTGCCGTCCACAAAGACGTAACCGCCCGGCACGCGCTCGGCAATATGCACCCCGTATTTATCCAGTTCGATAACGTGCCCGTTTTCCACCACCATGATATTTTCACCGCGTATGCCACTCTCACGCGCCAGTTGAGCGTGCGCGTGTAGATGGCGTAACTCCCCGTGGATGGGCAAGAAGTATTCGGGACGGGTGAGGTTAATCATCATGCGCATGTCTTCGCGGTTGCCGTGTCCTGAAACGTGTACGGCTTCGAGGGCATCATAAATCACGTCTGCCCCACGTCGGAACAAGTCATTGATACGACGGGAAACCATCTCTTCATTGCCGGGGATGGTGTGTGCAGAGATGATGATGGTATCCCCTTTGGTTACTTCAATGCGATACCGCCCCGCCGCCATGCGAGTTAGCACGGAAGACGGCTCACCTTGTGCCCCCGTTGCCATGACAATGACTTCATGCGGAGGCAACAAGTCAATCTGGTTGAGGTCAATCAACATGCTATCGGGAATGTTCAACATCCCCAAATCACGGGCAATGTCCACATTGCGGTTCATGCTGTGACCGGCGATTGCCATCTTGCGCCCATAGCGTTGGGCAACATCCGCCACCTGTTGAATGCGCGAGATGAGCGAAGCAAAGGTTGCCACGATAATGCGCCCCTTCGCCTTACGGAACACGCGATCAAACGCCTCGCTGATGACCGATTCAGAGGGTGTCCAGCCTTCTGTGGTGGCGTTGGTGCTATCCGCCATGAGCAACTTCACCCCACGCCGACTGTATTCAGCAAGGCGAGCATAGTCCGGGGGTTTGTTGTCGATGGGGGTATTGTCAAATTTATAATCCCCCGTATGCACGATTAGCCCATAAGGGGTGTTGATGGCAAAGCCCACACAATCGGGGATGCTGTGGCATACATGGAAACTTTCAACGGTGAAAGGTCCCACCTCTAGCAAATCCCCCGCCTCAAAGATATGAATGGGAGCAGCACTTGCCATGTCCTTCTCACGCAGTTTGACCTCAATCAAGCCGGCGGTTAGGCGCGTGGCATAGACTGGCACATTCGGGAACGCCTCTAAAACGTGGCAAATCGCGCCGATGTGGTCTTCGTGTCCGTGTGTATACAGGATTGCATCAATGCGTAAGTCATCACGGTTTTGTAGATATGTAAAATCGGGGATGATGTAATCCACCCCAAACATGTCATTAGCAGGGAACATGATGCCGGTGTCAACGATAATCGCGCGATTATCCATCTCAAACACGGTCATGTTCTTACCAATTTCACCCAAGCCACCTAGTGGCAACACTCGAACTTTTTTCACCATAACAAATTAAACCCAACCCATCATGGGGTCAGGTGATTCCTCCAATATTGTCACTTTCGTATACAATCCTGCAATAAAACGTCCAAGCGTTTAAGTATTTTTAGATCATAGAGGGGGCGGGCAAGGTTGCCCACCCACCCCTTGAAGCATGGTATAGGTTATGATGCCACCAAATAGCGTTCTCTTAAAGCGTTATGCACACGGTTAACCACGCGCAAAACTTCGTTCGGTTGGAACTTACCCAATACGCCCCCTTCTTCTAAGAAGGCATTGCGCAGGATTTGCCCCCAGTTGCCGGTGCTTCGGAGTTTAGGATCAACAATGTACTGCTCAATCGTGTGGGCAACTTGCCCACTGGCAGGCTCTAACATGCGGATGAAACTCATATAGACATCATCAATGTTGCGCGGGGAAATGCCCGGCACATCAAACAACGCTTTGTGCATGTAAACGCGCTTGCGATCATAGAACTCCGCTAGGGACATCTCTTCCCCAGTGGCGGTCTTTAGGGTCATATCGGTGCAAAAACGGTCAGATTGTTCGTGCATGTCCAGATACATTGTATGGGGTAACGGACCCAAAAGCGACCACATGGTCTTATCTTCATACATCGGCTCAAGGTTCGTCCCGTGTTTACGGAAGTATAGCTCCATCGCCGTATGGCTAAATTCAAAATCAGTCAACACTGCCGCCATGCGCCCACTGCTGATGTTGGCAGGCATGCCCGTGCTTTCAACTGTACAAATCCGCTTGCTGTTGCGCAAGTCCGGACGAACGCGCCCGAGAGGATTGTGCATAGCAGAAATGGGCGGGTTCATGTCATAGTCAATCAACATCGCCCGCGCCGGGGCATTCACAAAGCCGGAGTTCAACAATCCGGCGTAGTTGTCCATTCCGTTGGGGCTAAGGTGGGGGCTGGTGGGAATGTGAATATAGTTGCCTGTGATGGTGGTATGGCGTAAGTATTCGCGCAAGCATAACCGATCTGTATCACATACGCCATTGGCAAAGGGTCCACCTTTCAAAACCGCGGCGTTGGCACTGGCGGACGCGCTACGCAACATGGTGTAAAAGGCGAACAAGCCCAATGCCTCGCTTCGTCCGGCAATATCCAAGTGGATGTGGCAACCTTGCAGGCGGAACATCTCAACATGGTGATAGGGAACGGGGCAATGATAGCGCGTGTGCGCCTCTGCTAGGCGTTTGGGATATTCAGGATACAGCGAGTTAACGTGCAACATGAGATCAACCGCCGTTTGTACTTTGGGGTCGTTGCTCATGGCAAAGTCAGATTCAGTGGGATAGGTGGGCAACAGCGCGGTAATCACCCCAGCGGATTCACTGCTGGCAACCAATGCCTGCAAGATACCATCCAACGATTGGCGCGTTTCAAGATAGCCAACCGAGGGGGCAATGTGGGTTTCCACTTGGTAGCGACAGGCTTCGTGGTCAACGTGGGGGGTAATCCCCAGACGGCGGGCGTTGTTTTGGTAGTGTTGTTCAAACGCCAACATATCCTCATCGGTGGGGCTGCTGCCGTCGGCATGCAAAAGCCCTAGCTCGATCTCTGCACCCAATGCGCGAAGGCGCGTGGTGGGGGTATCCGTCTCATTCAGGTTGGTATGGTTGATGGCTGGGTTTAGGTTGTAGGGGGTCATGGATTTCATGATTGCCTCCCCCTTGCGATACCGCGCACTGACATAACTGCCCAGCACGTAGGAATAGCCCTGCTCTTCTATGTACAAAATATTGGGGGAGGAAAGCTCTGCCTGTGGGAAGTAGCTTTTCACAGGTGCCCCCACAAACTCGCTAATCTGATCTAGCGGAAGGGTATCCGCCAAAGAAGCATCACCAGCCAGCTGGCTGACAATCTGATTGAACCGTAAACGATGGTCTTCAATAGTGCGCCAATTGATCGCTTGACCGAGTTGGACAAGTTCGTCATTACTCGGTAGTGGACTTTCTAACTCCATAACCTTAACCCTCAACATCAGTTAACAGGCAAACACTTCAATTGTTGACGATCAGGCAAGATTGGGCAAGTGTTCGCTGGCAATTCCCTTCAATTCAGTCTAATATTTGAGGGATAATCTTCGATGATCCTGTATAGCCCTCGCACTAAGGAGGCTCATTTCATGACCCATATCTGGCCCCTTCCGAAAATAGAAGTTAGTTCTTTGCGTAGCATAGAAGAAAAACGCCCCATCGCGCTAGTGACGGGCAAGCAATCGTGGGAATCCTGCAAGAATGATCTTCGGCTTCCGATTGTGGTTCAAGCAGAACCTCACACTGCCAGCCTTGAGTATCTGGACAGCCTTGCCAATTCTATCCCAACTGAAGTTGGGGCAATCTATGGGGTGGGTGGGGGCTTGGTGTGTGATGTCGCCAAGTATATCGGTTGGAAGAACAGCCTCCCCGTCACGGTCATTCCAACCGCGCTCAGTGTAGACGGCTTCTTCACGGCGTTGGTGGCGGCGCGTCAAGGGGGCGTGGTGGAATACATCACCACAGGACCCGTTGAGCGGTTGATCTTTGATTGGGCGGTGATTGCGCGGGCACCCAAGCGCGTGCGTGGCGCGGCAATCCTAGAACTGTTGACGATGGTGACGGGCTTGCTCGATTGGCGATATGCCGCCGACCACAACAAGAATACCTCCGACACGCGCTATCAAGCGTGGGCAGCAAGCGTGGCAGCCGGCATTGCCAAGCAGGCGTTCCAAATTGCTGCGGGTGTGGGAGAAGGCAAAGAGGACGCAATGCGCAACCTGATGGACTTGGTGGCGATGGAAGTTCAGCTCACCAACCAACTAGGTCATAACCGCCCCCAAGAAGGGAGCGAGCAATACTTCGCCTATGCCATCGAGTCCAAGATCACCGATGGGCAGGCAGTGCCGTATGCCGATATGGTGGGACCGGGCATCTTGATTGCTGGGGCGTTGCACAAGCAAGACATCCAAAACATCCGACGCACGCTTGAATATGTGGGGGTTCGGCTCGATCAATTGCCCGTTGACTTGATGGAGGAGACGCTGATTGAGTTGCCTAAATATGCGCGTGAGCATAACCTACCCTACAGCATAGTGCATGACCTTGACCTCAACCGTAGCCAAGCACGCGACATCCTACGCGAGACCGGCTTCATCAGCTAGTTGAGCATAACGATATGGGGGGGCAAGTTGCCCCCTACTTTTTGGCTGGTTTTTTGGGCGGGGCGGGCTTTGCTTCTAGCGTGCGTTCTAGCTCATACAGTAGTAGATCATGATTCTTGTAATCCCCTTGTAATGGAATGGTGATCCCAAAGGTGATGAAGCCCAGCAAGATTGCCCCCACCACCTGTTGCTGACTGAGCAGGTACAGGACGAAGATCACGAAGCCCCCCACCACCAAGCGGATGCCGTTGCGTGAAAGCCCACTGGGGACAACCCCATGCACCACAGAAAGCCCTGATTGCCGTTCGATGTGGGCACGCATGCGCGTGCGCCAGTTGAACCGCTTGTACACCTTCCCCTGAATCGAAATGCTAAACTTACCGCTTTTGTCCACCCAGCCATCTACCGCAGGGCGCGACTTGGTTTCTTTGAGGAGTAGGCGTTCGTTGATGAGTCGGACACACTGTGCTATGGTTTTATCAGTATATAGCTCAAATCGCATTGGCTTATCCCTCATGATGCTGTCGTGTTGTGGAATTATGATGCGCTTAAGCGATGTTGTGAAGTACACAAGGAGCAAAACCCTGAAACCCGTTTCCCCTCTCACTCGCGCTAACTTGTGGTTTTTGGTGGTGGTGTTATTGGTGGTGGCGTGGGTGAACATCCCCATGTTGAACGCCGACGCGCTATGGTTTGATGAATGGTGGTCGTTGTTCAATGCCGGGGGGGTGAGCTATGAAGGCGTGCCCCTTGCCCAACCGCTCTCCCTGTTGGAAATCTGGCGACAGATCAAAGCGGTTGACCCCATCCACCCGCCGGGCTATTCCTTCCTGTTGGCAAGTTGGAACGCGCTCATCGGCTGGAGTCCGTTCAGTGGACGGACGCTATCCTATCTGTTGGGTGTCCTCTCGGTGGCACTCACTTATCGCGCAGGACGCACCCTATTCGGGCATTCTGTCGGATTGTGGACGGCGGTTGTGCTTGCCACCAGCGCGTTCTATCGCCATTACTGGCATGAAATGCGCATGTATACGCTGTTGGTGGGGCTTCATGCCGTGGTGATATGGGCATACTGGCAAGTGATGCACCGTCGCCCCCACGTCTGGGCGATGCTTGCTCTAGTAGGAGGGATGGCAGGCTTGGTCTACACCCAATATTTAAGCGTCTTGGCATTGCTTCCGCTGGGATTATTTCATGTGGTGTGGGGGAAGAAGGATCGCACGTGGTGGGTGGTGAATGGCTTGGGCTTGGTGGCGGTTGCGCTATACCTCCCGTGGGTATCGGTTGCGCTGGGGATGTTCACCGCCGTGAATGGGGGTAGCACGCGCGATGGAGTGTATAGCACC
>JBMOEO010000149.1:0-6167 GCA_049318945.1 Phototrophicaceae bacterium | reverse complement strand
GAACCGCAAGTCACCCAGACCATTGACCCCGGCGTTCCTGCCACCGCTACGCCTGTGCCTTATACACCTACCTCTACAGCAACCCTTACACCCACCGACATCCCCCCCCCTATAGCAACCAGTACACCTGCAGGTTGCCCCAATTTCGCCGCCGGTGGAAATATCACCATGACCGCCAGTTGTACCATGGATACCGCTGCCACCATCGCAAGCAATACGACTATTGAAGGTGGGGGCTTTACTTTGACTGCATCGGGGTTGGGTACATCAGAAGCAGGACGGCATTTCCTAGTAAATGCAAGTGTCACCCTAACCATTAATAACTTAACGCTGACGGGTGGGGTGGATCCCTATAGTGGCGGATCCATCTATAACAATGGCACGCTAATTATGAGCGGCTCCACTGTCACTGGCAATTCAACCAACAACAACAGTGTTGATCCGCTTGTGGGAGGGGGTGCCCTGAACAACAGCAGCACAGGGACAATGACCATCACAAATAGCAACATCAACAACAACAGCACACCCGACCGCGGTGGGGGTATTTTAAACGGCAATACCGGCAATACCCTCACCATCACCGATACCACCTTCACAGGCAACAGCCCTAACCATGTATTTGGAAGCTATACCGATGGTGAAGGCAATACGTTCATCAACCCCTAAGTCCTCACGATCCTGCTTCGTTCACGCTCTTTAGCAACGCTACAGGTTAAAGAGCGGTAAAAATTGGGCAACGGCGTAAGGTTCTTGCGCCGTTACCCCCTCCACTATTCATAGAATCATCTATCGTTTCGTTATTTGAGAAAGGTTTTTACGATGCAATTAGGCATGGTTGGATTAGGCAAGATGGGGGCAAACATGACCAAGCGTTTAGCAGACGCAGGTCATACGTTAGTCGTCACGGATTTGAACGCGGACGCGGTTGCGACCGCCAGCACCCACGCACAGGTGACGGGTGTAGCAGATTTGGCGACGTTGGTTGCCACCCTATCGGCTCCGCGCGTGGTGTGGATCATGGTGCCGGACGGCAACCCCACCGAGCAAACGGTGATGCAACTATCCAGTTTGCTAGAAGCAGGTGACATCTTAATTGATGGGGGCAACAGCAACTATAACGAAACGCTCCGACGCGGAGAATGGCTTGCCAGCATGGGTATTCACATGGTGGATGTGGGCACAAGCGGGGGCATTTGGGGCTTGACCGAAGGCTACAGCTTGATGATCGGGGGAGAGACCGAAGCGGTGCAATCGCTGGCTCCTATTTTTGAGTCGCTCGCGCCTGCGCCTGATCGCGGTTGGGGGCATGTCGGACCGCGCGGAAGCGGACACTTCACCAAGATGGTACACAACGGGATTGAATATGGGATGATGCAAGCCTACGCTGAAGGTTTTGAAATCCTCAAGGCGAAAGAGGCTTTCCAACTAGATACCCATCAGATCGCCCGCATTTGGCAACACGGAAGCGTCGTGCGCTCGTGGTTGCTTGATCTGACCGCAGACGCGCTCGAAGCAGACCCCAACCTGTCCGAGATTGTTGGCTACGTCAATGATAGTGGCGAAGGACGCTGGACGGTCAACACCGCCATTGAGCTATCCGTCCCCGCCCCAGTCATCGCAGCGGCACTCTTCGCCCGTTTTGAAAGCCGTCGCAATGATGCCTACGCCAATAAAATCCTTGCCGCCATGCGCAATCAGTTTGGTGGGCACGCCGTCTTAAAGAAGGATACTCCCGAATGAGCCTGACCAGCATTATCATCTTTGGCGCGTCGGGAGATTTAACCCACCGCAAACTGATCCCCGGCTTGTATAACCTGTATGTCAAGCAACGCCTGCCACAATCCTTTCAGATTGTGGGGGTCTCTCGTACTGCTTTTACGCATGAAGACTTTCGGAAGAAGATGCGCGAGGCGTTGGCAACCTTCAGCGCAGAAACATTTCAAGATGAGATGGTGACGGGCTTTGTAGAAAACCTCTACTATGTGGCAGGGAATGCCGCCGAGCTAGAGAGTTTTCACGCGCTCAATCGCTTCTTGCAGGAAAAAGAAGGGGAACACGGCAACCGCCTCTACTATCTTTCTACCGCCCCTAGTCTGTATGAACCCACCCTGATGAACTTGGGCATGGCGAATATGACCAGCGAAACCCCAGCAGGCTGGCGACGCATCATCATCGAGAAACCGTTCGGCTATGATTTGCAAAGCGCAACCCGCCTCAATCACAAAGTGCATGAGGTGTTCACAGAACATCAAGTCTATCGGATTGACCACTACTTAGGCAAAGAGACCGCGCAAAATCTGCTGTTCTTCCGCTTTGCCAACAGCATCTTTGAGCCGATCTGGAATCGTAACTACATTGACAATATTCAAATCTCGGTGTTAGAGCAAGTGGGCGTGGGCAACCGTGCAGCCTATTATGATTCATCGGGCGTGATACGCGATATGTTCCAGAATCACCTCCTGCAATTGCTGGCATTGGTGGCGATGGAGCCACCGTCCTCTTTTGAGGCGGACGCGCTTCGCAATGAGAAGGCGAAAGTCCTTAGCTCCATGCGCACGCTCAAGCCAGAGCATACCGTGCGCGGACAAATCAAGGGCTACCGCCAGCTAGAAGGGGTGGCATCCGACAGCCAAACCGCCACGTATGCCGCCTTGCGCCTAGAGTTGAGTAACTGGCGGTGGGAAGGCGTGCCGTTCTATCTACGGTCGGGCAAGTCGCTCAAGCATAAGATCAGCGAAATCGTGGTGCAATTCAAACGCCCACCGCACAATATCTTTGGCGTGCGCGATCGGGTAGGGTTCAGCCCTAACTGGATCTCCATTCGCATCCAACCCGACGAAGGCATCTGCTTAGGCTTTGAGGCAAAACGCCCCGATACCATCCAAGAGACGCACACTGTGGTGATGGACTTCAACTATCAGGAATCGTTTGGGCATGGTGCATTGCCTGAAGCGTATGAGCGATTGTTGAGCGACGCACTCAATGGGGATGCTGCCCTGTTCACCCGTGCCGATGGCATTGAGGCGCAATGGAAGATTGTTGATCCCATCCTCAAATATTGGGAGCGCAACCTTGATTTTCCGCTGGAGACGTATGAGGCAGGCACTTGGGGTCCACAATCTGCGGATGACCTATTGGCACGCTATGGTCATGCGTGGAAGTTGTCGCTTAAGGAATGAGCGCAACCATGCCCACAATCACACGCGCTTCTAGCTTGCCTGCGCTTCACCATCAAGTCGCCCAGTGGATCATCCAACACGGGGAAGCATGCTTGCGCCAGCATGACCGCTTCACGTTGGCACTCTCCGGCGGAAGCACCCCCCTACCGATTTATGCCTTGCTGGCAACCGCTCCCTACAGGGATGCGCTGGCATGGGAGAAGGTACACATCTTCTTTGTGGATGAACGCGCCGTCCCCCCAGAGCATCCCGATAGCAACTACTTCCACATTCATCAAGCCTGGTTGCAACACACCCGCGCCCAAGTCTACCGCATGGAGGGGGAACTAGGGGCAGAAACGGGAGCAATGCACTATGGGCGCATGCTCAAGGCATTCTTTGACGGGGGCGCACCCTTGTTTGATCTGGTGCTTTTGGGGATGGGCACGGATGGGCATACAGCATCCCTCTTCCCCCATACCCCTCCATTGAATGAGACGCACCATCGGGTGATGCCCAATCGCGCCCCCGTCCCTCCTCACGAACGTATCACATTAACCGCTTGGGCAATCAACAGCGCGAAAGAAATAGGCGTGGTGGTGAGTGGCAAGGAAAAAGCAAATACGGTTGCCCAAGTTTTGGGCGAAGAGATGAACCCACAACAATACCCCATCCAGCTCATTGCTCCCACATCGGGGAGCTTACGCTGGTTTATGGATGCAGAGGCTTCTAGCGCGTTGCCTTAGTTGTAGGATGGGTTATTGTTGAAGAGCCATGCCTCGTCAGCATCCACCCAACGGAGCAACGTCTCATCATCCCATTCGGCAGACAGCCACAAAACCCCCTTCAGCGCGACCGTTCGCACGTCGTGCTGAGGGTGCGTCAAGCGTGAGACAACAAAGCGCATCGCCTCCTCCCCCACCGTCCACAACGCTTCGGCGGCGGCGTGCCAAACTTGGGTATTGTCATCATTGAGGGCAAGCAATAATCCCTCAAAGAGGGTGATTTGGCTTTTGTGTTGCTCCATCATCAAGCTGAGGGCACACACGGCGGCATAACGCACATGGTGATTTTCATCGTGTTGGATGGCGTGCTTCAACGATGGGATGGCATGCGGGCTACCTAGCGTGCCCAACGCAGCAGCAGCCGCATAACGCACGTAGCTATTCTCATCGCTGGTGAGCGACTCCATCAAAGCAGGAATGGCATCCAGCGCATGAAGTTTTTGCAACGCTTGGGCAGCATCCCACCGCACATAACTATCCGTATCGGTCAACAAGACCCCAATGAGCGCAGGAACGGCTTTGTGATCTTGGAGTGTCCCCAACGCCTGCACCGCACTTCGGCGGACGTTACGGCTAGAATCGGTCAATGCAAAGCACAACCCCTCTACCGCTAATTCCCCTTGAATGCGCCCCAGCGCGGTGACGCACTCTTTGCGAACCCGTGCGCTCACGTCGTGTTGTAAGCATTCAATCAGGTGGGGGATGGCTTTGTGCGTGGCGAGCGAGCCGCTCATCTGTGCCACCAACATGCGTACTTTCCAGTGGGGGTCTTCCATAGCAATGAGCATAATTTGGATGGCTTGTTCCGTGCCATACTCACCCAAATCATAAATCGCCCGACAGCGAACGTTGATGTTGGGATCGGAAAGATCGGTTTGCAATTGCGAAAGCGACAAAGAAGACATGATCTTGAGAATTGTTTTTCACCGATTGCTCATTTTACCCGATTTCACCTAGCATCATAGAGCATTCTTTTGACAGGCTTTTAGGAATTGGGGTATACTAAGAAGGAAGGTTTACGTTCTTAAGGACTTATCGCATGACCACGCTTACCTCCGCTTCTTCTTCCATGCGCACACGCCACTCCCAGCGCGTCGCAAGCATGCCCATCCTAGATTGGCTGGTAGCAATCGCAGGCTTGTTATTTGTGAGTGGGATTTACTTTGACGGGTGGGCACACACACACGGGCGCGTGGATGAATCGTTCTTCACGGTTTATCACGCCGTCTTGTATAGCGGTTATCTGCTGGCAGGGGCAATCTTTGTGATTGCGCAATTCGTCAATGTTCGTCGCGGTTATTCGTTTAGCAACGCCTTGCCCAAAGGGTACATGCTTGGGTTAGTGGGGGTGTTCCTGTTTGGCGTGGCAGGCGTTGGCGATTTAATCTGGCATACGCTCTTCGGGATTGAAGAAGGCATTGAGGCGTTACTCAGCCCAACCCACATGTTGCTTGGTGCCAGTGGGTTCTTGATCGCCAGCACGCCCCTACGTGCGGCATGGCAATCGGATCAGCAAACTCGCGGAGTATCCTTCTTACCCATTTTGATGGGGGTATTGGCGATGATTGGCATCATGACCTTCTTTTCCCAGTACAGTTATTACACCATCAACTTGGGATTATTGAACGGAACGCGCCCAGCCAGCCTCGTCTACCTAACCGATATAAGCGGCTTGATGGGCTTCTTAATTCCTACTGTCGTGGTGTGTGGGATGGTGTACTACCTCTTGCACCGCTGGTCATTGCCGATCGGGAGCGTCACCTTTTTGTTCGCGCTCAACGGATTGATGATGAGCCTGATGAGTTTGAATCTATCCCGTCAAGACCTGATAACTGCGCTCACAACTTATTCATTAGGCTTTTTGGCATGTGGAATCGTTGGGGATATTCTATTGGCTATTCTCAAACCTAGCCCACAACGCCCCACGCAATATCGTTTGTTTGCCACCACCCTGCCTGCTGTCCTGCTATTGGGGATGCTACTCACGGTGAACTTTACCGGGCAACAAATTGGCGAAGGCGCGTTATGGTGGGAAATCCACATGTGGGCAGGCGTGCCATGCTTAGGGGCGTTCGTGGGTTACTTCTTCAGTCACCTGATGCTCCCCCCCAGCGCACAACCTGCTTAAGCGCACCGCGCATCACCGACGGAAGCACCACGCGCCAAGACCACCATTGATCCGGGGGAAGGCTACGCACAAACAGCCTCCCCCAGTGCTGTTGAT
>JBMOEO010000148.1:0-6236 GCA_049318945.1 Phototrophicaceae bacterium | reverse complement strand
ACTCACGGTAGAAGTTGCCCTCAGTTTGGTCAAGATGATTCTGCAAATAACGGGTGTCGTTGTTTAAGAAGTTTTTGTTCTGGATGAAGTAGACGAACATCAAGCGGTTGAGCATCACGCTGGCATACCACCGCTGTAAGTCCTCATCGGGAATCCCTTCGATGAAGCCCATGAACACATCATGCTCGCGCTTGAAGCGGTCATAGAACTTTTTGGTGACGCGCTCAATGTCGAGAAATTCGGCGAGGCGACGGGTGACTTCGGTGATGGGGAGGGTGCCGTCGGAGCGCAAGTCATCCAGTTCAATGACCATAGCATCCAGCTTACTCAAGAACAAGTCGCCAGTTTGCCCCTTGAGATACAAAAGTTCACGTGGACTGGATGAACCCCCCTCGACACGCTTGACCCAATACCACAGGCTTTGGCTACGCTCGCGGTCGCTGTCCAAAAAGATGAGCAGGTTCTCGTGCGAAAGTTTTTGAATGTGGTCATGGATCGCACGGCGCGTTTTGGCATCGGGCAGCTTGCTGACAGACTCGGCAGAGTAAACCTCAAACACGCTCACGCCGGACATCTGGGCGATGGGTCGGCAATGGTAGGAGCTATCCTCAACGGTGTGGATGAGAGGGCGTGAATTGGTAGGGACATGCTCCCACCCCATTTCCTCAATGAAGAGGGTTCTAAAATCAAAACTGTGTAGGTGCTTGCGCACATTGGCGCGGTTAATCGGCATGGTTCTGTCCCTCCGTTGGGATGTCAAATAGACCAAGTGAACATAAGATGCGCGGTTCGTCACGTTCGCCCTCCGCGCGGATCAAGCTGAGTTGGCGGTCTTTCCATAGGTTCAATACGGCATCCGCCAAGTCCTCATCAGAAGCCCCCGTGCGTAACTGGCGGTTGATGCGGTCAGCAGCGAGGGAGCGCAAGGGATGCTGGTAAAGATCATCAATGACGCGCTCAAGGTCATCACGCACGAACAAGGGCGCGGTTGCCTTCATGTGTGCCAGATGGCGGTTTAACCGATCATAGGCGCGTCGGCGTGGGCTACGGGTTGACCCCAATTGCCCCCCCTGCGTCGCCAGATAATCCACCTGTTGGGTGCGCTCCACGCTGTTGCGCACAAGGTCATGGTGCAACGGGTGGCGCGGTTGGGCGGGCATATCCGGGGGACACTCCGCTGCGCGTAAGATGGTCAGCTGGGATTCCGTCACCACCGCCCCGCGCTCGTCCAACCATGTGAGGGCATCTATGCCGTCTTCCGTCTTGATGTAGGTCAGCACGCCTTGCGGGCGTTGGGGAGACCCCGTGTAGTGGCGCGTGGAGTAGACGACATCGGGCAAGTCTGCAATCTTGTTGGCTAAAGCCTGATTGTGCTTGGTGGCGTTCAACCAAATCTGATAGGCATAAGAAGACAGATCAACTTCTGTATCAGCTTCTAAATCAAGGATGCCGGATTTTTCTGTGTAGAGATCACGCAGTTGAGAAGCGAGGGTGTCTTCTTCAAAGAACTGTTCATCAGAACCGACGACCTCCCCATTCTGTTGCAAGCGCGAACGCACCCGCGCCCGCAAGCGGATGATCTGTTCGATGCCTTCTGCTGGCAGGAACGAATAGCAATAAATCTGTTGCGCCTGTTGCCCAATGCGGTCAACACGACCGGCACGCTGGGACAGGCGGATGATCGCCCAGGGTAAATCATAGTTCAGCACGATGGCACTATCCTGTAGGTTTTGCCCCTCGCTCAATACATCAGTAGAAAGCAAAACGCGAAGTTCATCGGAGGGGTTGTTCAAGGTGATGCCGTTGCTGATTGGGCTAAAGCGGTGGGCAAGAAGCGTGGGATCGTCTGATTGCCCCGTGGCGGCGGCAAGCTGGGTGACACCCCGTTGGGTGAGTTGGTCGTGCAGGTAGCGGATGGTGTCTGCAAATTGCGAAAAGACCAACACTTTTTCATGGGGGTGCTGTTCAACAATCAACCGATGTAGGGCGTGTAGCTTGGTATCCTGCAAGACGTTCCATTCCCCACACAGGCGCATGACCTCCAGCAGATGGCGGTTGTCGCTGGTTAGCTCATGCTTCAACTTTGATGTGAACAAGGCGGAGCGTAACCACCTGAACCGCTTGCGGTATTGCACAGAAAACGAGGCATAGGCATCTTGGGCGCGTTGGGTATAGCGGGCGATGTTTGCCACTAGGGCTTCGGTGAAGTCGTCCGCGTCACTATTCTCTTCCAAGTCTAGCGCGGTCATGAGCGATTCTGCATCTTCATCCTCAGTGGCGGGGTCTAGCATATCAGCATCCAGCGTACCAATGGGGAGGGGCAAGCCGTTTTCTAGCGCGTGCAAGAAAACATAGTTGCGCAAGAGGTGACGATCCAACGATTGCAAAAAGGACATGCCACTGCTTTCTAAGCGTTTGAAAAGGTTGGTACGGCTAAAGCCCATCAGGCGCACGCCCGCACGGGAGAGGTTATCAAGCTGTTTCTTTTCGTCGTCGGTGGCGTTCTTGTAGGCGGTTTTAGAGACGTGTTGCCCCAAGCCATAACGCGGTAAACTGAGGGCGTTAATCAGATTGACCACTTGCTCTGAATACAGGCGTTGATACTGTGGGCTAGGTTGAAGGTGAATGGTGCGGGGCACACGAAGCGGAAAATAGGATAGCTTGCCATTGCGTAAGCGCATGAAGCGACGACCGCTGATGGGGTCAACTTCGGCATAGTTATCGAGGATGAAACTGCGCGTGCGCCGTACCAAGTATAGGCGCATTAACTCGCGCCAGTCGTCGGCATATTCGCTTTTCTCAAAGGCAGCAAGAGAATTGAGGGGTGCTTGATGGTGTTGTATAAATTTGGCTTCGCCAATCTCGCTCAAGTATTGTTCGGGTTTAATGCCCAAGTCGCGCTCTTCGGGAATGAACAAGCGCAACTGTGCGGACAAGTCTTGAAAGCTCTTGTTATAGGGGGTTGCCGAAAGCAGGATGCAACGGCTTTCATTGGTGGTGATGTAATCTTGGATGACGCTATAACGCCTGCCCTCGCGGTTACGCAGGTTGTGGCTTTCGTCAATGATGACCAAGCGGTAACGGCGCAAGGAGGGTAGCTTTTGGATCACCTGACTGAGCGACATCACTTCTGCGATCATGCGGTAATCTTTGACGTATTTTTCCCACATGGAAACCAAGTTCTTGGGGCAGATGATGAGCGTCTCTAACGAGTAATCATCTTGGAAGATGCGTGCGATGGCGGTTGCCATGAGGGTTTTGCCCAGCCCCACCACATCCCCCAGCAACACGCCCCCCCGCTTGTTGAGGTGGTGGGCGGCAATTTGAACCGCAGCCGTTTGATAGTCAAAAAGTTGGTTGGCAAATTCATCCGGCAACCTGAACTCACTTAAGCCGGCGCGTGCTTCTTGCGCCAGATGATAGGCGATCTTGAGGTAGACTTCATACGGGGTGAGGACATCTTCTCTTGCCCAGCTTTCTTCAATGACCTTGATTAAATCCTCAGAAATATCTAAACACCAGCGATCTTCCCAGCGGTCATTGAACCACTGGGTGAGTTTTTGACAAGCGTCATAGTCGCTAATCTCGGTGTTCAACTCCCCTTGATAAGACAAGCCAGAAAGCGTGAGGTTGCTGCTGCCCAAGAAGGCGAGCGTGGGGGTGTTGTAGTCTTGCTTGTGCAGGAGATACAGTTTGGCATGGAGGGGGTGACGCAGGAATAGCCTGACGACTACCTTCTTAGCTTTCAACTGGCGCACAAGATCACGCAAGCCTTGCTCATCTTCATTGGTGGGGGCACCTAGCATGAGTTGCTGGCGAAAGTCCTCCACAATTTGGCGTTTGAGGCGTTTGCGTTTGGGATCACTGATTGGATCGTCAGCACTGCTCAAGCTAAATAGCTGGCGTAGCTCCTCTTGGGGGGCGCGTTGCATGCCAACTAGAATACGACAGCGGTTATCTTCTTGACCCGTCCAATGCTCAATCTCATTTTGGAGTAGCTTCCACCCACGCAGATTGAAATAACCTACGCAAAAGTCGGCTCTGCTTGAGGACTGGATGGTATGGGTGAGAGCCGTAATCAATTGCTCTGAAATGTTATCAAAAATGCGAGGCATGGTCATTCTCTTTCCATATCTAACTTAACTGGAATCATACCTTCTCTTTAAGAATGAGGCAATGTGTAGAGCGAACACAAGCTAAGATGAGAATGGCAAGGCTTCCTCTAGGGTGAACTCCACCACAAGGGGGAGGTGGTCGCTTTGCCCCACCTTGAGCGTGTGGGCATGCTGGGCACGGATGCCCCTCCCCCGATAGAACACAAAATCAATGCGCATGAACAAGGGCATCACATCGGGAAACTCTTTGATGCGTGGATCAAGGTTGCCAGCTAGGGGAAAGGTGAAGCCCATGCCATAGCCTGCCTCTTGGAAGGCATCCCGATAGCCTTGTGCCCGTATCTGGCGGTAGTCTTCGGTGGTGTCGGTGGCGTTGAAGTCCCCCGTCACCATAACGGTGGCGGTCTCTTGTGCCAATAAATCTAGCAACTCACGCACGCCCATTGAGCGTAACTGGCTATCATAAGGTCGCCCCTGTAGCATCTGAAAGACCATCGGCGGGGTGGTGTGAACATTGTATAGAACTAGGTCGCGCCCCTCCCACTTTAGCTCAATGCGAATAGGATCAGCGGTGGGGGCTTGCAACCAATAGGCTTCCAGATTTTCAGCACGGAAAGGCAGGCGCGATAACGTGGCTTGGTCGCGGTAGTGAACGTGGTAAGGATAATAGGATGCCACCTGCTCAAAAACCGCCTGCGCCTTGTCCGCTAGAATTTCTTGCAGATGCACCACATCGGGCAAATGAGTGAGCAGGACATCGGCGATGACGTGGGGGGGATTGAACTCCGCCAGCGCGTTGTAGGTCATCACGCGCAAGGTGGGAGCAACTGGGGAACGAGGCGGACGCGCTTTGATGAACATCGGCGCATAAAGCCGTACCGCCTCCAAGAAGATCATGGCATGCGTTAACGTCACGGCGTGCCACCCCATCCCCCACCCCACTAGCAAGCCAACGGGCGCGGGGTAGATCGCCAGCGGAAGCAGATTATTGTAGAAGCCAACCCATGACCAACGCTCGCGCACGGTCAGGCGCAAGCCCAAAAAGGCGAGGGTCATGAGCGCGTAAAACAGCAACACGCCTTGAAGCACAATCATCATGGCACAATGAACCGCACAAACGGGATGCGCTTTAAGATCACAGTCACGCCAAACGATAGGACAAACGTCACCAACGTGGTGAGGGGGATTGCCAACAACGGGTTAAAGGCGAGGGGTGCCAACTCAAAGCCCAAGCGTTTAGACCCCAGTAGCTCCATAATCATGACATGCACAAAGTAAATCCCAAAGCTACACGAACTCAAGAGGATGATGGCATCGCGCCCACGAGGTAAGCGTGCCAGCCATGCTTCATAGGGCAAGGACTTCAACACCAGAAATAACGCGCCCACGTTGATAATCATATTGATGCTGTAGTAGTTCAAGAAGTAGGGATCGAATACCCCCCCAGCGTCCAACATCAACAAGTAGGTTGCCCATTCGGTGAAGAGCATCGCCCCCACTGCCACCCCCAACGCGATCAACATCTGGCGATTGGTCAACCAGACATCGCGCAGGTAGTAGCCAAAGATGTAATAGCCAACGTAGCCGGTGGTGACGAAAATTTCGATGCCGATCTTGAAATCGAAGAAGCGATCTAAGAGGGGGAGGATGGCAACTGTAATCACCCACACGGTCAAGAAGTAGCTTAAGTCGCGCTGGGTGGCTTGGCGCACATATAGGCGCAAGATGGGCGTGGCGATGTATAGCCCCAAGATCATCTGAATGAACCATAGGTGATAGTACATCGGACCGACAAGATAGGCGTTCCAAATTTGCGTGGCGTTCAACGTTTCGCCATTGAAGTACAACCGCCACAGCAGATACAAGGTTGCCCAGATGACAAAGGCACCCAAAACCCGTGCGAAGCGTTTGCTGAAGAATTGCCCAATCGTTTCGTTTTTGCCACTCCCTAACAAGAGCATCCCACTAATCATGGTGAAAAGTGGGGGTCCCCCTTTGGAAAACACATGGAACACGTTTGCTACCCACCACTCATACGGGGTGATGGTGTTGAAGTGGGGAGCAGGAAGCGATGCCACGTGGATGAGTACCACAACGGTCATGGCATAAACACGCATGGCT
>JBMOEO010000147.1:0-6266 GCA_049318945.1 Phototrophicaceae bacterium | reverse complement strand
CTGTTCGGCTTGGTGGGTTGAATGAAGATCAACACATACAACACGGTGCTGATGATGGCGTAAATGCTGATGGCAACCAAGATGGCTAGGGTAGAGAAAAGCGGTGTGGTTTTTGATGGCGATTCCATCGTGTGCGTGGCTTTCAGTCAAGTTTTGAATCATCGTATAGCTGTATTCTACCACCACAACCGATAAAAAATTGACAACAGAACGGGCAGAAAACCGAGTGCCCTACCCGTTTTAAGCATCATGAAGTGAGGATTGGCAGGCATGAAGCGTTTCTCTGAATTGTATCGTCGGGGACAGAATGTATTACACGGAACGATCACCCTTGAACTCATCGCGCTAACCGGCATGCGTGTTAATCAGTTGGATGGCATCGCGTTTGATCTGGATTTGCGCTATGCCCAAACCACTGACGGGCAACTCATCCTGTTGCCTAGCCACCTCATCAAGACCTTGCAGAAACATCCCCCTATTCCCACTGCTCAAGAAGCACAAACCGCGCTCACACAGATTGGAACGGATGAAGCCGAGTTACATGAGTATTTGGCAACCGCGCTGTGGAAATCTTCAGAGGATGGGCGGATCATCTTGGATGTGATTAGCACCCAAGCGGTGGTCTTGCCCCTTGAATTCACCTATCCCTTTTCCATCCTACCCCGTCTTGATCCTGCTGACCAACAGGCATTTGAGCAGGCGCACCTGACCTTAGACTTTGCGGTGCGCACCTTGCTTCATGTTGATGATGGAGGGGGATTGCTGGGTAAGTTGCTAGAAGGGCGATTCATTTTCTTGGTGGTTAGCACAGGCGTGAGTGGCATCAACCTGATTCATAATCTGGTGATGGGACGGTTGCTCTCTCCTGCGGAGTACGGTCAGCTCACGTTCTTCATCACCTTGAACTTGATCGTGGGGTTGTTGCCGTCGGCAATTCAAACGGTATCCGCTAAGTTTGGGGCAATGTATAGTGCCCGCTTGCAAACGGATGAGCAGGACAAGCTCTATCGCTACGCCACGCGCTATAGCTGGGTGGTGGGTCTTGTGATCGCGCTAGTGGTGGGTGGTCTTGCCCCCTATTTGACCACCGCCTTTCGCATTCAATCGGTGATGTTGTTCGTGCCGATTGCCCTAGCACTCCCGTTCTTTGTGGCAACAGGCATTGACCGCGGGACGTTGCAGGGCAAAGAAAGCTACTACTGGTTAGCAGGGGCGTATCTTGCCGAAGGCATCGTGCGCTTTGTGGTGAGCGTGATATTGGGCTGGCTATTGCTATCAACAGGACGCGCTTTGGATGGTGCGGTGTGGGCGTTGGGGCAATCGCTTTTAGCCACGTGGTTTGTGGCGTGGCTTCCCCTCCGTCAGCACCGCCAAACGCACACCCTCCCATCCCCCAACCGTGCCCAACAGGATGAGTGGATGAGCCTATTGGGATTTGTTGCGTTGGCATTGGTGGGGCAAGCCCTCATCACCAACAGCGATTTCTTGTTGGTCAAGTCTTTCTTCGGCGCGGTTGAATCCGGCTTATATGCCGCTGTTAGCGTGATGGGGCGGATCATCTACTTTAGCACGCTCCCCCTCACCATCTTAATGGTGCCCTTGATTGCTCGTCAGCACGCGCTTGGTAAACCGACACGCCTGCTGTTCGTTGCCACCATTGGCTTGGGAGCGGTATTGTGTAGCACGCTCATCATCATCGCCAGCTTGTTCGCGCGTCCCCTCATTAGCTTGTTGTATGGTGAGGCGTATGTGGAAGGGGCAAGCATCCTCCCGTTATACACCATTGCGGCATCCCTCTTCGTCATGACCAACTTGATTGTCACTTTCCGCGTTTCACTGGGAGAAGGCAAAGAGAGCTGGATGCCACTGGTTGCAGGGCTGTTACAGGTAGGCGGGATCATCTTGTTTCATGAGACGTTGCTACAGGTGGTTTGGGTACAAATCGCCGTCATGAGCGTATTGTTGGCGGGGGTCTTATGGCGGAGTACACGGTAAGCCAAGCGAATATCCGCCTGCTTCGGCAGGATGCCAATTGGTTGCGCGGTGTACAACGTTGGGCAAGCCACTATCGCTTATTGATTCTCGCGCTGGTGGGAACGGTGATCTTCCATGCAGGCTTATTGCTCAATGGGACGTTGTGGGATACTTACGATGCCTTCGTCCACATCTTCTTTGCTGACCACTATGCACGTGGTTGGTTTGATCTGTGGGAAGAACGCTGGTATACCGGCTTCACGATGGTGAGTTATCCTCCGCTCACCCACCAGATTAACGCCGTCTTGTCTAAGGTGGTGGGGCTAAAACTCGGTTACATCTTGCTCTTGATGATTGCCACCGTACTCACCACTTTGGGCGTTTATCGCTTCAGTCGTTTATGGGTGGGGCACAAAGCCGCCAGTTATGCTGCGCTGTTTGCGGTTATCACCAGTAGCATTGCGGAAACGGTGCATGTCTTTGGGCAATCCCCCACCATGTTTGTTATGGGGGTCTTGTTGAATGCCTTGCCCTTCATCTGGTTTTATGTGGAGGAAGGGGATGTCAAGAATCTCTTTCGCTCTTGGGCAATCATCATGGTGGCGTGTGCGGGGCATCACGTCACCACCATTTTTGGGATGATCTTCTTTTGCGGTCCGGTGATGGCAACGCTACTATGGCGCAAGTTCCGCTCCCCCATGTTACATGAGCGCGAGATCGAAGAAGCACGCTTCCGCCTGCGTGATTTACCCCTGCGCGTTCGCTATCGCATTCGCCGAATTGCGCCGTCTTTTGTGCGTTGTGGCATCTTTGGGGTGGGGTTCATCATTTTAGCCGTAACCACCGTTCTTCCCTATTGGCTTTGGAGTCGGAGCGACCCCATCACCCAAGTGACCATCCCGCATGGTAGCCGTGAAAGTTTCATCGAAGAGACACAAATTGGGATTATGTTCTTCCTTGTGCCGTGGGGACTCAACCTCATTCTGTTGCCCTATGTGTTCTATAAGGGCTGGACAAGTTCCAGCTGGATATTGACCACCTCGCTTGCCCTGCTCACTTTGTTGGGCACAGGCGGAACAACCCCCATTCCTGCCAAGTTGCTAGGCGGGGCGTTTTATATCCTCACCTTAGATCGCTTCACTTTTTGGGCAAGCATCATCACCCTGCCTTTTGTGGGGGTGTGGTTTGAAAGCATCACTGAGGGACGCTTAGGGCGATGGGTTCGCGCTCACTTTGGTGGATTTTGGCAAGTGGCTATTCCCACCCTGTACGTTGTCACCATGATTGGGATCGCCATTTTCGTGGCGAACCTCACCCAGTTTCGCAAGTTTCAACCGAAGTCCATTGATGTACAACCGATTGTCGATTTCCTCTCTAAAGATAATCACGACGCATGGCGTTACATGACGCTTGGCTTTGGAGATCAAATGGCGTGGCTTGGGGCGCAAACCACCGCGCTCAATGTTGAGGGAAACTATCACAGTGCGCGACGCTTGCCCGAAATGACCACCACCCCCATTGAGCGCATGGATGGGGCGAAGTATCAATCTTTGCCCGGCTTGGGCACGTTGCATCAAATCTTAAGCGTACCCCAACGCTACAACCTCAAATACATTTTTGGCAACGATGCCTTTTATGATCCGCTCTTACATTTCTACGGATGGCAACGGGTGGGTGCCTTGGATAATGGTATTGTGGTATGGGAACGCGCGGATGTCCCCCCACTTCCAACCGCAATTCCACAAGTAGATTATCCTGACTGGCAACGCATTATGTGGGGAACATTGCCGTTTGGTAGCTTATTCGTCACCGCCTTTGTGTTCACCCTCACCGCCGTTCTACCCATGCACCCCAGTCAGATTTTCCCGTTTAGCGTGATGTCGCGTTGGGGGATTATCCAATTCTTTCTGATTAATCCGCCCTATGACACGCGCACCAAGTCAAAGAATACGTGGCAATTGTGGCGCACGCTCACACGGCGAATCCGCCCAAACTTACGCCTTCGTCCTTTGCGTTGGTTGTATGGTAGTGTGTTGGGTATCGTCTTGGTGGGTGGAGGCGCGTTGAGTTTGTTTGGGGTTCGGCAGGTGCTACATGCCCCCGAACGCATTGTTCTCTACTACTATGATGATGTAGATTTCAAGCGATTCACTGATAGCTATCAGTGGTTGAAAACCCCTCTTACTATGGATGAATACATGCGCTATTTGTCTTTACGCGGTGGCTTGGTGGCAAGCTATTCCAAACTCAACAATTTGCGCATTGTGCGTCAACAGCGCGTGGGAGAAAGCATCATGATGACCGTTGAGTTAGAGTGGCTCACTTCTTTGGGAACTTATCCCGAAACGCGCACCCATCGCCTTGTACGTACCGCCGATGGCTGGCGGATTCTGCTGGATGTTGAACCACCCCCTTTACCAACTGAAACCTTCATCATCACGGAAGAACCGCAATTCTTCATTGATCTTCCCATCCCCTCTCTGGCAGAGGGCGCATTCAATCGCGGGGTATTAGACCGTACCTTGTTGGCAGTTGCCAATGCCAACGTGGTCTATGCGCCTCATAAGCAAATCGGTTTTGTGCCGGAGGAATTTGAGATTGAGCGGTTTAATGGGCGGTGGAACGGCTTGGTCAGTGTGGTGGGCTACGTGCAAAATCGGGATGTATACCCCAGCCACGTCACCCTCACGGCAATCTTCCGTGATGAGAACGGCACACGCTTAGGGGAAATGCAAGCCGCTTCTGAATTTGTTCATCAACTGTTGCCGATGGAAAGCACCCCGTTTCGGATTGACTTTGAGGGAGCATACGCCACACAAATCCTCAACCTAGAGGATATTGCCAGCGTGGAGTTAGTCGTGCGAGGTGTGCCCACGCGCTACAATCTGGAGCGTCCGCTAGTACGCTTGGACGACCAGCGCGTCTACAATGCTGGCACCCAGTCTATTGATATTCCAAGCGGACTGATACCTTTTTATAACCATGACCGTGAATTGGTCTGGGTGGAACGGGTGTATCATCAATTCGCAATCAAGCCCGGCGAGACGCTAGATTTCCCAACGGTAGCAGCCCCGCAAGACCTCACCGAGTTGGATGTTTTAATCAGTTTAAGCGGACCCCGTTTAGATGAAACAGTTACTGACTTGGCAAGCGATCAAATGATCCTAACAGGATTTATACGGTGAGACCATTCCGCTTGGCTGTGCTAGTTGTATGCTTGGGGGGGCTACTATACGGAGGATGGGCATTGGCGACTTCGCGCCCATTGCTAGAAGTTTTAGCGATAGATGAGGTGATGGCAGGCACGGATTGGACAGCTCTCATCCGTGTGCGCGATATGAGCGACGGCGATACTGTGCAGGTCGTCGCGTTTCATGGCTTATCACGCATTGAAGAGACCATTCAACTGGGAACGGGCGGAATTGCTGAATGGACGATTGCCCCTCAAAAACTGACCCAAAGCGGTACAACGTTGGTGGTATTCCAATATGGTGAGCTACAAACACGTTTCTATCTATCTGTTTTGGCAGAGCAACCCGCTAGTATGCAGGCATTCACTACAGACAATAGCATTCGTGCGTATGGCTTAGATCAAACCGAGATTATCAGCATGGTTGCAGATCGCTTTGGCAACCCCATCAAGCACGCCAAGATAGTGGTGGAATTGATGAATCCGATTGGAGAACGCCAGATTTACTTTTCCAATGTCAGCAATGGCTTTGGGGCGATTGCTGTTCAAAGTTACGGAAAGCCCGGCACGCTACGCTTGAATGTGATGACGGAGGGAGTAGAACAACGCCTGTTGTTGCCACAACATCCCACAGAACCGCACTTCATCACCCTCACGCTTGAGCCAGATTGCATCCTTAACGATGGGCTTGAGCGCATTGAACTTCATGCTACCGTATTAGACTTGCTACATAACGCGGTCATTGATGGGACAATCCTCACCATTCGCTGGGCAAATGGATATGGCACACCGCTCACGGTGGGGGGGAAAGCCGTCCTACGCCTTCCAGCCCCCCAAGCAGTCGGGGAGTATGGGTATCTCGCCACCATCGGCGAAATTCAGACAAGCGCAACCTTACGGGTGGCAGATCAAAACTGTAGCGAATGATGAAAACACGCCTTAAGTTCTTGCTATTTATCGGTATTCTCCCGCTTGCCATCATCGTTAGTTTGTTGTTGCTGTTGCGTTTCTCCAACATCATCTCATCGTTTCAAGCAGGTGCAGACCCCGCCGCTATCTTTCGTGGGCATCAGTTGATCCTGCCTGCTGTGGAGGATGCAGT
>JBMOEO010000146.1:0-6566 GCA_049318945.1 Phototrophicaceae bacterium | reverse complement strand
AAATATCATACGCATACCCCCGAAATCATCAAACTTGCTGACCATATCGGGCGTTCTCCTAGTGCCGTAGCAATGAAGTTATCTAACTTCGCATCACTTGATCCATATCATCAAGCAAGAGGTATAACAGGATTAAAAAATCGTAGCCAAGCTGATGAGGATATATGGAACGAGTTCAGTACCCATTGGGACGAATTGGCTGTCGAGAGCGAAATCGCTTATGCCCAACTTTTGGGTGTTGAAATTCTATACTCGGCAAGTTCTTCACATATACCCGAAACTGAGGAGATAATCTTCACCAGGGAAACGGAAACTAGACAAGAACAGAAAATCCGTTTAGGTCAGCAGTTCTTTCGCAATCTGATAATGACTAGCTACTCAAGTCAATGTTGTGTGTGTAAAATGCCGATTCCTGAATTATTAATTGCAAGTCATATTGTCCCATGGCGTGATGATAAAAGCCTACGAGTAAACCCGCACAATGGATTGTGCCTTTGTGCTTTGCATGATAAAGGCTTTGATCGTGGTTTCTTTACATTAGATGAAGAGTATAGAGTCATTCTTGGACAAATAGTTCGTAATTATCTCCCTAATCCATCGGTATATAATGAATTTAATATTTATGAGGGACAACGCATTTCGCTACCAGATAAATTTATCCCTAAACAAGAGTTTTTAGAGATTCATCGTGACAAATATTTTCTTAAGTGAGACACGAGTGCCATACATTTGCATCTGTACCGATTGAAAATAATCTGTTGTTGTGGGACAGTGCCGACGATGAGGATAAGCAAGGAATGGTACGGAATCTATTCAGTGAGATTGTCTACGATTTGGATTATCGGCGAATTGTGGATTTTAGGTTGAAACCTTGGGCAGATCGCTTTTTGATTGTTCGTGCCGAGCAACTTGCCGATGAAATAAAAAACACCCAAGAAAATCTTCTTGAGTGTTGTTGCCCCCAACGGGATTCGAACCCGTGTTTTAGCCTTGAAAGGGCCACGTCCTGGGCCCCTAGACGATGGGGACGGCTCCACGAACAGGAGATATTGTATCATCGAAAACAGCTTCGTCAAGGACGAATTTCTACCTAAAGGGGAAGTTCTAGTACAAGCGCATCCTGTGCTTCCGCTTCCCCTATATCACTGCTTAAACAGCGTGCGCTTCGTGTACTCGCCGACGGTCTTCAACAGCAAACCGAACTGCCGTGCGTTCTTGCCCGTTAATGTCTACTTCAGTAAACCATGGCGTAAAAACAATTTCAATTTCATCACGGTTCAAATATCCGCGAGAAATCGCTAGTGCTTTCACCGCTTGGTTCACCGCGCCCGCGCCAATCGCTTGGACTTCGGCATAACCATGATCTCGGATCACGCCGGCAATTGCCCCGGCTACGGCTGTTGAGCGCGACTTGGCAGATACCTTGATGACTTCTGGTTCACCCACAAGATAGATGGGTTGAAAGGGTTTCGACTGAAGGGTCTCATGTCCATTGCTTGGTTGCATTGTGTTGTCTACCATAGTAGCCCTGTCTAAACTAACAATAAAGATCGTGAGTAGGTATTGGGATTTGTATCAATTGTATAAGCAAAATCCTATTTAGAGGGGCTTTCCTATTGGACACTACATGAACCCTAACCTTGCTTTAAGATTGGAGAAACATGAGTGCCCTATTGGATTATGAGGATCGTATGAATAATGTGCCCTTTTAGGCGTGCTTTAGGGGGATTATGGGTATGGTGTGACTTTAGGTGCGTCTTAGTTGTAATATGATTCTATTCGCAATGGCGTATAGGATCGTACCAAACATTGCCAGCCAAATGGGAAGGTATGCCCATAACTGGTTGAGTTGTGTGAGCGCGATCAACGCTGTAATAATAAGGCTCAACTGTAAGCGACGGTCATTCACGGGGTAGGCTTCCCCAAAGTCTGAAAGCGTGGTGAAGTGTGTCGAACGCAGGGCAAAGATCATGTAGCCGATATACACCCCCAACAAGATCATAAAATCTCTAGGGGAAGGCGGAACGCCAATTGGCTGGTCTAGGATGAAGAAACCCAGTATGCCCACCATAAGCAAGGCGATTCCCCCTGCTAAGGTTAGGCGGTTGAGGGTGCGTGTGTCGGCATAGTCTAGCGCGACATCGCTGAAGAATCCCAACGCCATCCCCAAAACGAGCCAGTACGATATGCCGAGCCAGATCATCCCTGCGCTTAACCCTAGCACAATGACCGCTAGATCGGTTGTGCGCGGGGCGGGACCGACGACGCGCCCCACCAAACGGGCGAGGGTTGCCAGAACCAAGATGCCAACCGCGCTGGATTCGGTGACGAAAAAGAGGGCGATGCCCATCCCCACAAAAGCTGATAACTGATGGTCAGGGTCAAGTTCACGTGCAATCAACCAAGTCAAGAATCCGTTCAACGCGCTACGGAAAGCATAGGTGAAGGCAACGGAAAGCCCCTGCCCTTGTAGCAAGGTGAGGATGAACCACACTGCCCCCCCTACTGTACAGAGCAGTAACATCGCAAGATGGGTGGGATAACGTGGGTCAATGATGCGCCCCATGTGACTAGGGATGGGTGGGGTGGTGAGTGGGGTAGAAGAGAACGACATACGCAGGACAAGCCTTTATGCAAATCTTTTAATGCGCTTCACCTTAGCATATAAAACTAAATGAAGGATGAGATTTGCTTAGGGGGAAGCATGAGAATCGCTCAACAGGACAGCAACCGCGATGGGCAACACGGGGAGGAGCAAGCGCGTTTCATCCCAACGCCCAAATATCAAAATGAAGGCGAGGTAGGGGAGGAGGATGCCTGCTGTCCAGCGTAAGTATGGGGGCGTATGGGGGAGACGGCGCAGGGTTGCGATGACCAGCGCGTAAATGGCAAGGTTGACCGCCACGACAATACCCCATTGTTGGGTGTTATCGGTGAAGATGGTCTGAAGGGTGTAGGTTTGGCGCGTTGCCACGCCTTGCCATTGGCGAATCCCCCAATAACATCCTGCCCACAACGCGCCATGAAGCACCGTCCAGCGTAGTTGTTCGCGTTGATAGCGCATCGCCAAGACCCCATGCAACAACGGGATCATCAAGCCGAGTGGATGGGAAAGGGTGGCAAGCACGGTTAGCGTGGCAAGCCAAAGATTCGGTATGACCATACCAACCCCCATGCCATACAAGCCGCCAATACAAACGAATAATGCCCAATGAAGCTGAGATACTTTAGGTAGGTGTACAACGTTAGCAGGGCAGTCAAGAGCGTGCCGATCATTGCTCGCTCCGCTGGAAAGATGATTTGCATCCACACATCCACGCCCCACCAAAATAGCCCCAGCAATACCATCCCCAAGAGGGTATGCCCCAGTGGTACTGCCACTTCATACGGCAAGAATGGCAAGCGTGCCCATGCCTCAACCAGCCACACGGGCAACACATAGAACCGATGAGGCACTTCTGCTGTGCCATCTAAAACTGCTTGATGGGTGGCAACCGTCAACAAGGAACGGCTTTCTACAAAGAATAACAACAACGATGCCCCTATCAGCCAGATGATCCATAACAGGCTACGGCGTGGGAGTGTTGAGGGGGGCATGTTGAGGATTCCTTCTTTATGTTGAGAATATCTTTTGTTGAGCATAGATGAAGAGGGGCAAAGCATGGTTGCCTTGCCCCTGTTGTTTCACTCATCCGCCTAAACTAATGGTAGCGGTTGGGGTTGGTAGCCCGATGGACTGGCTATCAAACGGGATCGCTGTAGGTTGTCCCAGTATCGGCGCAAGCGAAGGCGCGGTTGGGATGGGGGGTGGGGTGGGCGTGGGCGTGGGAAGGGGCTTGTTGAGCGTGACCTTCACCGTGCGATAAGCATACCCTCCCTCAGTGGAGTTGATCCCTAAACGCAAGATATACTCCCCGTTGGCAAAGTTCTCCGTGTTCCACACGCCCACCTGATTGTTCACCGGCAGGGTGCGATAAGGTCCATCTACAATCTGGAAGTTTTCAGGATTTGCTGCGGAGGCAATCTGCAGATCATAGCTGGCGAAATTGCTGGCACCAATTGAACCGCTCACTGACAGGCTGGCGGTGGTCAAAACAGCACCCTCGCTTGGGTTGGTGATGCCTGCTTGCAACAAGGGGGTATTCTGGTTACAACTGCCACTGGGTGGTTGTGGAAGCGGAATGGGCAAGCCTAGACGTGCCGCCACATTGCGCCCCTCTTGATAGCTATTCAACCATGAAACGGCGGCAGGATCACTGATATTGGCAAACGTATACATCACCCGATCGCCCGGACAGAACTCATTTGCCAACAGGTTTGTCCATGTGTTGATCTCGGCGGCGGCAACAAAGCCAGCCGTAGCAGGCGCGGGCGGTTGCGTATCCACAAAGTATTCATTGCGTAAACTGGTACACCCGTCGCTGGGGAGCGTGCCGGTGTCACCACATACTTGGCGCAACACCACCCCTTGAGGCGGATTGGTGAAGGCGATCGGCTGGGTGCCCGTGAGGGCGGTTTGCATCAAACTATTGAACAACGGCGCGACGGTGATATAACCGCTGGTATTGAAGGTCTCGCGGTTGTCCGGTCGTCCCATCCAAGAGCCAATCACAATATTGTTGGTGAAGCCCATTGCCCACAAATCACGCCCCTCATTGCTTGTGCCCGTTTTCGCGGCAACTGCATTAGCATATTGTGGGAGGGTTAACAACGTGGGGCTTGCGCCGAAACCAATGGAGCGTGAAGCATCGTCGCTTAGGATGTTTTGCATCAAGAACGCCACTTGCGGGGAGATCGCTTGATCGGGCACTGTGCGCGAGGGGATTTCAACCGTGCGCCCATCCTTGTCGGTGATGGATTCAATGGCAAAGAGGGGGGTGAATTGTCCGTTGTTTGCCAGCGTGCCATACGCTTGCATCATGTCATACAAGCGCACTTCGGTTGAACCGACCCCTGTTGTCAGGTTGAATTGCGCCTCTGGCAAGAAGGTTAAACCCATCCGTTGCGCAATCTCTTTGAAGTATTCATTCCCAACATATTGATAAACTTTAACGGCGGGAACGTTCAAGCTACTTTGCAACGCCACCCGTGCCGAAAGCGGACCGGCATAAGTACGATTGAAATTCAAGATTGCCGTGCCGTCGGGATAGTTGGTGGGCACATCCCACAAGATGCTGGATGGGGTTAGATAGGTGGGTCCTGCATCCGTCATGCGTTGTTCAAAAGCTGCCGCATACGTTACGGGCTTGATGGCAGACCCTGGCTGTTGCCACGTGAGGGCAAGGTTCACTTGTCCATCAATGGTCTCATCATTGAAATCAGGACTTCCTACCATCGCGCGGATTGCTCCACTCTTGGCATCGGTTATCATGACTGTACCCGTGTTGACCCCCGTCCCTGCGGACTGGGCAATGCGTTGGGTGAGAGTGGTTTGTGCGGTTTCTTGCAAGCGACGGTCAAGGGTGGTGCGCACCACAAAGCCACGACGGTAGATTTCATCGCTACCAAAGTCACGCTCAAGTTGTGCTTGTACGAAGGTGACAAAGTGGGGGTATTCAACGATGCTTTCGCGTGGGAGGTATTCGCGCGTTTCCACTTGGGCGGATTCAATGGCAATTTGGGTATCCAACATCTGTTGGGTGATGCACACCGTGCTTGCTTGATAGGGAATGGGCAAGCAACCGACCTCACCCATCAACCGTAACACATCCTCCATGCGGTCAAGCGTGGCTTCGCGGTTGGTGATGGGGTCATACGTGGCGGGTGCTTGAATCAAGCCGGCGATGAAGGCGGACTCCGCAATATTCAAGTCTGCTGCGGACTTGTCAAAGTAGAACTCGGACGCTGCTTGCACCCCATAGGCTAAGTTCCCCAAGTAAATCTCATTCATATACAACTCAAGAATTTCTTCCTTGCTGTATTGTTGCGAGATTTCTGCCGCGGCAATCACCTCATTGAGTTTGCGATCCGCTGGAGAAAGGCTCAATTCGGTGAAGACGTTGCTATTGGCGAAGATCAAGTTACGGGTGATCTGTTGGGTGATGGTGCTACCCCCGCTCACCACTTCTCCACTGGTAAGGTTTTGCAAGAAGGCGCGGATGATCGCTTGTAAGTCCCAACCCGGATCTGCAAAGTAGCGTTCGTTCTCGGTGGAAACCACTGCATGAATCAAATAGGGGGATATTTCTTGTAGCTTGATTTGCGTGCGGTCGCCCCCCGTGCTACTTTGTAGGCGAGCAATCTCTTTGCCCTCCACATCCAAGATGAGTGCGGTATTGAACGAGGGTTCATAGTCCGCCAAGGCGACGATGCTCGGTCTCCAACGTTCCGCAATTTGCGAGTACCACAAAGTACCCGTCAAGATCACCGCCGCGCCGAAGATGAAAATCGCGCCGAAGATGATGACCGCCGCCGTAATGAGCCATCCAACGGTTGAACGGCGTTGCTCTTCCTCCGCTTTGATAACTTGTTCTCCTGCCGCGTCTTGCGCATAAGCAGGGGCGGATTCTGCGCCGGGGTCAATGGGGGCTTCGATGCTATCATCAGCAGGGAACGCGCCCGATTTC
>JBMOEO010000145.1:0-6713 GCA_049318945.1 Phototrophicaceae bacterium | reverse complement strand
CTCCTTGTGAAACTTTTTAGCGCGTGCCACCACTGATTTACGTGAATCCCCTGATAAGCGTTCTAGGTGTGGCAAGAGCCATGTGCGAAGCTCCCCATCTGATTTCGCCCATTTGGTTAGGGTTTCCATTGTGTTGTTGAGAACAATCCAATCATGCCCCGTTTGCAAGTTATATTGCATCACCTTGAGCGCACCTTGTTTTTGCGTGGGGGTCATATCTGGCTCTAGCATGCCGAACAGCAAGGCAAGTGTCCATTGGGTGGAAGCCTGATTGATCTGGGAAATCTCTGCGATCAAGCGATCCAGATACGGTACAAGCCAATCTTGATGGGCAATGCACACCCGTTTCATGGCACTGGACACGCGCAAGCGCACAATCTCATCTTGACTGAAATAGCACTGATACAGTTCTTCAAGTAAGGCAGGTTGGGCAAGCACCGCTTCCACAACTTCTAAGGTGCGCCCCAATGAATTGGGATGCCCCCCCGTCAACATATCTTCAAAGCGTTCCATCATGCTTCCCTGCTTGTATGCGTTATTTACTTAAATTGTTAGACGGTGTGGTTAGTCATCATGATGCGGTCAATGACGAAGTGGCTACCCCTTCATGATGAAGGGGTGGCTCTATTGTATTAGTCCCAGTTGAGAATGACCTTGCCAGATTCTCCGCTACGCATGGCAGCAAAGCCCTGTTCATACTCTTCAGCTTTGAGTTGATGCGTGATGAGCGGGGTAAGGTCTAAGCCTTGCTCAATCATTGCCAGCATCTTATACCACGTGTCGAACATCTCACGCCCATAGATCGCCTTAATGGTGAGTGCCTTGAAGATGATCTTGCCCCAATCCACTTCGGTGCGCCCTTTAGGAATCCCTAACAAACCGATTGACCCACCCATAATCATGGTATCGACAATCTGCTCAAATGCCGCCGGGCTTCCGCTCATCTCTAAGCCCACATCAAATCCCTCGCGCATGCCCAGTTCCTGCATCACATCGCGCAAGTTTTCTTCCTTGACGTTGACTGTGCGCATATCGGGCATCACTTTTTTAGCCAGTTCCAAGCGATAGGGGTTGATGTCAGTCAAGACGATATGACGCGCCCCAGCAAACCGTGCGACAGCAGCAGCCATCGTCCCGATGGGTCCCGCCCCTGTGATGAGAATATCCTCACCAATGACATCAAATGACAAGACGGTGTGGACGGCATTCCCAAACGGATCGAGGATTGCGCCGATCTCAAAGGGTACAGCATCTGGCAAGGGAATCACATTGAAGGCGGGGATCACCAGATATTCAGCGAAACAGCCGGGGCGATTGACCCCCACCCCTTTTGTATCGGGGTCAAGGTGAAAGCGACCAGCGCGACTGTTACGGCTACGATTGCCGATGAGATGCCCCTCACCGCTCACCCGTTGCCCAATCGCCAAGTGTTTGACATTCGCTCCCACTTCGACAATCTCCCCGCTGAACTCGTGCCCAACCGTCATGGGGACGGGGATAGTGCGTTGTGCCCATTCATCCCAATTGTAAATGTGAACATCCGTCCCACAAATGGAAGTACGACGCACGCGAATGCACACATCATCCGCGCCATACGTGGGCTTCTCAACATCTTGTAACCATAAGCCAACAGCAGATTGGGCTTTAACTAATGCTCTCATGACAATACTCCTAATTCGTGTCCTGCTTGGGTAAAAGCGTCAATAGCAATATCAAGTTGTTCAGTGGTGAGGGAAGCGGACATCTGCACGCGAATACGCGCCAGCCCTTTGGGGACAACCGGATAGAAGAAGCCGGTGACATACACCCCTAATTCGTATAAACGCCCTGCCAGTTGTTGGGCAAGCGTGGCTTCCCCCAGCATGACAGGGATGATGGGATGTTGTCCATCCAATAGGCGGAAGCCTGCCTTGCTCAAGCCCGTGCGGAAGTGCTGGGCGTTGGCGTGCAGTTGTTGGCGGAGGGCATCCCCTTGTTCAGTCAGCTCCAGTGCCTTCATTGCACCTGCAACCAATGATGGCGGAAGCGCGTTAGAGAACAGATACGGGCGTGCCCGTTGACGCAACAGGTCAACAACGGGTTGTGCCGCGGCAATGAATCCACCCGCCGCCCCGCCCAAACTCTTGCCAAGCGTACCGCTGATGATGTCGGCATGTAACCCATAATGAGAGGCTGTACCGCGCCCATTCACTCCCAAAACTCCCGTACTGTGACAATCATCCACCATCAACAAGGCATCATACTGATCGGCAAGGCGACGCAACTCAGGAATATTGGCGATTGTGCCATCCATCGAGAACACGCCATCCGTCGCAATCAAGATGTTGCGTGGGTTTTCGGCGCGTGCCTCTTGAAGTTTTGCTTCTAAGTCTGCCATATCATTGGTATTGAAACGGTAGCGTTTCGCCTTGCACAGGCGGATACCATCAATGATGGAAGCATGGTTGAGCGCATCAGAGACGATGGCATCCTCCGCCCCTAGCAGTGGCTCAAACACGCCCCCGTTGGCATCAAACGCCGCAGCAAACAAAATGGCATCATCCATCTCTAAGAATTGGGCAAGTTGCTGTTCAAGCTGGCGGTGCAAATCCAACGTGCCACAAATGAAACGCACGCTTGCCATGCCATAGCCATAGCGATCTAGGGCATCCTTTGCCGCTTGAATGACCTCCAGATTGTCCGCTAAACCCAAGTAATTGTTGGCGCACAGGTTCAACATCGAGACGGCTTCGCCATCACGCATCACCTGAATTTGCCCTGCCTGTGGAGAGACGATCAAACGTTCGCGCTTATACAAGCCGTCTTGTTCAATCTGCTGGAGTTCGGCACGTAGCCGTTGGTAAATGGGTTTTTCCATAACAAAACTGCTTTCTTAAGTTGAAATCTTATGGGTTATGGTAATGCAAAACTTGATAACTTCTATCATCTAATTGAACAAGAAACACTGTAAAAAACTGTGCAAGACGGGGGACATGTAGAACATGCCCCCTTTAGTCTAAGACAACTAGGGCAACACGCGCACACCAAACTCAATCGGGGTGACATCTTCCTCACAGAAGAACTCCATTGCCAAGACAGCTTCTGGCAAGTCGGGGCGGATGATGTACAAGAAGCTATTGGCAGGATCATAAACCAAGACCTTCCCCACTACCGATGCCAAGTCTGCTGGATCATAGCCGGGAATCACGATGAATTGCTCGGCAACAATTGGCTCGCTCAAGAAGTTGTAGTAGAAAGTATCGCTCATTTGTGTGGGATCGCTTGCGCTTGGCTCTTGTAGCACCGTAGCATCCGCTTGGGCAATCCCTTGTTCGGTTTCAAACACTCGCGCAATGGCAATACCGCGCTCACTCCGAATGAGATCATCCACTTCGTTGGGGATTTCATCCTCCGTCGCTTCATCAAAGATGAAGGTATCAATGCCCCCACTCATCATGAAGGTATCAATGCCGGGTCCGCCTTGTACCGTGTCATCTCCCTGTCCGCCGTATAGCACATCATCGCCGAAGCCACCAATCAAGCGGTCAAAGCCATTCCCACCTTCCAAGATGTCCACGCCAAATAAGCCATCCAGTTCATCATCTCCCTCACCACCCCGTAGCTTTTCTCCCACCAAAGAACCAACCAACAACTCCCCTTCATCATTGGTGACTTCTATCACTTCTACTGTTGAGAGGACAAACGTACTGGTTTCATCCAATAGGAAAGAGACCACCCCACTATCAGGATTGAACAAGCCGTTAACGACAGGCTCATAGCGTCCTGTTTCTTCGTTTTGATGGAGCAGGATTAAATTGTTTTGTGCCACATTACGGCGATACAATTCAGAAGGCAATTGCACATTCAAGCCCATATGGACTATCACAATGTTTTTCCAGTTCAGGGGAAGTGGTCTTGTCACAGCCAAAGTTGTTGGTGATGCTTCCATCACCGGCACCGAATACATCAATATCCACGAACAAAGCGCGATCAGGGCTGACCCCTTCCGGCAAGGTGCTATCGTTGGGCACGGTAGCCAAACGGCTTTGAGCGCGTGCAGCCACCGAGCGGATGCCCTCTTCTGTGCGTGGGGTCAATTCTAGGGTTGCTTGCCCGCCCCCGAACGTACCAAAAGCCAGCTGTCCGCGTGCATCAGGGTTATCAAGGGTGAATTGGCTGAAGTTCCCTCCGCCTACTCCCACCGTTTCTGTCACCAATACCCCATCCCGACAGAAGGTCACAGTTTGGGGCAAAGCGGAAGGCACAGCCACGACAGGAGGCACCGTGCCGAGCGCGTTCAGGATGGGTGCGAGGGGGGCTTGGGGCAGTTCCGTCAACGGAACATCGGGAATGGTGGGAGGTAAAGGAATCGTGGCAAACACATCGGGCAAGTCTTCTTGACTACCCTCTAGGCCTTCTTGTGCCAACAATTGCCCCGCCCAAATCAAAGGGAGCAGGAGGGTGAGTATCACGCGGAAGACGGAAGTTAAAGTATTTTTTGTGGACATGATAACATAGCCTAATTCTAAATCGACACGATAATAAAATCATGATACCATTATAGCCTATGGGTTTGTTCGCAAAGTCCCAACAAACCCCAAATTTTTACCAATAGAATAGATTCATGATGTCCAACCCCAACTACCGACCCGTTCAACCTGACCAACCTACCAATTCTGTTTTCACGGTTGACCTCCCCCCCACGCGCCCATCCGCCACCCCCCCCTCCTCAAGCCGTCGCCCCTCCCCACGTCGCCAACGCCGAACGAATCGCCGTCGCCTCATCGTTGGGAGTATTGGCGTGGCAACGCTCTTCAGTGTGGTTTTGCTATACATCGGCAACTTATTCTTAACCCTACAAGAAGCACAAACTCGCGCACAAATCTTCCAAAACAGCGTTAATCAACTGACCATAGAGAGTTTTACCCTGCAGGATTTCGCACGTGTGGAGGCTGAACTGGCACAGTTGGACGGTAAGTTACAACGGGCAACCCGCTTAATTGGTTGGGCAACGCCACTGGTGCGCGTTCATCCCCCCACTTGGGCAAGGCTTCACGCGCTCAACATCGCTACTGATCTATCTACCGCGGCGACTGAGATCATGAGTGGGGTGAAGCCGTCCCTAATCTTGTTGTTGGGCGCACAAAGTGACCGCACGCTATCGCTAGAGAGCGTGGTCATCGAGCGGTTGATTGAACGATTGCAAGAAGGGCAACCCTCTTTTGAACGCGCCCAAGTGAGTTTGGATCGCGCCCAACAACAGATGGAAACGGTGTTGATTCCCTCGCTATCGCTAGAGTCCTATCGCACCTTGCGTCGCTTGCAACCCACCCTTAACCAACTCACCCACGCCAACGCGCTTCTATTGGCATCTCCCACCGCTTTAGATGAGGCTTTCGGCATCAGCGCACCCACGCCCTATTTGTTGCTCTCTGCCAACAATGATGAGATTCGTACTGCTGGGGGCTTCGTGAGTACGTATGGTTGGTTGATTGTGGACAAAGGGAGCGTGCGTGCTTATGACTATCGTAAGGTGCGTTATCCCCCGTTCGGCGAAGACCCGATTGCCCCACCACTAGAGAAGGCACAAGACTTTGAATTGCCCTATTGGTGGGCATTCACTAAGCGATTACCCGATCACTATGCTGCCTTTCGCAATAGCTGGTATGCCCATTTCCCTGATACCGCTGAGATGGCGTTATGGTATTACAACACGGGCAATAACCCTCAAGCCCCCATTGAGAACATCATCTGGATTGATATTGACGGCTTCACTTATTTGTTGGAGGCATTGGGCGAGATAGCCATCCCACAGTATGAGCAACCCTTGCGTGCGGGAAATTTCCGTCAGCTGGTTTATGACATCCAACTCAACCGCGAACAGAATGAGTTTCTCTCCCAAGCGTATAGCGTGATGCTACAGGAACTTCCCCTACGCGCCCAACAGGTTGAAACCGCACCGCGCCTCTTGCAAGCAGGATTACGCGCCCTGAATGAACGCCACCTCATGCTATATAGTGCTACCCCCGCCTTGCAAACCGCCTTTAGCGCGTTGGATTGGGCAGGAGAGATGGCTGCTCCTGATGGCGAGGATTATTTATTAGTAGCGGATTCTAACATCACGGGCAATAAATACTCGCGTTCCGTTGAACGGCGCATTCAATATCAAATAGAACTGTTGTCCGACGACACCTTACGGGGAGATATTGGGATAGAGTATGGATTTTTAGAGAGCATCGCCCTAGAAGACCCAGCCTATCAACCGCCGTTCTTGGGTGAAAATCGCTACCAAGTGGGGACACAAGTCTTTCAACCATTGGGTGTAACCCTGCTACCGAACATCTTGGGGACGTGGCAAATTGCCCCCCTCACCATTGCGAACACCACCCATACCATGCACATTGGTTATCAAGAAATTGCCTTCAACACCCGTCAACGGGTGCAATTGCCCTTCACTGGCTCGGTGGGGATTCAATCTTTTGAGGGGTTCAAGCGTTACCGTCTCTACATCCAAAAGCAAGCAGGCAAACAAGCGGAGCCAGTGGAGATCATCATCACCTTGCCCCCCAATGCCCAGTTCATTGAGGCGATCCCTGCCCCACAAGACCGCATTGACCAAGCCGTCACCTTCCGCTTTGAGGCTTTCAACCGTAACCGCTGGATAGAAGTCCTGTACCGCTAGGGTTAGTGCTTGGGGCGCAAGCCGTTAAAGAAAACTGTCACCACTTGGTCAA
>JBMOEO010000144.1:0-6715 GCA_049318945.1 Phototrophicaceae bacterium | reverse complement strand
GAACGCCCCTACGCCAGCCGATCAACCGTGAGGCAATCCAAGCCCAGATGCGCAATTTGCTGGCACAGGTGCATCAACAACAAACCGAACGATTCGGCAGTTATCCCCCATCTTCATGAGAAGATGATAGGTTATACCCAGCATACTTTTCGGTTTGGGGATAAATTGGGTACACTTGGATAGATAGTCAGCAATTGAGATAGATGAAACATGACCCCCTTGGTTATTACGCGCGAGGTCAGCGCACGTATTCCCACAGCGTATGGGATATTTGACTTGTTGGTTTACACCAACAATCGGGATGCTAAAGAGCATCTTGTTTTCAGCGTAGGCAATCACCCTCAACCCGAACCCACCCTCACACGCATTCATTCCGAGTGCTTTACAGGGGACGTGATGGGGTCACGCCGTTGTGATTGTGGCGAACAGCTTCACCATGCCATGCAGATGATTCAGGCAAGCGGGCATGGGTTGATCTTGTATCTGCGCCAAGAAGGGCGGGGCATTGGCTTGGTCGATAAACTCAAGGCATATAACTTGCAAGATCAAGGATATGACACGGTGGATGCGAACCTTGCGCTGGGTCATGCTGAAGACGAGCGCGATTATCACATCGCCCATTTGATCTTGGCAGACTTGGGAGTTTCACGTTTGCGCTTGATGACCAATAACCCCAGTAAGGTACGCGCCCTCACCACCGACACCCTCGCCATTGTGGAGCGCGTCCCCCTTGAACCGACGTTGCTACCCGAAAACACCCACTATCTACAAACCAAAGTGAACCGCATGAATCACCTGTTGACCTTGCCCGATGACCTCAACAATCACCGTGACTGATTTCTATCGTCCCCAACCGCGCGGAGATGGGTTGCCTTTCGTCACCGTCAGTTATGCCCAAAGCCTAGACGGATGCCTTGCCAGCCACGACCACCGCGCCCTTGCGTTAAGCGGTCACGCCAGCATGACGCTTACACACGCCATCCGCGCCAGCCATGATGCTATTCTGGTGGGCGTGCAAACCGTGCTGAGTGATGATCCCATGCTCACGGTGCGGTGGGTGGAGGGGGAAAACCCCCAACCTGTTGTGTTGGATTCACGGTTGCGCTTCCCCCCATCTGCACGGTTGTTGACGCATCCGCGCGGAGTGTGGGTTGCCACCGTCACCCCACCACCCCCTACGCTTGCCCCTGCGCTTACCGTGCTACAAACAGATCGCAACCCAAACGGACAAGTAGACTTGCTACACGTGTTGCAACAACTAGGGGAACGGGGCATCCGTAGCGTGATGGTAGAGGGGGGGGCAACCGTGATCGCTAGTTTCTTGCAGGCGCGGTTGGTCAATCGGGTGATCGTCACGCTCACCCCCCGTTACTTTGGTGGCGTTGGCATTGCGCACACATTACGAACCGCCACGCCCATTGCACTGCCCCATCCCCAATGCTTCGCACTAGGGGAAGATTTCATCCTATGGAGTGATTTGGCATGATCGCACACCTGCTACAATTTGTTGCTGAACGGCAAGTAACCGTGATCGAACAGAGCTTGCCCCCATTACAGGCGCACCAAGTGCGCGTGAAAACCACGCTATCGGCGATCAGTGCCGGCACCGAGTTACTCGTCTATCGCAACCAGTTTCCGCGCAATATGGCGGTGGATGCCAGTATCGACGCGCTGGCTGGGGCGTTCGCTTATCCGTTGGCGTATGGGTATGCGTTGGTGGGGCGAGTGGTGGAGGTGGGCACGGAGGTTGAGCGAAGCTGGGAAGGGCGGCGCGTGTTCGCCTTTCAGCCCCACGCCAGTAGCTTCATCACCACGACGGACGCGCTCTTGCCCATCCCCCACGAGATCACCGATGCCGACGCGATATGCCTGCCCAATATGGAAACGGCGGTCAACTTGGTGCAGGATGGTGCCCCGTTGCTGGGCGAATCGGTGGCGGTGTTTGGGCAAGGCGTGGTGGGATTGTTGACCACCGCACTGTTAAGCCGTTTTCCGCTGGGGCATTTGGTGACGGTGGAGGGCTTGCCGATTCGGCGTGCCACCTCGTATCAAGCAGGGGCGCACAATAGCTTGAGTTTGGATGCGATTCCACCCACGCGCTTTGATTTGATCTTTGAGTGTTCTGGAAGCCCGTCTGCTTTGAATACTGCGCTGGGTTGGTTGCGCCATAGCGGGCGCGTGGTGGTGGGGTCTTGGTATGGGGACAAAATGGTCACGCTCAACTTAGGGGAGGCATTCCATCGTGAACGCTTGCGCATCATCAGCAGCCAAGTGAGTACCCTTGCGCCAGAGTTAAGCGGACGCTGGGACAAAGCACGACGAATGAACGTGGCATGGGAGGCGTTGCGGTGGGTACAGCCCTCACGTTGGATCACCCACCGTTACCCGTTAGCGGATGCACCCACCGCCTATCACCTGTTAGACACCGCCCCACACGAGGCGTTGCAAGTGGTGTTTGAGTATCCTGATTAGGGCGTGCATGTTACAATCGGTGTTGTTCATCCAACCGATAAACGAGGGTTCTTATGTCTAGTAGCTATGGCACGATCTTATACACCGATGTCTTGAATCGCCTCAAAGGCACGGGCTGGAAAATTGTCAACCAATCCACCGACGGCATTACTATTGAGAAGCACGTGGGTGCCCCTGGTTGGGCGGTCATTCCGCTGGCGTTGGTGCCCCTGTTGGGCGTGATGTTGGGGGCGTTGTGGGTGTACTTGGCAGGCAAGGCAACCGTGAAGATTGAACGCCACCTCACCAAAGCGCGTGTGGTTACGCCCAAAGTATCGTTTGATGTCAACCGCGATGAGGACTTTGAGGACTTCCTTGCACAATATCGCTTTCGTGGGCACGTCCATTACATGCCCATTGTGGTTGTCGGTGGCGTGAGTACGTTCTTGGTGACGCTCCTCTTCTCGCTTGGTGGTGCTTAAGGCGTGGCGGTTATCGTAGGCAATGGGAGTGCCGTTGGCGGTGGGGGCGCGGTGGGCGCGGTCAACGTAGCGAGGATGTTGGGGTCGGATGGGTCTAGGAAGCACAAGATGCCGTCAGTGATGCCCTGCGCCATCTCATCCGTTTTGGTGGTCAAAACCTCGCGGTCAGAGTATAAGAAGCCCAATTCGATGATGGTCGCCGGGGTGGTTTGGTTGATCTCACGGAAGATGTGATAGTCGGTCATATCACGGGTGAAGCCATACCGCCGTTCAATTGGCACTTGTTGCCCATAGAACGCCCCCACACATTCCACCAATAATTGATCGTTTCCGCTCCCGATGCGAGCATCTGCTGTCGAAATCAAGTAACCCGAAACCTTCTGCCCATAGTCCACACAGGTATTGGCATGGATAGAAACCAGCGCGTTAGCGGTATAGCCGGCAAGGCGTGGGTCAAACTCATCCAGTAGATCAACCGTGTAACCCCGATTCTGCAGGTTACGAATAACTTTGGTGGCAACATTGAAGTTAACCTCGCGCTCGGTTAAGCCATCAGGGCACACCGCGCCAGGGTCATCTTCGGGACCACGGTGCCCGCTGACAATCCCAATCCGTTGTAAGTAGTTGGGCGTTTGAGGTAGCTCGGTTGGGAGGATTACCCCCACTTGTCGAGTGGCGGTTGCCAGTGCCACGCTGAGCGTGTCGCGCACTTCGGGCGCAATGAACTGGGGGTCTGTCCACCATGTGAAGATGGTGGCGGTGACTGTGGAAGAGACCAACACAATAATCATGGAGCGCACCACCCCCCCAAACGCGCTGACGGCTCGCTTGCGTCGTCGCTCTTGGCGACGTTGCTGGCGTGCTTGGCGCAGGCGGTCACGCTCTTGTTGGTGGGCAGGGGCAGGCGTGACCACCGCTTCCGTGAGGTTTGCCACAACAGGGGTGGGGGGGGCTTCCATCGTGGGAGGGGTTTCCTCCTGCACGGCTGGCGGGGTTTGTGCCTGCTCATACTGCTGGAGCGTGTCTGCTTGTTGCTGTGCCGCCTGTTGGCGCATCATCTCCAGAAAAATGCTGGAGGCTGAAATCTGGTCTTCTGGATTAGGAGAGGGTTGATTCATGTTGCATGCCAAACGTGTGCTGGTAACTGTCAAAGATGGTAAGCGAATCGTGCCTTGTGTTCAAGTGAAGGCGTAAAGCTAATGGGGTTATTACATTGAGATTTCGTGAAAAGTGCTATCAGTTTGGGTTGCAGTGTGTACAATCCCTTGCGTACAATGAAACTATCTCAATGTGCTGTCACAGGGTACAATCACCCTCCCACTAAAACGGAACTGAGTCAGTCAATACACAGCACGATTATTTGAGTTGCATCGGGATGAACAGGATTATGGCAGAAGGGTTTTTTGACGGTCGCTACCGATATGATTATATTTACCCTAGGGGACGCTCTGGGGAAACTTTGCGTGGCGTGGATACACTGCATAACGACCGCCCAATTGTCATTAAACGTCCTGCCCCACATGATGCGCCCCCCATCCGCGCCGGGCAAGAGGTGAGCATCCGCAATGAGCGCGATGCCTTGCGAGCATTGGCTGGACACCCCATTCTAACGGAGTGGGTGGGGGAAGGTCACTTCATGATTGGGGGAGTGTCCTATCAGTATATTGTGATGGAACGCGCCACAGGCGACATTGTGGAAGAAACCGTCTTGCGCCTAGCAGAAATGGGCAAACGCTTGCCTTTGCTAGAGGTGTTGGTAATTGTGGATAAGTTGCTAGACTTGCTTCAAACGTCACACTCGCGCGACATCATCTATAACGACGTGGATAGCAAACACCTCTTTTGGAATCGTGAGACCCATCAACTGAAGGTGATTGACTGGGGGAATGCCGTCTTCTTGGAAGGGGACGAAATCACCCCGCAAGGCATTAGCCGTCAAACGGATGTGTATCAAGTGGGAGAACTGCTGTACTTCGTCGTGAGCGGGGGCAAACGCCCCGAAGTTCCCCGTGATGCTGGGGAGGGGTTTGAGGTTGCCTTTGATGAGAGCAACGCCCACATCCCCGTTAACCTGCGTCAAGTCATCAGCAAGGCACTCCATCCCAACCACCGCCTACGCTATGCCAATCTAAAGACCCTGCGCGATGCCCTAACGCACATTCGCCAACCCCTCTTGGGTGAACGCAACCGCACCCTAGAACAGATTCAGCAACAACTACAACGTGAAAATAGCCGTGATGAATTGCTACAGTTGCAACAGGCACTGCTCCCTGCCCTAGAAGCTGACCCCGGCAACCCACCCACCCGCGCTGTACAGGAGCAACTGAACCAACGCCTAGCAGATTTACAGGTGAGCGCAGACCTAGACGCGGCAATTATCTACTTGACCAGTGCCAATTGGCATCGCGCGGCAGACATCCTCAGCGAGTTACGCCAGCGCACCACCAGCGATCTACTCCATAACTCAGTACGCCTGTTCTATGACTGGTGTATTCTGTTGTTGGAGAACGAAGGCGTGCAACCCACCCCTGCCCTCCAAGAGGCGATTCAACTCATCTTAGAAAATAAAGCAGAACGCGCCGCCCAAATCTTGCTCATGCCCCCACCCCCAACGAGTGAAGTCCAACGCTTACATATTTTGTTGGCGGAGCGCATTACTTCGGCATTCACCGAAGTGATCCTGTTGCGCCCCAATTTGTTCCGCTTAGAAGAAGCACTCTCCCGATTGAACGGGACGGATGGCATCCGTTTGGATGGGCATCGGGAACTGATGGATGAGATTTCGGTCATGCTCGACGGGATGAATCAGCTGCCCAACGTGAGCGTTAGCCAATTGCGCGATCTATATCGCCGTGTGGTGGATCATCTGACCGCGCTGGGCAAGATCATGGAGGCGATCAACATTGGCTTAAGTGACCGCCGTCTACCGCTTTCCTCATTAGAGCGTGCCCGTTATGCCGCCATGAACCTTGCCGACAATATGCACATCATCGGCAAAGAGGCGATCTCTCGCCCACCCGTTGCCCTTGCCGCGCTGGAAGCCAGCCGTTTGATTGATCCCTTCCCTCCCGTTTGGAACGCTTTGCAAGATATGCTCAGTAGCCTGTATAAACACCTACAGAGCTATCAAGTGTATGTGCCGATGGCGGATGCTTCTGATCTTGAGATGTGGCTAGACCGTTCGTTACAACAGCTACAACCCTTTTCTGAACGGGTATTTGATGAGTTGTTGGTCAAGATGATTAACGGGCTGGTGCGTTCTCGTCGGCAATGGAAACTGTTTGAGGTGAGCGTAACGCTGGGCAATCGTACCGCAGCATTGAGTGCCATTGCTCAAATGGAAGAATCTCTAACCACCCTTAGCCCCACACTAGGGGGGTGGTTGCATCACCTGTCCACCAGCATCAACCGCGCCGAGTATGTCGAACGGCATGCGCTGGCAGGTGGGTTTGGGCGCACGGTGGCGGATGCGTGGAATGCCTTTGATCGGGGGCGGTTGGTGGAAGCCGAACGCCTCGCCCTTCAGGCTTCTCAAATTGCCACCAGCGATGCTCAAAAGCAGAGCGTACATCGCTTGAAATCCCTCACCGAAACCGCACGGGCATGGCATGAGCGCAACGGGGCATTGAGCGCAGAGCGCACGCAACAAGCAATTAACGTTATAGCAGAGCTATACACGCCTGAAGAAGTGCAAATTAGAGATGGGTTTGAGCGGCAAATGCCCAGCCAAGCCACCTACTTAAAAGCGATGGGGAAGGGTTTGGTAGAAGCCTATGCACGCC
>JBMOEO010000143.1:0-6936 GCA_049318945.1 Phototrophicaceae bacterium | reverse complement strand
CTTAGAGAATGGACACTACCCAACAGGCGATGCTCATACCCTGCTCAAACAGAGTTTAGGGATATTATCGAATCATCTGGATGAGGGGGAAAACATCGTCATTCATTGCGCAGCTGGGATTCACCGAACGGGTATGCTCGCTTACGCAGTGCTACGTTATCGGGGGTATTCGGCAGAGAATGCGATGAGGCTAATTGCCCAAATGCGTCAGCATACCCACGACGGGTTACAATCTCAGCATATACGGTGGGCAGAAGACGCGCTCACACCACAAACGTAATGGGATAGAAACCCGTGTTGAGCGTGCTGGCAAGCGCGTGGTGAAATACTCCGACGCTTCACCCTCCCCATCCGTCACCGATTTCATTCCATGAAGATCAGGTGAGTTGAATCAGATTTGATGCTTTTCAACGTTAACGTTGAATTGGTTTTGGGGTGGTGAATAATTATAGATTGAAAATCCGTCGTTAACTTAATCATGGTTCAGTTAACGAGATTGTGTGACACAAAGACGGCGTATTTTGAACCTGAAAAACTCCAATGATCCCAATCGAATGTGAAATCACCTGTGATGTATAAAAGACTCAAGCAAGCTAGATTTAATATTTTATTAGTGCTTCTAGCGTTTATCCTCAGTGGAATGATGGGCACGCTTTCAGTCCATGCACAGGATATTCCTACCCCCACTCCAAGTATCCCTAACCTGACAGGCTCTATCTTAGAGATCAACGCCGATTATTTTCCGCAAGTTCAAGCACACTTCACCCTGCAAAAAGAGCGTGTCCCTGTTGGTGAATTGGATAACTACCGCCTAACCTTGAATGAAACGCAACAAGCACTAAGGTTATCTCAAGCGGAACAAGGGTCTATCAATGTTGTTATCATGGTAGATGCCATCATCGGAAGCGATATAGACCTGCTACAAGATGCCCTACATAACCTTTTAGGGGGAATATACATTGGTCAAGCAGATCATATCAGCGTGATTGTTGGGTCTAGTCCAACGCATATTCGCTATGAAGTAGATAATCTAGGTGATTTCCTTTCACAGATTGATCAGATCATCTTAAATTCTAGTGTGCCTTATGGACTGGCTTCCCTGTTGCAAAGCGGACTTTCAGAGGCTTTGAATCTGCGGGGGACCTATGACAACCCCACTCAAGCGATATTGCTGGGTTCATATATCTATTCGATCATTGATGTGGATACCGTCATACAACAATATCGCCAAGCTGATCTTTCTTTGGACATGATCCAGTCGCATCGAATTAGAAGTAGCTTTACTGAAACTTACCGCACGTTGGCAAGCGAGGCACAAGGTAGTTTTGTAGAGAATCTAAACGGCTTTCTTGCGCCCGCGCCCACCTCAAATAATGCTATTGTGTTGGGAGAGTTAGCAACATACATTGCTCAATTGAACAAGATGCGAACCATCTTCAAGATAGAATATACGATGGATGCACTATTAGATGTGCCTGCATCAGTATCTCGCACCCTCGAATTGAGCATTCAGGGTAACGATGGATCCAGCCTTATTTTAGCGGAAGACTATAACCCACCTTATCAGAATCCAAATGTAGCGATCACTATTCCAACCAATTTATCCCCACAACGCACTTTGCTAGAGTCGCGCATTTTTGATGTGAATAAACAACCTATCACCCTACAAGTTGAATTCCCCGATCAAATCCAACGCCCCATCGAACTGGTTCGTTTGAGTGTATTTGAATCTGGAACGGAAAACCTTGTTCAACCCACTGTGCAATTCACCAACATTGCATTAGCACAGAATAATCAATTTACAATCGACTGGGATTTACGCGCCTTTTCAGAGGTGAACACGACACGAGAAGTTGATCTATACATTGAAGTAATTGATTCTGTAGGCTTATCCAGTGCGGTAAAAGCCGTAGCAAATGTAGGGGTTTTCAACGTGGTTGTTCCCACCGCCACATTGCTTTCCACCAACACCCCCCTTCCCACCAATACCCCCTTACCCACCAACACTCCCCTTCCTACCAATACGCCCCTGCCTACCAACACTCCCTTACCCACCAATACCCCCCTCCCAACGACTACACCGTTCGCCATTTTGCCCACATCCTCAACGGTTGTTCCTAACGCTCCCACCTATGTAGACCGCTTGCTTGTGTTGATTTTATCGGGATTGGTGGGGTTTTTGGCGGTGGTGGTGTTGTTCCTTAGACGCACCATGGCAGGCAAACAGCTGGTTAATCAAAGTGTTCAAGTGGTGAAAACGGTCTTGCTACGCAATCGCACTGAAATTGCTAAGGCAGGAGGTTCAGCAGCAATGGATAGGATCGTGGCATACCTCCACCCCAAGAGTAGCTTACCGGGATTAGCCAGCATCCCCATCAACCGCCCACGCTTCATCATTGGTCGTGAAATTGGCGCAGGATGTAATTATGCCATTCCACAGAATTACATTAGCTCACAACATTTCTCCATTAAACAAATGAACGACAAGTTTGTCATTCTGGATCTGAACTCTTCTAATGGAACGCGCGTTAATGGTGTGCGTCTACAACCGCAAAAGGAGTATATCATTTCAAGTGGTGACACCATCACGGTGAGCGATAGCATTGTCTTTGAGTTTCAAGTCAATAACAGCAATACAACGCCCTTGATGTTTGATGGCGCACCCATAATGCCGGATTTCTCTTCAGCCGATATTGGACAGTCTTTGCCACATCTTGATGAGGGCGAGCTTGAATTTGTTGACGGTACACGCCCGATTGTAGCCATCGAAGAACCATCCCAAACGAGACAAGCCACAGGGTTACGCCCACAAATCTCCTCTACAGAAGTCCCCAAAGCAAAAGCGGATAGCGAACTTCCCTCACCTGGGGTTCAATCAGTGGATGATGATCGTGTGCCTCCTAATTTTGATGAACTTGATATTGATTGGAATTCCTAAGCGATAGATAGCCAATAGAGGATCATCCTAATGAAGAAATTGAAAGGGGTATCAATCGGTCAATATATTGTCGGTGATGTTTTATCAGACAACGGTGGAATGGCAACTATCTATAAAGCCACCACTTCCGATAGAAATGCCACCGTAGCCCTAAAATTGGCGCGTGTAGATTCACCAGAAAACAACTCTATCTATGAACAATTACTCCTAAAAGAAACGGAGTTGTTGAGGGATTTAAGGCATCCGTGTGTTGTACGCATCTTGCCCTTACAGCATTTCAACCGTGTTCAATTTTATGCGCGTATTGTTGATTTGGCAGCGGATCAAGAAAATCATGTAGATGCCCCATGGTGTTTTGCCATGGAGTATTTGGCAGGAGGGCGATTGGTAGATTGGATTCAAAATAAACGGCTTAATCTGGCGTGGAGGGTGGAACTCATTTATCAATTGGCAACCACTTTAGACTACCTACATTTGCGCAAAATCGCCCACCGTGACATCAAACCCGATAACATCATGTTCCGTGTAGAGCCTCACCCCAATAGTCAACCCATGCCGGTCTTGATTGATTTTGGTCTATCGGAGAAACGCAAATTAGAACCCGAGGTGAGCGCAACCACCATCAGCCATGCTGCCCCAGAACTGGTTCAAGCGATGATGCAACAGGAGAATATGGTCAACCAAGATTTCTTTGCGATAGATGTTTGGGCACTGGGGATTGTTGCCGTTGAGTTGTTGACCGGGCAACATCCTTTTATGGAAGGGTTGTCCTCTCCATCAACGATCTTCAATCTATTTGGTTCAAAACACCAACCTCCCCTCTATAACCGTCAAATGCTGATGGAAAGAATTGCCTATGAACCTCCAATCATTCTTTCTGAGGTCATACCTGTTAAGTTATTGAATTTGATTCAACAGATGCTGGATAAAAATCCACATAATCGCCCTACCATTGAGCAGATTATCCATCGTTTGGAAACGGAAATAGAATTGTTTCCCCCGCGTATTCCACCGAATAAGTAGTCGTGAATTAGGAGCATGACATGGTAGCAAGATATACACATTACTCAGATGTAGACATTGGCTCCCTCGCCAGAGAGCGTTTGGAAGACTATGCGCTGAGTGACTCGTTGACGACAGCAGGAGGATTAGAATTAGTCATTTCACTGGTGTGTGATGGCGTGGGTTCTTCTGAGTGGGGTATTCGTGCTTCGCGTGATGCGGCATTGTATGTGTTTGAATACATTCGGATTAGTAAAGAGAAGCATGTTCCTTCGCTACTCATTAAAGCAATCCGTCTGGCAAATCAAAAAATCTATGAAACGATTATGGATGGCAATACAACTATTGCTCTGGCGGTGGTACATGTCCAAACCAAGACATTGTATATTGCGAGTGTGGGGGATAGTCCGATCTTCCTCATTCGTAATAATCAGATGTTACGATTAAACGCTGACCATAATGTTGAGAATGAAACGCTCTGGAACAGTTTTACCCCCAAGAATTTCGAGAATCCTAAAGCCTTGACGAGGGCAATTGGGGCGGATGCCGATGTCAATGTGGATATAGGTATTTATCTTGAACCTCATACTCATCCTAATCAAGCACAGGTTGTAGGACAGGAGGGTATCCCTTTGCAGGAAGGGGATACTATCTTGGTCATGTCGGATGGCATGACAGGTATGGGCATCAAGAATACAGAAAAAGTGGTGAGTGAAAAAGAATTTCTACGCCATGCCCTAGATAATGATATTCGTTTAGCCGGGCGTTCACTGCTTAGCTATGCAAAATCCCGAACTCCACAAGATAACCTCGGTCTTGCCATGATCTTTGTGGACGGGAAACAGCGACATTTCACCCCAGTTGTCAATCAATTGAGTGGCAGACAAAAATGGTTGATGTTGGCAGGGTTGGCTTTGGTCGGGATTATCATCTGTATATTGGGTTTTTCTCTGGTTGCTGCTCGACAAGATCAAGCTATTTTGGTGAGCACACAAATCCAACTGGTGGCTAACCTCACTTCAGCAGTAACTCCAACAAGTCAAAATGACCTTGTTATTTTGACGGTTACATCCTCCATTACACCTAGTCCCACTTTGACAGTGAGCGTAACAGAATCTCCAAGCCCAACAGTAACGCCCACCTCAAGCCCAACCAATACGCTTACACCAACGCCACTTCCTTCCCCCACCCCCCATGAAATAGGGCGTGTTTTTGTCCCGAATACGGATCAATCTGTGGGTGTATTTGTTGGCAGTCTATTACAAACCTCGGCTATGCCGCTACTCGCTCGGATTGATGGTGGCGTTTTTACGGAGGATGCCTCTAATCTTTATTTCCAAAGTCTGGCTGGGTTGGTTATAGATCAGTTGGATGCCGAGAGTGTCAGCAGTGCCATTCAACTTGGCATGAATTCGGAGGGATCTGTATTCATTCAAAGTGGTAAGTATCAAGTTAAAACGGTTTTCAGCGAAAAGGTGACTTTTGAGGCGATAGATAGTTGCGCGGGGATACACTATTTATCAGACAATACCATCAGTTTGACTTGCCTAAAGGGTGGATCGTGTGAATATCAATTAGGCGATGATGCTTATCGCACGCTTCCGCTAGGAAATACCGTTAACGTTGACCTTGCGCTTGCAATGGAAACTATGCCAGTTAGGGCGGTAAGTTTTGAGGAGGCGAAACATTATTTTGATTTAGTCTATCAAACTGTTGAGCAGGCAGAGATACCCAATTGTTTGATTGAAAGCGTGGATCAAGATGGCGATTCAGTTTTCAATGATGTTGATCGCTGTGTTGAAGCTGTTGGATTAAGCGATCTCATGGGTTGTCCAGATAGCGATGGGGATAGACTGGCTGATATAGATGATGCTTGTCCTGCCATCTATGCCGAGACGCTCATAGGTTGCCCAAATACCCCAACACCCACTCCGACTTTAACGGCAACCTTCACGCCGTCTCCAACATCAACCCCGACGTTGGCTCCTATCTTGCCAGATCGTGATCGTGATGGAGTTCCTGATAGAGAAGACCTATGCCCCAACTATGCTGGGACAATGCGTAACGGATGCCGAGCAGATGGTTGTTGTACAGGATAGAATAAGAAGTTTGTAATGTGTTCAACTAACGTTTATATTACGTTAGTTGAACATCTGTATATCTTGTTTTATCACTCATAAATTGAAAATACATCATAATTGATGTATCATATCAGTTTACATCCACTTATCAGTGAAATATAGTTAATGAAGTGTGCATTGTTGTTGTCTATGTATGTGTGGAGGAATGAGATGTTTAGAAGATATTTAACGATCTTATCGGTGATTTTTGTACTTGCACTGTTTGGATCAAATGTTTTTGCACAGTCACAAAATCGCCGTAGCGTTCGTTTAACCGAAGGGCAGGTTATCATTGATAGGGTAGTGTCTGTTGCTTCTCCTGTACGGGACGTACCTTTTGGTTCTGGCTCCAGAGTAAGCTGGGGTGAGGGCACAGTAGGTTCGTTGGTGACTCCTTCTGGCAATATTATCAGTATGACTGAAACCGTAGGCGTAGTGAACCAATTACAATTCAACGGTACTGAACCCGTTCAAGTTATCAGCGGGGGGGTAACCATCGTAGGTAGCCTACCCGATGCTGTGCCAGAAAAGATCGCTTTGGTGGTAAATGGTGAAGTCATCACCGTCACCGTACCAGTAGGTGCTGTGGCTGGTGTTGGGTTGATCGTTGTAGGTGGCAATGTACAAATGGAAGTAGTTGCTGCCTCTGGTGGTAATCTGGTGCTTCAAGACCAAAGGAGAAATTCAATCGTCGTTGGAGCCGGCGAACAAGTTAGCACGACAGGTATAGGCGGTTTGGGTTTGAGTGATTTTGAGGTTGTTAATGCTCCTACTGTATTACTTTCTCGAATTTTGAGACAGCTTGAATACACTGCTGGAATCAGCAACATTTTTTTGAGACAGCTTGAATACACTGCTGGAATCAGCAACATTCAA
>JBMOEO010000142.1:0-7132 GCA_049318945.1 Phototrophicaceae bacterium | reverse complement strand
GCGCCTATCAAGAGAGCGAAACCGCGCGTGCCCACCGCCCCAATGACCCCGCCCAGTTTGAAGCCTCGCGTGCCTTCGCCATCAGCACGGCAGACTTAGGAAACTATGCACAGGCGGGCGAGTTATTGGATGCCTTGTTAGAAGATCATCCGCGCTTCATCCCGTTGCACTTTGAACGGGCACTCTACGCCAAACAGGTGGGGGATGCTGGACGCGCCACAGAGGCATACTATCAGGTGGTGGCACTTTCCCCTAGCAACGTGAAGGCACACTTGCGCTTGTGTGAATTGTCGTCCGAGTTGAACGAGCGTGCTGCCTCCCAGCGTTATTGTGCTTGGGTGACGGAACACGCGCCAACCTTGCCGGAAGGGTGGTATCGCTTGGGGCGCGAATATTACTTGTCCAGCGATTTTGCTTTGGCGCAACAAACCTTGAACAAATGTACCTCTTTGCAAGTCACACAGGGCGTTCCGCCTAGCGAGCGCATTTTTGAATGTTGGTATTTGCAGGGGCAAGCCGCCGAAATCTTGGGGGATTGTCGCTCATTGCTCACGGTCTACACACAGTTTCGCATCATGGCAAGCGACCCAAGCGTGCAAGCGCGTTGGGTCTATCCGCCAGAAGGTCCCCCCATTTGTAACTCATGAGGGGAGTGGGCTAGTGCTTCCCGTTGCCATTCCCGTTATTGGGGCGCACAGCGTACACTTGAGCCAATGCCTGACGGGTGGCATCTTCAATGGCTTTCCAGTTGTTGTTGTCCACCCATTCCTTCTTGACCAACTGACTGCCCATGCCCACGCACACCACACCCGCCTTAAACCAGTCCTCAAGGTTGTCAGCGTTTACGCCCCCAGTGGGCATGATGCTCGTCCACGGACGGGGCGCACGAATCGCCTTGACAAATTCAGGACCGCCAGCGGTGTTGCCCGGAAACAGCTTGACAATCTCCACGCCCCATTCTTCCGCTTGGGTGATCTCATTCAGCGTGGAACAACCCGGCAGATAAGCGACTTTGCGACGGTTGCACAACCGCGCCACGCCTTCATCAAAGGTTGGGCTAACCACGAAGTTTGCGCCATGTGCCAGATACAACGCCGCTGTAGCAGGATCATCCACTGACCCCACCCCGATGATGAGGTCAGGATGATTCACGCTTGCCCACTTCACCAATGCTGAGAAAACCTCAATGGCAAAGTCACCGCGGTTGGTGAACTCTAGTACACGGCTTCCGCCATCATAGAGGGCGGTGGTGATATTTTGGGAAACATCAATATTGTTGTGATAGAACAAGGGGAGCATCCCCCCCTTGAGCATGGCGGTATAAACCGCTAACCGATGAAAACGTGCCATGAGCCAGCTTCGCACTCCTTAAAATGAACGTCGTTGCCCCCATTGTAACACGCTTGTTACACGTCCACCCCCACAATTTATGCCTCAACCGACTTCCACTTCCACCGTGAATGTGCCGCTGTTATCAGTTGTGTTGTTGTCGTTGACCTGAAATTCAAGGTAGCCGTCGCTAGACGCATTGAACTCGGCATGGCTACTACACAGTAGCCAATCTATTCCCCTTTGATTCGGCAGAGTAATGCCCCATGAGCATAGGCACTGACAATATCATAGTTAGGATCAACGGGTAATTGAAGGAGTGTATTGCGTGTATATTCTGTGCCGTTAGGATCAACCGTGCCCACGAATTGCCCCACCGTGATGCTACCCATTGCACGAACCGTGATGATCTCCCCTTTGAGGACGTAAATATCTGTGGTGTAGAGTCCGTTGACGGTGTACGTTCCACTACGAACTTCACCATTGGGGGGCAAGGTTGGGGAGGGCGTGGGGGTTGGGTTGCTTGGAATGAGGGGGGTGAAGGTGATGGAGCAGGGTAGCCCAACATCCACACAAGTGCCCATAGACACGCCTGCCCGATTGACTTCTAGGGCGAACACGGTATCGGTTACGCCGTCATACCAGATGGTATCAGCTAGGTTGATTTCACGGAGGTAACGATTTTGAACGTCTAAGCACGATTGGGGCACATCGCGCGGGGTGCCTGTCGTCTCTAAGTGGATGCACAATGGGAGGGCAATTTGTGTGAAGGATAGGTCACGCAGGCTACGCAACCCACTGATGTCTAACCCGCGATTGTTGACCTTCACGCCGAAGCCCTCCAACGAAACCGAACCGCTACCATATACCAAAGCGGTTAGGCTGTCCTTGTCATGGATGAGCCACATTTGAAAGGGTGTGCCTTCCTGTCGGGCGTTGCCACTTGGGGTTGAGGTGACGGTTGGGGTGGGGGCTTGGGCAGTTAGGGTTGCGTTAAACGCCGCTTGCACGGTTTGCCGAAAGGCTTCGGTGGGTTCTACGATTTGTACCTGTGCTAAAGAAACGCGCCCAGAAATCCCTGCTAAGAGAACCCATGCGCCAATCATTGCTACACTCAAACGAATTAACTTTACCATCTCATTTGCCTGCCATCTCACTAAAGGTTAAGTAGGATAATTATAATCCGTTTTGATTGCCTATGCGTTAAACAATTCGGTTAGAAAGGCTTTCCTTCGCACGAATGTTCCGCCTATGGGGGATGGTTTCGGGTAGGGTGATGACATCACCCAACGTTATCCAGAGGTTGTCATGTATACCATCGCCACCATCAATCAACTGCAAGCCCATCTGAATATCACCCAGCCCACCCCCACCGAGACCGACCGCCTGTTACTCGCTTTGGGCGCGGCGGCACAACACTTCACCCAAGAGACGCACCGCCACTTTGAGCCATTCGTTGCCACCTTGCCCCACCACCCCGACCCACGCTATCGCCATGAGTTGCTCTTGCGTGAGGACTTGCTGGAGCTATGGAGCATCACCGATGAACTGGGTGAGATTGCCCTTGCCGATGTTGAGCGATACCCAAGCCTTGCGCTTCCGTTGGTTTTGCGCCTTCCTCTTGCCCGTGCTTGGGTTGGCACGGTGCAAGTGCGCGGTCTGTGGGGCTGGCATGACCACTTCAACCCGCTTTGGCAACCCATCGGAACGCTTTCCGCCAGTGGGTTGAATGCCCAAGATACCACCTTCACTCTGCTGGCGAACGCGCTCCCCACGCTTGCCAGCCACGCCGATGAGGTGGGGGCGTTGTTGCGGGTTGGCAACGAACTGATGCGCGTGGTAGTGGTCAATCAACACACGTTCGCGGTTTTACGTGGGGTTAACCACACCACCCCCGAAACCCACCCTGCGCTTGCTGACGTGCAATGCTTTCAGCCCTCACATGAAGTGGTCATGAGCGTGTTGCAACTGGCGGAATGGTTCTATCGTTCGGTGGATCGTCAACATCCTGCGCCATTGGCGGATGCCGTGCTAGATCAATGTATTCGTTTGCGCCGTGTGCGCGTGTAGCAACGGGAGGTTGTGATGATGGTTGATTCGCTTCAGTCCGCCTTGAACGCGCTTGCCACGCTGGATTACCCCAACCTCAACCACTACCGCGAGGATGCCTTGCCAAACGTGTTAAGCCGTTCGGACTTGCCTTGTTTGTTAGTGTTGCCGTTCGGCTACCATCACAGCGCAACCGCCAACGCGCTGGAAACCGTCGCCTTCACAGGAGGGGCGCATTTGGTGCGCTTTCGCTTAACGCACCTGTTGCTGATTGCCCCCCTCATGAGCGGTGTCGGTGTGCGTTCCCACCTACCCACTTTGATTCAGCACATTGACGCTTATCTGACCACCGTGAGCGCACACCTCACGTTAGATGGGGCACTTGCTAGTCCGTTACAATTCAGCATTCAACCTAACACCTATGACTATGGGGGCATTCGCTATGTCGGTTGTGCGTTTCAGCATGAGTGGCGCGTGAGGGTGGGCGGATGAGTTATCAGGTACACTATGACCGAGACGATGATGGCACGTTCGCTATGGAGCTAACCGCTGGGGTGCGCTCGCTCACTTGGCGGTTGGGGATGGCGAAGCCGTTTGAGCGCGTCGCTCAAGTTGCCACCGCGCGAGTGGTCGTGTCTAATCATGACCAAGCCTACAGCGGTGACGCGCCCAGCATCCAGCTTGGGCATCACCTACGCATTCAATATGCCGAGCAGGTCTTGTATGTGGGGGAATTGGTGGGCATTGAACCGCTGGCAGGGGAACTGGGCGGGCGCACCGCGTGCTTGGTGGCGGTTTGTCCGCTAGACGCGCTGTCGCGTTTGGTGGTGGAACTCACCCCGCTCACGAATTGTCGTGCGGAAGAAGTGGTACGCCATTTATTGCGACAGGTTTGGTTGCGCCCCCAACGTTTGTTTCCGTCGTGGTGGTTGAACCTCAACGGAGCAAACGCGCTAGGGGAAAATACGGTACTCATCGAACGCGATTCCTTAATCCCTGCCACGCTGGAAACGGGGGTTTCCGTTTGGGAATATGTCGGCTGGGAAGATCGCCCAACCGCGCGTGAGATTTTGCGCGACGTTGCCGAAAGCGAGCGGGGGCGCGTGTTCGTCAATCGTAACGGGGAGGTGGTGCTACACAATCGCCATCATCTGTATCAACACGCTGGGGTAGCAACCTTGCTGGATAACAACATGGACGCGCTCACCGTGCAGTATGCGCATGACTATGCCACCAGCGTTCGGTTGGTGGTGCAACAGCGTACACTTGGCGAAGCGCACAGCGTGCTATGGCGATTGGGCTTTCCCGTCCGTTTGATGCCCCAAGCAAGCACCACCCTAACCGCCACCTTCCATGATGAGATCAACGGCTTTCTACTTTCCGCCTTAACCCTCGATACTCCTCAAGCACAAGTGGATTATAGCGTGCGCACCTCCAACGAAGGGGGCGCGGACTGGACGGCGTGGGTGCCCCTAGAGATGGGGGCGTTGCAAGCCTCTTCCGTTCAACTGACCTTCATCAACACCACCACGCGCGTTTTGTGGGTGCAAGCTGGGATGATGTTACGAGGTACGCCGATGCGCACGCACGATCCGATTGTCTTAGAGGTGGTGGATCGGATCGGGCAGGTGCGCTATGGGCAACGCGAAGCGGTGATTGTCTCCCCATTGATGGGCAATCTTGAAACCGCGCAACAACGCATCCGTTATGAACTACGTCAACGCAACACCCAACACCTCACCGCGCACACGCTCACCCATAGCGATGCGGTGTTGGCGCGTGCCCTCACGCTGTTTGATCGCATCACCCTCAAGGAGGCACACACTCAACTAGAGGGGGATTATTGGATCATTGGGGAGGTGCATACTGTCACACACGGGGGCGCACACCATCGCGTGGAATGGACGCTTGAGCCAGTGGACACCACGCGCTATTGGCAAGTTGGCACAGACACACTAGGGCATAGCACGCGCTTACTCTATTAAGGCGGTTGCGTGATCTGGGTAAACGCTTGGGGTTGTAGCGTGGTATTGAGCGACCAATTCCCAGCGTTATCCACCGCCCACACCGCAAACGCCACCGTATTCCCCACCGTTCCGCTGTATTGAGCGGAGGTTTGCGCGGTTTCTAGCCACGGTGCCCATTCCCCCCCATTCACCTGTACCCATACCAAATACCGCGCAATCCCCCCATTGTCCGCCCCACTCCACCCTACACGGAAGACAGTCGGACTGGTGGGGGGCAATGCCTCCATGCCGGTGATAGGCGGGGCAATGTCTTGGAGGGGCTGTAAGCTGGCGGTGCTGAGGCTCGGTTCTAGGATTGAGCCAACTTGCGACGGCAAGGGGGCACGCGGTGTCACCACCGTGCTCAGTGTGTTCGCGCCCGTGTTCGTGTCTGCATCCGCTAACTGTTGGGTGGCGATCACGTTTTCCACCATGATGAACGTTGTCCCACCGATGAGGGTAGTTTGACTGGGCACACGCAACGGATCATCATTCAGCACGGCAGGGGGGAGGGTGACGCGATATTCCCCTTCGGTTGGGCTGAGTGTGAATTGTTCCCCTGTATAGCTATACAGCGTGGCATTCAGGCTATCCGCCACCCACGTGATGGTATTGTCGCTTGCTAGTTCATTCCATAATACGGTGACGCGCTCGCTACTACTGGGGCGCATGAACTCGATGAACACGCTCCCATCAGGACGGCGGATGATTTGCCCATCGGTGAAGTTGCCATTCCCAAAGAACCGCGCCAACAAACGGAAGGCTGCTGCTGACGGGCGTGGCGTATCAGCTTGGGGATGATCGCCAAAGCAATCCGCGCCACGTGGATTGCGATACAGCCCGAAGGCATCATAACGGCTATCGTTGCCACAATCATCATAGAGCTGATGGAAGAAAACTTTTTCTGCCCCTGCGGCAAAGGCATAGGCAGAACTTTGTAACACGAAGTTTGCTTGTTGCTGTTGCGTTCCGCGCCAGCGTCGCTCAATCGGATTATCAACAGCGTGTGTGGGACCGGGGTAATCATCCCAAACGGGGATGCCACTCTCATTGAGCCAGATCGGTTTACTAAGCGCGTAACGTTCTAGCGTTTGGCGCATGCGAGCAATGATGAGGGCAGTGCGTCGCGCTTCGACGTAGCTATGAATCCCGATGGCATCCATATACCACTGATTAACGGGGGCGGTGGGGTCATTGGCGTAAAGCTGTAACACCGCGTCTAGCCAATCTTCTGTGTCCGGGTTGCCATACGCAAGCCCACCAAACATCACGGTTGCTGATGGGTCAGCCTGCTTGATAACCAGATATGCCACCTTGAGCAACCGCGCATAATCCGCCTGTGTGCCCGACCAAAACAAGTCTAAGTCTGGCTCGTTCCACACCTCCCACACGCGAATACCCACGTTAGGCACAGTTTGCGAGAGGATGCCATTGGGCTTGTAGCGGTTGACGGTGGCAAAGACCCACTGCGCCCAGACGTTGTTGGGGTTTAAGCTGGCGTTGGGTGTGGGGGTATCGCTCCCGTTGCTGAAGATGGGTTCATATAGCCCAACCACGCTCCCCCCTGCTTGATAAAACGGGGGCGTTGCCAACAGGATCGCGTTGGTCTGTAAGCCGGCGCGGTGGTCAGCCGTGAGCAGGCGATCATAGCCTGACCAATCATATTGATTCGGCGTGCGTTCTACCCCGTTCCAATAGATAGGGTAGCGCGTCCACCCCGCCCCTAGCTCTAAGGCGCGTCGGTAGCG
>JBMOEO010000141.1:0-7162 GCA_049318945.1 Phototrophicaceae bacterium | reverse complement strand
CTTGATCTTGATAGCACCAATCAGCAGATTGAAGGGTTAATCGGTGAGATTGAGACGTTGAATGCCACAATACAAACCTTCACCACCCCCATTGTGTTGGATGTATCCAACCAGTCCAACGGTTTAGCCTTCCAGTTGTTTGATGGAAGCTATGAGCGCGTCAGCCTTTCCACCACCATAACATGGGGGGCGGGGCAGAGCGATGATTACTGTGGGGTGGTGGTGTTGGCACAAGACCCCAACAACTATTACATGGTAGAACTAGACCGTATTGGCAGCGTGAGGGTATATGGGTATGTAAATGCAACGTGGGAAGCGGTTAGCATCACACAGGCGAAAAACCTGAACGTATTGGAAAACGGTAGCAACAGTGTGGATGTCACCCTGTTTGCGGATCAGATACAGGTGTGGGTTAACGATGTTGAACTCATCAGCGGACAAGGGCTACGTTTCACACAAGGAAAGCTGGGCTTGATGGCAGGACGCTTCAACAATACGGGCGAATCATGGTGTCGTTTTAGCGATACCTACATCAGCATCCCGTAAGTGACTACAGCTTCACCCATGAATGTGCTATCATGACCCTGTTGATAACCTACCCGAACAAGGAAGAATTACTGTGTCCTCCACCATTACCATTGAAGATGTGAAAGCCATTGCAGAACTTTCTAAGCTCGACATTCGAGAAGAAGACCTCCCGTTATATGTTGAGCAGTTCCGCTCCGTGTTGGGCTACTTCGCCAAGTTGAATGAGTTGGATACTTCCAATGTTCCCCCCACTGCATCGGTTTTGCCCTTACACAATGTGCTACGTGCGGATGTGCCCACCCCACCACTTCACCCCGAACAAGTCACCTTGAATGCCCAAGATGCAGAGTTCAATCAGTTTCGTGTTAATGCCGTCCTAGACCAAAGCTAGATAGGGGGAGCGATGGCACGCCGAGACGTTTCGCTCAGTCAATCACGGGTCTATGAAAGCAAAGCAGGCGTTTACCAAGATAAACCCATCCTGATTCACCGCGTCCGCATCAAACAGGATGAATACGTCCGTCGCTTTCGTGCGTCCTTGCTCGCCAGTTTGGTGGGAGGGGGGGTGTTGTTGATGCTCCTCATCCCCCAAGTGGCAAGCCTCATCCCGTTTCCGTTGGTGCAACTGGGGGGAATGATAGCCGCCTTCTTGTTTCTGCTGGTCAGCTTGGGGCGCACGTTCTATCGGTTTCGCTTGGTCAAACAACGCCCAGATGAGGACATTCAATTCTATGACAAAGGGTTCATCTGGCGACGCAAAAACACCCCCGATGCCAAGTACGGATGGAATGCGGTCAAGACCGTTCGACGCTTGTATAAGCACACCCGAAGCGGAAAGGTGCGCAGTGGTCATATTGAATGGGTGATGCGTGATGGGCAGACCTTTCGTTATGAAACGCATCACGGCGATCTTGACCACTTCGTGCAGAAAGTGGAGCCGTATGCCAATTCAGAAATTGGTAGTCGCATGGCGCATTGGGTACGGGGTGGGCAACTCTTCAAGATTCATCCCAAGCTAGGAGTCCATCCCGAAGGCATTCTAATCGGCGAAGACCAATTGCTGGAGTGGGCTTATCTGGCGTTGTCCGTTCAAAAGGACAAGGTAGAGATTTCGCTCCGTAATGAGGATCAAACGCTTGAGGAGGTGGTGAGCGTGCCCGTGTGGGAAGTGATTAATTTGGGTGGGTTCATCGAGTTGGCAAGCACCACCACCGAAAACTATCAACGTAAAACTGCCTACAAGATTTAACCCTCGCCATGTTTACGTAAGAACCGCGCGATCTGGCGGGCGGCATCTTCTGGGGCAATGCCATCCCGTGACCACCGCCAATCCAACGGTTCACCATTGACCACCCCTTGCGGGTCAACTTCGTAAGGTTTCCAGATGCCCAGCGCACGATCTGAATAGGGGCGATAGCGCAACGGGTCAGAAGGTCCTAGTATCATCACTGTGAGCGCACCGCTGGCGGCGGCATAATGCGTTAAGCCGGTGTCGTTGCCGATATACACGCGCGACAAATACGCCATAGAGCCAATCTCGGCGAATGATAATTCACCCACAAAAGCGGTGGCGGGCAATTGTAGACGCTCTAGCCAGAGCATGGTTTCTGCCACCACTTCGCCATCTCCTTCCCCTCCAACGACGATGACATGCTCAAAGTGAATATCCAGCTTGAGCGTGCGTAACAGGCGGGCGAAGTTGGGGGGGGGATAGCGTTTGCTGGTCATGGTTGCGCCGGGGTTGGTGCCACCATTTGGGTTGACCACCATAAACCGCCCGGTGATCCCCAACGACGATAGGCGCGTCAACACTTGCGCGGTGGCAATGGGGTCAGCTGGGACATACGGGATGCTCTTGGTGATGTCTGCGCCCAATGCCCCCACCACATCCAGATAGATTTCCACTTCATGCCGTCGGTCATCGGGGTTTAGCGGAACGCGAATGTTATAGGCATAACCGCGCCCGTTGCTATCTAACCCCACACGGAACTTCACCCCTGCCGAAAGCAACGCGGTTGACATCTTATATGAACGCACCAATGAAACCGCCAGATCAAAATGCCCCTCGCTAATCTGTTTGACAAACCGACGAAAGCCCCGTTGATTGTGGACGGGGAGGGCATCCATCCCACTGTGAAGCAACTCATCAACATGGGGATGATTTTCAACGACGGCGCGTGACCATCCTCCAACCGCCCACGTGATATGGGCATGGGGATAATGTTGGCGCAACGCCCCCAGTGCGGCGGTTGCCATCACCACGTCACCAATACAGCACGGTTGGACAAACACAATCCGCTTGGGGTAGCTAGGCGGAGCGACTTCTGGGATGAGTTGCCCTAACAAACGCTGGGGTAAGGTGGTCATTCACATTCCTCAAGGATGGGTGATAGTAACGCTTCAATTTCGTGCAGACGAGTACAACGTACCAGTTGATTCCGAATGAGTTTACTATCAGGCGTATCTAAGCCATATAGCGAAAGTTGCCCTCGCAACTCTAACACAGTGCGCTCTTCATCAAGGTGGCTGGCATGCAGGGTACGATGGGCATGCTCAAGCGCGATTTGGGCACGGCGCGAGCGAGGATAGGGCGTGGGGGGGATACCGCGCAATTCATCATGAATCTGTTGGAAGATCCACGGTGCGCCCAAGACCGCTCGCCCCAGCATCACCCCGTCACATGCGGTGGTGGTGAACATGCGTCGGGCATCGTTCGCGGTGAATACATCCCCATTCCCGATGATAGGGAGGGTGGGTACGGTGTCCTTCACCGCTTGGATGATGCTCCAATCGGCATGACCGCTAAACCCTTGCGAGGCATATCGCGCATGTACCGCAATCGCCTGTACGCCCGCTTCGTGTGCTACCCGTGCAAAAGCCATCGCGCTGGGTTGCCCCGCCTCAAAGCCACTCCGAATCTTGACCGTGACAGGCACATCAACCGCCTTGACCACTGCTTCTACCACTTTTTGCGCGGTGCAAACATCACGGAGCAACGCCGCGCCACCCCCTTTTTTAGCAACCTTCGGCACCCAACATCCCATGTTGATGTCCACAATGGACGCACCATGATCGGCGACCACTCGCGCGGCTTCTGCCATTTCGCTGGGATCATTGCCGAAGAGTTGCACGGCACAGGGGGTTTCATCCGCCGTCCAATCAAACAGCGAGAGGGTGCGCTCTCGGCTTCCTTTATGTTGTAGGGCGTGGCTACTCAATAACTCGGTACATACCAAGCCGCATCCGCCCAACTGACGCACCAACGAGCGGAAGGCATGGTGCGTATGCCCTGCCATAGGGGCAAGGCACAATGGCGGATCAATCACAAACTGACCGATTTTCAGCGTTGGCAAGGGATTATCAACAGGAGGGGAAAGCAATCCAGAAGATTGTCCCGCCCAGTGGGGGGCATTCATAATCAATTTCACCATTCATTAACGTGGTCAGGTGTTTAGCAATCCACAAGCCCAACCCATGACTGCTTTCATTGCCCGTTGGCTCATTGCTCAACCGCCCAAAAGGCTGAAAGAGTTTGTGTCGCTCATCGAACGGAATGCCGGGTCCTTGGTCAGCAATACAAATGCGGATCATGCTCCCGTCATACTCCGACCAAATCCGCACCAATGCTCCTTGTGGGCTATACTTGATGGCATTGGTGATGAGGTTGTTGAGTATTTGGAGCGTGCGTGCGGGGTCAGTAAATATGTTCCCTGCCAATCCGCCTAGTTGGAGATCAATGCGTTTTTCAAGGGCTGTGGGCATATTCTGATTGACCGATTGATTGACCATCCCGTGTACCTCATTGCACCCCAATTGAATTTCCACTTCCCCACTTTGTAAGGCAGCAGAATCGAGGAAGTCCGCAATCACGGCGTTCATGCTATCAATTGTTGCTCGCATAGTGCGCAAGACATTATGTGCTTGATTGTATTCGGTGGGCACAAGTTGCGCCAAGATGGTATGCGAAACGCGCAAGTTATTGAGCGGACCCTTCAGATCGTGTGAGGCAATCTGGAAAAAATGCTGGCGAATTTGGCGCGTCTCTTTCATGCGGTTCATGGTGCGCTTGCGTTCATCCATGAGTTGCTTCATGGTGATCTGGGTTTTGACCCGCGCCATAGCTATCTGCATGTCAATCGGTTTGGTCAGGTAGTCATTTGCCCCTAACTCTAGGGCGCGTACAATGTCGTTGGTATCAGACATCGCGCTAATCATAATCACCGGGACGGCATCGAGCGCGTGGTTTTGGCGGATGTATTCCAGCGCGACAATCCCGTTCATGATGGGCATCATGATGTCCAACAGGATTAAATCAAACGGGTGATGCTTGAGCTTTTCTAAGGCATCCTCGCCATTTTCGGCAGTATCCGTCAAGAACCCATGACGCTGTAACATACTTGCCAACAACAGGCGATTGACTTCGTTATCATCTACCACCAAAACCCACGCCTTCGGAGGGGTTGGCGCGGTGGATAGGGTTGTGTCGTGGTGGTCTCGGACGGGTCTAGTATCAGAAAGATGGCTCATACAAGTCTCAATCGAAACATCTCGGTTAGTTTATCCATCGTAACATAAAATGATTGCCAAAGTTGCAAAGTCTTATCAACGAAAACTCATCCGCCACTCGCTGATATTCAAGATGACCCCGCCATCCTTCACATAAATCACCGGCACAATGGGGCGAGAATCACCATAAATAGGGGACATATCCGCGCCAATGGGTGCGCCGTTCAGTTGCGCCCGTATCGCCCCACTTTCATCAATCACATCCAAGCGCAGGCGCGTGATAACCGCCCCAATCGAACGCTGGCTAATTACCGTCAAGTCTTCGCCGTTGCGTTGCGCAATGTTCACGATGCCAGCATCAATCACGTTGATTTGAATGCCAACCGCTTGCGCCAAATTCACCATGCCCGCCTCATCTAAGGGGGCAAGCAGGATGCCATAGAAGACTTCATCCGTTGCCAACAAAGTTGGGTTAAAGGTGGTCAATGCGGTGGTGATTTCTAGCGCGTCTAGGCGCGTGGTAGCCGTTTCACCATAGTAGCTTGCCAACACATCAGGCGGAATGGCAAGCGCGTAAATCGCTTGATCGCTGGTTGCACCCATCCCAAACCGCCAGCCTGTCCCCTCTGGTATGAAGCGATTCACATCCCAAAATGGCGGGGTGAGATTCTCCTGTTGGATGCGCTCCACCAAATCGAACACTTGTACCTCCCCTTGAATGCCTTGCGCTGGCAATACAGGGGTAGCGGTTACGGTAGGAAGTGGGGTGAGCGAGGGGGTAGGGGTAATACTGGGGGTGAAGGTCGCGCTAGGGGTGAAGGTGGGCGTGACGCTGGGCAAGGGAATATCCGTTACGACGGGTACAATCACCGTCGCCTGTGCTTTTAGGGCGGTTGCTGTCGCTTCAAACTGGGCATTCAGCGTGGAAAGCGCGTCTAGGGTTGCCGTCAAATCGCTGGATAGTGTGGGAGGAATGTCGGTGGCGGTGATGCTCACGACGCTTTGCGCAGCCTGCGTGAGGGTGCTGTTTGCCCATGCTGTGGCGGTGATGTCTTCGGTGGGGGTGGGGCTGATGGTGAGGGCAACCACAACCGCTTGTGGCGGATTGAGCCGTGTGAACAGGTAGAACAACAACAAGCCTATTGCCACTACCACCAAACCCACTACCACCATCACAGGGAGGGGGGGGAAGCCCTTTCGCTGTGATGGAGAGGCTTGCCCCTCCTGCGCATCAACATAGCGCGAAGCTACCGTAGGGGGGGTGCGTCCCGCATCCATCACCCAAATTGGCTCATCCTCATCGGCTTCGGTGAGGGTGGGTTGGGGCGCGTCTGTGGGGGGAGGGGGAAATTCTGGTGAGCGTTCAATTAGGTCAAACCAATGCCGATAGAGCGGATAAGCGGGCTGGCGATCAATGAATAACGCGCGGAACTGTTCGCTGAAGGCGGCAAGTTTCGCGCTTCGCCGTTGGCTAGAATCCGTGAAGATGTCAACGAAGCGTTGATAGGTGTCATACCACACCACAAAGTTATTGGCATAAGATCGCCCAAGCATTTGCACGGTCTCATTGAGCATGCGCTCGTGCAAGGTTGCCACTTCATCGCTTGGCTCGTTGGGCTTGCTTTCGACCAACTCGTTCAAGCGACGACGCAGGGTGTGTAGGGTAGCAAGGCAAGCCTGCAATTGGGCAAGCCATTGTTTATACCGCCCCAACGAAATGCCCACCGCCTCCTCCGTCTGTTGGACGGCATGGAGCGCGTTCTCTAGGCGCAAGCCCGCCGTGCGAAATTCCCCATTCACCCACTCCGGTAAGGCGTTCTCTAGCTCGCGCAGGCTACGAACCGCCTCATCCACTAACTTAGCTTCTGGGAAGGCTTCGATTTGGCGGCGGATGTCGCCAAGCGTATCCAGCTTGCTGGGATGATTGATCCCGTTAAACAGGGTGGCGATGGCACTTAAATTGATGTTGCGCTGGATGAGGTCGCGCAATGCTCCCATCAAGGGGTGGGCTTGGCTGTGAGTCTCTAGCGTTTGGAGGGCGGCTTGTTGCCAAAACTGGCTGTTATCCAACTCATTGTGCTGTGCCTCTAACGTGCCCTGCAACAGGAAATCAAAGAACAACAGGCGT
>JBMOEO010000140.1:0-7259 GCA_049318945.1 Phototrophicaceae bacterium | reverse complement strand
TGGATGCCACCTACCAAGCGCAAGCCGTGCAAACCCTGATGTTAGAGACATTGCGTGCCCACGCGCTGGAGTTGTTCCGTAGTGGCGAATTGGCACAAGGCATCATCGTAGCAGATCAAGCGTTGTTATATGGAGAGATCGGCGAGCTAGGCTATGAACGATATGTGGCAGGCTTGTATCTCGATGCCGTGAGTTTGGATCAGATCAACCCCGGCGGGGCAATTGCGAAGTGGTCTGCCATTTATGCACAAAACCCCACTTATGCCGATGTCAAAAATCGGTTGTATCAATCCTATCTGAACTATGCTGATCTATTGATGAACCAACTCGATTATTGCGCGGCAGAACAACAATACACGGCAGCTAACTTGTTGTTGTATTCTCCCGATGCAGAATCTAAGCGGTTAACTGCACAGGGCGCATGCCAAAGTGGCGTACAAGCTACGCCGTCTAGCGGAACTCCTTCCGCAGATCAACCTGCTACCACCGCGCCCATTGGGGTGCCCGCGCCAATTGGTTCCCCTAACTAGGCGGTAATCGGCTAGGGGTCAGTAAGATTTAGCGGATGGGTGCGTTCTATGTCTATAGAACAATACATGTGCATTTGTAGTAGAGCGCACCCAATCAATTGACAAATATCCGCCAAACGGGTTACACTGTGAAACATGAACGAATTTGACACACACCAACTGTACCGCCTCTATAACACATACTGTTGTCGCTACACGACATTCATCCGTCTGTAGGGTCAGTATTCGGTTTCCTTCTTCCTAAAACCACATTATCTACTGACATCGTAGCCAGACTTTCGGCGTGCCCAGTCTTAGGGATAACACGCGCTTTATTGTTGTTGTATGTGTTCAGTCAGGGATCAATCACAAAATGGGCATCAATCTTATGGAATTTGCACCCGCACAAGTTCGTCATTCTCATGTTGAAATCACCGAGCCAATCGCCATTGAGGATCGTATTGGGAATACCCCGTTGGTTGGCTTCCGTCGCATCACCGCCCACCTCCCAGAAAATGTGCGCATTTATGCCAAAGCCGAATGGGCAAACCCCGGCGGGAGCGTGAAAGACCGCGCCGCCCTCAACATCATTCTACGAGCAGAGGCAAACGGCTGGCTTGGTCACGGCAAAATCCTGATGGATAGCACCAGCGGAAACACGGGCATTGCCTATGCCATGATCGGCGCGGCGCGTGGGCATCGCGTCAAGCTGTTCCTGCCAGCAAACGTTAGCCCAGAACGCATTGCCATCTTACAAGCGTATGGCGTTGAACTCGTTTTCACCGATCCCCTAGAGGGGAGCGATGGCGCGATTGAGGCGGTGCGTGAGCTGGCGGCGAAAGAACCCCACGCTTACTACTATGCTGACCAATACAACAATCCTGCCAATTGGCAGGCACACTATAACGGCACAGCAGTAGAAATTTGGAAGCAGACGCGCGGTAGCATCACCCACTTCTTGACGGGATTGGGCACCACCGGCACACTGGTTGGGAATGGTCGCCGTTTGAAGGCGTATAACCCCAACGTACAAGTGGTCTCCATGCAACCCGATTCACCCTTTCATGGCTTAGAAGGTCTCAAGCACATTCCCACCGCCATTCGTCCCGGCATCTATGATGACACCATCGCTGACCAAAACGTCACGGTGGCAACCGAAGAGGCATACACGATGGCGCGTCGCCTTGCACGCGAAGAGGGCTACCTTGTGGGGATTAGTGCGGCGGCAAATATGGTGGCGGCTGTCCGCCTTGCCGAGCAACTTGCCGACGAAGGCAAGAGTGCAACCATCGTCACGATCTTCTGCGATAACGGTTACAAATACCTCAGTGAACGCTTCTGGCGACAATAAGCCACACGGTGACTATAGCCATCTTTCCTGCTATGCCGTATGATGAACGCGGAAAGATGGCAAACTGCTAGAGGTTGACCTTGTGACGTTGGAACTCACCATTTTAATGCCGTGCCTAAACGAGGCAGAAACCCTAGAAGTGTGCATCCGCAAAGCACATCTTGGCGCACAACGCGCACAAATCACGAGTTATGAAATCCTCATTGCTGACAACGGTAGCACAGATGGCTCGCAGGCAATCGCCGAACGCATGGGAGCGCGAGTGGTTGACGTGCCCATGCGCGGTTATGGCGCGGCATTGTGGGCGGGCATTCTCGCCGCCAACGGGCGTTATACCATCATGGGGGATTCTGACGATAGTTACGACTTCAGCGAGATTGTCCCGTTCATCCAAGAACTACGACAAGGCAAAGCAATCGTCATGGGGTCACGCTTGCGCGGTGAAATCAAGCCGAACGCCATGCCGTTCTTGCACCGCTGGCTTGGCAATCCCGTTCTAACGTTCATCGGGCGGGTTTTGTTTGGCTCACCCTTCAGCGACTTTCATTGTGGATTGCGTGCCTTTGATACGCTTGCCATGCGTAACCTCAACCTCAAGACGCACGGTATGGAGTTTGCCAGCGAAATGGTCATACGCGCAACGCTAGAGCATCTCAGCTGGGCTGAAGTTCCCGTTACCCTCCATCCCGATGGACGCTCGCGCCCACCGCACTTGCGAACATGGCGCGATGGCTGGCGACATCTCCGCTTCATGTTGTTGTATAGCCCCCGTTGGTTGTTCTTTTACCCCAGCTTATGCTTTCTTGCGTTAGGGGCGATCATCCTGTTAGGGTTGGGCTTCCGTCCGTTGGGTATATTCGGCATCACATTGGATGTACATACCCTTTTAGTGGGAGCGACAGCATGGATACTGGGGATACAACTGTTGTTTAGTGCGTTGTTTGCGCGGATGTATACCCTTAGAATCGGCATCTTGCCTGCTAATGAGCGATTAGAGCAGGGCATTCAATCCTTCTCATTAGGGTGGGGGTTGGTCAGTGGCTTACTCATCACGCTGGTGGGCATGGGCTTTTATGCGGTGGCGGTATCCATTTGGCGAGAGGCGGGCTTTGGCAATCTTGACTATCAACAGACGCTACGCCTAACCATTCCGGGCACAACGTTGATTATCACCGGCATGCAAGTTTTCTTCAACAGTTTCATGATTTCGGTCTTGTCTATTCGATGAACCCCACACCCGTTAACCGCCTTACGTTACTCTTGTTCATGGTCTGGATGCTTGCCATCTTGTGCTTATTCATCATCCTTAAAGACTCATTCGACATCGACCGCCTGTCACCCCTACGCGAACAGTTAGAACGGGTCTTTGTGGTCGGGTGGTAAGCAGGCTATACTAAGGCATGGGGGTGTTCGTGTCCCGGTGGATGCCACGATCTTCAAAATCGCTCGGTAGGTTGCTAGGAACAAGCTACGGTGGGTTCGACTCCCATACACTCCCGTTACTAACTTTAACCAAGTAGAGGATGATATGCAACAAGTGCTAACTTGGCGTTTCCGTCTGATAGGAATCGCCGTCGGGATGGGATTGCTGGTGGGGTGTGCCTCACAAACCTTAACCTATTCTGACCTGCCGACAGGGAATCCTGAACATGGGGCGCAACTGTTTGGGCAACAGGTCAACGGTGCCCCCAGTTGTAGCAGTTGTCACGTAGTCGAAGGGGCAGATGGCGTGGTTGCCCCATCTTTGGCTGGCGTGGCAAGCGTGGCAACAAACCGCCAAGAGGGCTACACCGCAGAAGGCTACCTCCTCAACAGCATCGTGAACCCCGCCGATCATCTGGTGGAGGGCTATGCCAACCTGATGTACACCGAGTATCAACGCAAACTCTCCACGCAAGACCTCGCCGATTTGGTGGCGTATCTCTCCACCTTACGCTGAAGCATCCACAAGGAGCACAATGGAGCAGTTAACCCTCACCCACTTAAAGAAAGAATCAAAACGCTTTTGTGAACAATTACAACAGAGGCGTATCCCAGAACTCTATGGCATCACAGATGGTAAAGCGGTTGGCACGTATGTTGAACATAGCTTCAAGAATCATCTGGGCACACAATATCGTTTCACTGCAGGTAGTTCTGCCTACGGGATAGACTTTCCTGATGAAGGGCTTCAAGTGGATTTGAAAGTAACCTCCATCCGTCAACCACAATCATCTTGCCCTTATCAAGATGCAAGCCAAAAAGTGTATGGGCTTGGTTACAATTTGCTGTTGATGATCTATCACAAAGAGGACTTTCAAGACAGCAAAGAAACACAATTGCGCATCGAATCTTTAATATTCATTAATAAAGAGCGCACAGCAGATTATCAAACCACTTATGGCTTGAGTGAGATTCTAAGGCGAGACGGAAATGTAGAGGATGTTGTCGCCTTTTTAGAAGAACGCAACCTGCCTTTAGATGAGGTGGGTCGTCAGTTGCTTGCGCAACGGATTTTGGCTACTCCTCCTGTTATCGGCTATCTGACGATTTCCAATGCGTTACAGTGGCGGTTGCAATATAGCCGCGCCATTCAATATACCGATCAAATTAGTGGGTTGGAGAATTGGGGTGGATAAGGCATTCGGTGACTTTCAAACACCCCCTGCATTAGTTGAGCAGGTCTTATCCGTATTGCAACGCCAGGGTAAAAAGTGGACACGTCTTTTAGAACCAACCTGTGGTGTGGGGAACTTCCTCATGGGAGCATTGAAGTCTGCGGATTTTCAACTTCAAGAAGCCTATGGCATTGAACTACAAGCACAGCATCTTGAGCAAGCAAAAGGCTCATCTAGGTTTCTGCCCCCTACGCAATCCGTACAATGGATTCAGGGTAGCATCTTTGACGTGCGCTTGAAAGACGAACTAAGCTGGAACGGCACAGGAGAGTTGCTCATTTTAGGAAATCCCCCATGGGTGACTAATGCCGAGCTAGGCAGGATCAATAGCCAGAACCTACCGACCAAGTACAATGTTAAACGGAGCAAAGGCTTAAGTGCCCAAACAGGGGAATCTAACTTTGACCTTGCGGAGGCAGTGTTCCATAAATTGATCTTGGAGTTGCAAGACCAAAATCCCACCGTTGCCATGTTGTGCAAAACCACCGTTGCCAGAAATATCCTACTATTTGCTCATCAACAGAACCTGCCCATTCGGCGGTCTTTCATCCGTGAAGTCGATGCCAAACGCTGGTTTGGCGTGGCGGTCAAAGCATGTCTATTCTACATGGAGATAGAAGCAGGTTATCAAACCGCCCCAACTCCATTCTTTACAGATTTACAAACCCTTACACCCAGCACAGTTGTTGAGGTACGTGGGGGGAAGATGGTGGCGGATGAACTAAACTACCGCGATTATCAACATTTAGAAGGGCGTTGCCCTTTAACTTGGCGACAGGGTGTCAAGCATGATGTAGCCGCGGTGATGGAATTAACTTTGGATGGGGAGGGGTGGCGAAATAAGCTGGGGCATCCTGTAGAAGCGGAAGCAGAGCGTATCTTTCCCCTGATGAAAGGATCTGATCTTCATCGTGGGGATAAGGCATCTCCCACGCGCGGAATCATCATCACGCAATATCACCTCTCAGAAGAAACCGATCACGTGATTGAGCAGTTCCCTCGCTTAGGGGCTTATCTCAATCAGCATCGCGCCTTGTTTGCCCAACGTAAATCAAGTATTTATCGAAATCGCCCCCCGTTTGCTATGTTCGGTGTGGGGCAATACACCTTTGCACCTTACAAGGTTGCGGTGGCGGGGTTATATGCCCCACCCATCTTCCGTCTAGTGATGCCCTCTCAAGGGCGAGCGGTTATCTTTGATGATACCTGCTACTTCATTCCTTGCCAAACCATCGCTCAAGCGCGTCTATTGACCAGTTTGCTCAACCATCCTATCAGTCAAGCCTTCTTCGCTTCCATCTATTTTGAAGATGCCAAACGTCCAATTACCAAAGGGCTACTACAACGCTTAAATCTTGTCGCCGTCTTGGAACATATCGGGCATGATGAATTGCTCATCTTGGCAAAGACACACCACGCTGAAAGTTTATGCGAGCCGATTGCTGATAGGGTGTGGGCAGAGGCATTGGGTGCAATGTTGCTTGAGCAACAAACTCAACCGCTTCTGTTATAGAATCCGTTGGTGGGTGGCTATGCTCAGGGTGCAAGTGGATATATAATGGGGCATCATTGGATCTTCAACATAAGCGAGCAGATAGCATGGCAACCCCCGACCCACTGATCGGCAAAACCCTCAATGGCTACGAAGTCACACGGTTGATCGGGCGTGGTGGGATGGCAACGGTCTATGAAGCGCGTCAACTTTCCATGAATCGCTTGGTTGCCCTCAAAGTGTTGCCACGCCACTTGATTGAGAACGAACAATTCTTACAACGCTTCCATCGAGAAGTGCGCATCATTGCTCAACTGGAACATCGCAATATTATCCCCGTCTACGACTTTGGCGAAGTGGACGAACAACCCTATATCGTCATGCGTTATATGCCCTATGGTTCATTGGATCGCGCCTTAAAGCAACCGATTGACTTGGATCAAGTCATGCACATTCTGGCGCAAATTGCCCCCGCGTTGGATTATGCCCACAGCAAAAAGGTTTTGCATCGTGATTTGAAACCGAGCAATATCTTGATGGATGAATCGGGAGGGGCATACCTCACTGATTTCGGGATCGCACGCATTGCCAATGATGAGGTGAACGTCATCACCACGCAGGGGGTGGTGGGTACGCCTGCTTACATGAGTCCGGAACAGGCGCAGGGCAAAGAGCTAGATCATCGCAGTGATTTGTATGCGTTGGGGGTTGTGCTATATGAGTTGTGTAGCGGACGCAGACCCTTCATAGCGGATACCCCATACAGTGTAGCGGTGATGCAAGTCACGCTTCCGCCACCGCTACCCAGTCAATTCAATTCCAAGTTGCCCGGCTCGGTAGAAGTGGTGATCTTGCAGGCACTGGATAAACGCCCAGAGCGTCGCTTTCAAAATGGGGCGGAGTTAGTGGCTGCAGTGGAGATTGCCCTACACAATCAGGGGACGCTAGAGCAAACGCAACCCGCCCGCGCCACCAGCGTGAAGGACACTCGTCCGCGACAAGTTGCCGCCCGACCGCAACCATTGCCCCCACAGCCTGCTTATCAACCCACGCCCCCTCCCGTCCCTTACACTTATCCTCCCCCCACATCGTCAGAGTATGCCCCCGCCAAGCCATATCCTAAGCGCAAAGAAAATAATGTGTGGATGAGCCTTATCTTGGGAAGCGTGATGGGGTGCTTCTTGCTGACTTTGCTCATCACGGGGCTTGCCGTGTGGCTGGTCAATAACGGTTGGTTAGATGGTTTATTG
>JBMOEO010000139.1:0-7274 GCA_049318945.1 Phototrophicaceae bacterium | reverse complement strand
CAATTTGTAGACTTATCGCAAATATGGATACCTAACCATTTTTTGCGCCCCCCCACCTTGATTGAACCCGTTTATGAATCGGAAGCGCAACAAGATGTCTTGAGCATCATTCCGTTCATCCCAGACCTGCCGGGCATTATGACCCCCTACCATCTGGAACGCTACACCTTGCAGGAGCTAACCGCCGATTCCAGACGCATCGCCCTATTGGGCAATCTGGGAAGTGGGCGCACCACCGCCCTATTCGGTATCGCCCTTTGGGCATTGGGCATCATCAAAGAGCGTGAACTTCCTGATCCTGTTAAAACGCGGATTCAAGAAAATGAAGACACCCTCAAAGAAAAGAGTCGCATGCGCTCTCCGTTGGAAGAGGCACAAATTGAAGAATTGAGCATTGCCATCCGTGAAAAAGTGCACCCAACGGAGCAAACTAAGATTTATCCCATTGAAAAGCTCATCCCCTTCTACGTCCATCTAGCAGATATGGTTTTCCCTGTTCGTGCAGAAGCCACCGATGTTGACCCAGCAGAACCCCTAGTGCGTGGCATCCAACACCAATTATCCCCGTTGAATGCGCGTGCTGTCCCTCGCATCGCCTACAAAGCCATCAGCGAAGGACGAGCATTAATCCTGATTGACGGCTTCGATGAAATCCTAACGGGCGACCAAAACTTGATCTTGAATTGGTTAGAAGCCTTTCATGCGGAATATCCCAATAACTTCATCATCATGGCGGCACCGGCAAGCGGTGGGGGGAGGATCAATAACTTGGGATTTGCCCCAGTTTATATGGGATCATGGAATCGCCTAGAGATTGAGATGTTCGTCAACAAATGGTCAGAGGTTTATCCTAGCATTGTACGGGGAGGCAAAAAGATTAGTAGCCTCCAACAGAAGCGAGCTTCGCTCGACAATTACGTCATCACCCCAGCCGAACTCACGCTCAAGGTTTGGTCTAATTTTTCGGTCAACCAACCCGACCAACGCCTAGAACAATGGATTCGTAACTTCATTGACCTGCACCTACCCGAAGGCTACACCTACGACAGCATCCTTCCCTTCTTGACCATGTGCGCCAGCTTAGAAACCGAAGTGGGATTCATCACCCCACAAGGCGTAGAAATCTTGGTGTCGTATGGAGACCTTAACACCACTGACTTAGACAAAGCGGCACTCGATACCTATAGCCAAATGGTGCAACAATTTGGTATTGCAGATGTTCAGCAGATTGAGGAGGAACAAGAGGAGAGCGGGCTGGCAGAGCTATACACCTTGCTCGATTCGCTCACTTCTAGCGGTTTATTGATCGAATACCGTCGCACACGTTACCGCTTTCGGCACAGCATCATCACGGATTTCTTGGCAGGTTTAACGCTGAAGTCGCTCCCACAAACCAACCCACAAGGCTTATACAACATTGCCCAACGCCCACGCTGGAAACGGGCACTCGCCTTCTCCGCCACGCATACTAACCTTGAGCAAGTCGTGCGGATGAAACTAGCAGATCATCCCGACATGTTGCGTAGTAGCCTGCTTGAAGTGGTGACATGGTTGGCATACACCCCCGAAGAACCCAGTTGGCGCGGAGAAGTATTCAAACGGTTAGGGACATATTTCATCAGCCCGCAACAATTCTCTGCCATGCGCAAACGCATTGCCGCCGCTTTGATCGCTTCTAAAGATCAATATGGGGCGATGTATATCTTCAAAACTGGGCTGAAGAATGGGCTACCCGAAGTGCGCATGTTGTCTGCCTTGGGGATTGGTGCGCTTGGAGAATACGGTAAAGGGATGGAGCAAAACCTCATCGCCCTCACCCGCGACCAAGATGAAGGGGTACAACTAGGGGCAATCCATGCGCTAGGGGCGGTGGGGAGTAGCGAGGCACTGTATGCCCTTGTGGATGTTTTGCTAGGTGGAAGCGAGCTGGCACGTCAGGCAGTGGCAGAAGTCTTTGCTCAAATTCCTGAAGTGGGCTTTCCAACCTTATATGATGCGGTCAACCATGATGATCTATTAGTGCGTCGCTATGCGATCTTCGGTATCCGTCGCATCAAGAAAGAATGGGCACGCGAACTCATCAATGAGTTGTTCCTGCGTCAAGACGAATGGTACGTGCATTCTATCGCTAAAGAATCGTTGAGCATGCAGTTAGCAGGATACACAGGACCCCAGCCGATCCCATCCCCCAGCGACATCGGCTGGGTTAGCCAGTGGGCACAGGCGAAAGGACGCAGGATGCCACAAGGTAGCAAAGGGCGTGCTATGTTGGTGTGGGGTTTACAGAACACACAAGACCCCCTGCAACCTTACTTAGCGCGTTTGGCAGGGCAACTGGGCATTGCTGAAGCGACTGAAGAACTCTACAAAAATCTCAATTCACAAAACTATGAAATTCGTAATGCGGCTTATGAGTCGTTGGTGGAGTTACAAATCAGAATAGGGAAGCCCCTCCCCAATCCCATCTAGTGCGCTAGGGTGGCAGAACCTCATACTCTGCCACACACCGAATCATACGATCAAAAGCAGTGTGGAAGAAGTATCGCTGATTATTGGCGCGTAAGACAATTCGATAGCCGGCAGAGTCTCCATCGCTGTAGCGTTGATTGGGAAATGGACAGCCCAAGCTGGAATCCAACCATGTATAAGCGCGAATCTCTTCTAACTCGATGGTGGCAGAGGTGGGCAATTCATCCGCTAGTTGTGCCTTTGCCAGCGCGATGAACTCTTCGGCAATGGGATCATTCAAAACCAATCCATACTTTTCGCCACGTAGCGGACGTTGGTCTTCACAAGTTTTCGGGTTTCCGCCGTTTGCCTGATGCAGGACATGCGTCTGTGCATCCACCTTGATTACCATCCGAAAGCCCTCTATCGGCACGGGGGTGAGGGAATCCCCCACGCTCCCTACGCATCCCAGGTCTGCGCTGAACCATACCACGCGAGAGAACTCTAAAACTGTGATTTGATCTAGGGAAACGCCCCAAGTAGTAGCACCATATCTCACCATACTTTGCGCTTGGGAAACGATGCTTTCGGTTGCCTCATCCGTTCCTGTGCTTTGCCTAACGGACAAATCGGAAGGAAGGGCAAGATGGGAGTTGGGTGTCAGCGTAGGAAGTGGTGTGGGGGGGAGGGGCGTGGTGATAGGCGTTGACGGAATGAGGGTGGTAGTGGGTAATGGGAGCGGTTCTATACTTGGGGCACACGCACCCAAGATCAAACTTCCCCAAAGTGCCCACCACCGCACCCCTTTCATCGGTTTATTGTCGCCCTTGTAACAAGGCGTTGATGGCGTTGGCATCAACCCCTTCTATGGTGACAATCTTCTCGCGCCCTTCAATGCCCGCCACAATCTCAATTTGGCTGGCATCCACTTGTAAATAGGTTGCCAGCAAGGTGATTAGCTCTTGGTTTGCGGTGGGGTCTCCTGCTGGAGACGCAACCAAGCGCACACGCAAGATGCCCTCTTCTACCCCTACAACTTCCCCTTCGGCTGCTTTGGTTGTCACACGGACAGGAAAAGCAGCCCCACCAGTTGCGTCTGTAATTTCAAATCTTCTACCAGTCATGATTGTACCTTTCGTGACATATAAGATGCGTGTTAGCTTGTGCGTTCGGTCATCCACACGAATACATCAAGATTATTAGCTTTGGGTACGGAAAAACTAAACTTGAGTATATCATGTTCATGAACAGGTTGGCATAAGCAAACCGACGATAAACGAAATACAATCATCAAAACATGTTAAAATAGCAGGCGTTCCAAGACGCTGATGAGCAACAGCACAATCAATGGGCTAAAGTCCATGCCAGCAGTAGGGGGCAATGCGTTGCGAACGGGTGCTAAAACCGGCTCGGTGATGTCATAGATGAAGGTCATCGCTTGATTGAGAAAGTTGTTAGAGCGGTCAATGTTGATCCAGCTAGACAATACTCGGATGATGATGGCGAAGCTGTAAAGTTGCAATAAGACTGCAATGATTGATGCTGTCATGTTGTTTATCTCTCCTTGAGATGGGTAAATAGAATGGCTTGGTTTAGGGCTAGGGTTCGCCGAAGATCGCTCTTCCAACGCGCACCATCGTTGCCCCAGCTTCAATAGCGATGGGATAATCATCGGTCATCCCCATGCTCAAATGGGGTAACGACCATCCACACCACGCTTCAACCTGTTGACGAAACTCCGCTAGGTCAAAGAAGATACGACGGAGTTGTTCTTCTGTTGCACCAAAGGGAGCCATCGTCATCAGTCCAACATAGTTTACGTTTTGATGGGCGAAAAGTTGCGCAAGTTCGGCTTGTAATTGCGCGGCGCGTTGGGAGTCATGTCGCCAGTTGTACGCTTCAAACCCACTCTTGCTTGCCTCTCCTGAAATATTGATTTGAATGAGCAACTGGGGTGCGTGTGTCGCCTCTTTAGCAAATTCATTCAGTTTGTTTGCCAGCTTGATGCTGTCCACAGAATGAATCGTGGGGAACATGGCAACCACTTCTTTTGCCTTGCGACTTTGAATGTGTCCGATGAAATGCCAATGCAAATCCTGAACCTCCCCCAAAGCCTGCTGAACCGCAGGGACTTTGTGCTGGCATTCTTCCATGCGGTTTTCCCCAAAGTGTCGCAACCCAGCGTGATACGCCTCAACCAAAGATTCCATCGGTTGCGTCTTGCTTACCCCTACCAACGTTACTGTGTTGGGGTTACGGTGTGCTTTGGCACAAGCCAACGCGATTTGATCGTGAACATGTTCTAAGCGTTCTTTCAAGTTCATAATGAGATGACTCCGCCAAATCGTCCCGTCTTGCCTTGTTCGGCACGATGGGAAAAAAACTCATCCGTGTGGCAAGCGGTACAGATTCCTGCTACCTCTACATGTTCCACCCCATGCCGACGTAGGTCAAGTTCATTGGCAGCCCAAAGGTTCAAGTACGCGCTATGATCCATAGCATCATACGTAACTAACCCTTCTAACGTTCCAAAATATTGACGAACCGCTTCGACCACTTCCTCCCCCACTTGATAATGATCGGGTCCGATGCTGGGTCCGATGGCGGTTCGGATTTGGTGGGGCACACAACCATAGGTATCCACCATCAAGCGGATCATCTCTGCGCCAATCCCCTGCACTGTGCCACGCCAGCCGGCATGGGCAATGCCAATCACGCGCTGAACGGGATCATGAAAAAACAGTGGGGTACAATCCGCATAACGCATCACCAACGGGGTATCAGGTTGCGCTGTCACCATGCCATCCGCCTGTGCGATCCAATGTCGCCCTTCAGCAGGTTGATTGACAACAAGGCAATCCTTGCTATGAACTTGCCAAACAGAGCAAACACGCTCCGCCTGTAAATCCAACAAAGCAAAGATGCGACGGTAGTTTTCTGCTACTGCTTCTTCATCATCCCCCACATTTCCCCCCACATTGAGGCTGTGCAGGTGCGCTTGACTCATTCCGCCCAAGCGTGTAAACACACCATGCCGAAGATCGGCAAAGGTTTCAAAGGCATAGTAGCGTAAAGATGCGTGGGTATGGCATATCATCACGGAATCTCCATCACACAATGATAAAATTTTTCGCAAAATGTTGTGTTCTTTGGCACGATAGCGTAGTTCCATGTATAATACAGTATGCACTAATGTTGAATTTCAGCGTTGACGATTACACATCAATTGTCAAAACACTTTGCCATTGTAGTTGACCTATAGACTTTCAGGAACGGTTTAATCACAAGGCAAAATTGAATCTATCCTAAGAGAGAGAAGACCCATGGTTGACCTATCCTATGCTAACCCAACCCAAGAACTCATCGAACGTGTGAGTACCGAATTCACTAGCATTAGTAAACGGCTTGATGAAATCAATGCACAGCTAGAAACGCAAAAGAAAACGTTGCAAAAGGAAGAAAACTATGCACAGGATTTAGCCAGCGAAGTGAAGAATGTGCATGACAATATTGACAGAATGCCCCGTGCAGACATTCTCGAAAAATACGGCGCGTATGCCGAGTCTCGCTTTCGGTTGGCAACCTTTCGTGGGCAAACTGATATTCTGAAATCCAAGCAAGAAGCACTAGAAGCAGAGAAAACCATCCTAGCGGACATTCTACAACGGGTTCGGGGTGGAATAGAATTTGTACAGGATACGAAAGACCCGGTTAAAAATCAGGGGGTGATTCGCATCTTGGATTCACAAGAAGATGAGCGTCGCCGTTTGGCAAATCAGATGCACGACGGTCCCGCACAATCCCTAACTAACTTTGTGTTGCAGGCGGAAATCTGCCAGATTCTTTTTGACCGTGACCCCAAGTCTGCGGCAGATGAATTGGCACGTCTCAAGGAAGTTGCCACCACCACCATTCAAAGAGTGCGGGACTTCATCTTTGAATTGCGCCCGATGATGTTGGATGACTTGGGGGTTATCCCAACCATCCATAAATACATCGAAATCTTCAAAGAGAAGAGCGCGATTAAAACCCAGATTGATCTTCAAGAATCCACCAACCAAGGGGAAAAGCGCAAGCTAGAAGGCTATCAGGAAGTTTTGATCTTTCGAGGACTTCAAGAGCTGATGGTGTGTGCGCGAGATTTTTCTGAAGCCACCCATGTTGATATTTACATCGAGTTGGGTAAGGACAAAGCCACGATTTCTGTCAAAGAAGATGGGCGGGAGATGGTCGTTGAAAACATCTTCTCTGAAATCTCCGATGATTCGCGTGGGCAAGTGCTACGAAACCTGCGGGAGAAGCTACAAATGGTGAATGGTGAACTCATTGTTTATAGCGACCCACAACATGGGAATGAGTACAAAATCACCCTTCCCATTAACGATCGTCAACTGGTTGGCAAAAAGTAAACCAAACTCATACGCTCTAAATAGGGGAATAGACACTTCCCCTGTTTGACTCATTTTATAGTATGGCTTACACTTCATTCATGGATTTTGATCTTTTTACTAGCGATGCCCATACCCAATCTGATTAACTATAGAAAACCGTAGGGCATTACAATCTTGGAGAAACTACATGCGCGGACGCTTACTTATCATTGTCGGAATACTCTTGCTGTTAATCGGCTTGCTGGGCTTTCTATTCTTGAGCGGTGGTCTTGGGGGCAATAGCAATGCTGCTCCAACTGCCCCAGCACTAGGTGGCGTGGGTGGCGCGGGGCTACAAACGCCGATTGCATTAGGTCCCACTCCCACTCTAATTAGCTTCGTCAACATCGTGATCGCGGTACAAGAGCTACCACGCGGTTTCCGCATCCCACAAAA
>JBMOEO010000138.1:0-7506 GCA_049318945.1 Phototrophicaceae bacterium | reverse complement strand
CAGCGGATGCACAAGCAACAGCGGATGCACAAGCAACAGCGGATGCACAAGCAACAGCGGATGCACAAGCAACGGCGGATGCTGAAGCTATGGCAGAGGTGCAAGCTATGGCATACATCGAAGCTACTGAAACGGTGGTGGCTAACTTCACCCCCACAGGTGGACCCCGTGAAGGCGTTCCCACCGCTACCCCCACTGATCCGCTAGAAGTGGTTGAGGATGGAGCAGTCACTGAAGGACGCTTTGCCAACATCATCCCCTATATTGTTGCCGGCATCGTGCTTGTGTTGGTGATTTTAGGCTTGTTGTTCAGTCGTCGTCGTTAGAACCCTGATATACTCAAAAGCCACCTGATGTGATGGGTGGCTTTGTATGTATTAGAGAGAGGCTCAACATGAAAATATTCCATCTGGCAATTCTTTTAAGCGCGTTCACGTGGTTATGGGGCGGGGTGGCGTTGGGGCAAAGCGCAACCTGCCCCACCATCGTTGAGACCGCCTTGACCGCAGCAGATCAACATTGCAACGGTTTAGCGCGTAACAGCGTGTGCTATGCGTCCGACCATATTGATGCCGTTTTCCGCCCCACGCTCGCCCCGATTGCGTTCGCTATGCCTGCTGACATTGCTGATCTAGCGGTCATTGAGCAAATTCAAACCGCCGCGCTTGATCTTGTCACCCAACAATGGGGCGTGGCGGTCATGAACATTCAAGCGCGTATGGAGAATACTCTGCCCGGTCAGGGCGTGGTGGTCTTGTTGATGGGGGATAGCACGATGGCGAGCGATGAACAAGCACGCACAGAGAACGCAGAACAGGCTCCGATGCAGGCGTTTTACTTCAGCACGGGAGTGGGGGAGATTGCGTGCAACGAAGCCCCCAATAGCATCATCGTGCAAAGCCCGTCTAAAACGGCAGTAACCTTGACCATCAACGAGGCGAAGCTGACCATTAGTTCAACGGCGATGCTGTTCACCGTCGAAGATCAAAGCGCGTTTGAAATCATCATGCTAGAGGGTGAAGGCATCCTCAACGATAGCATGCGAATCCCACAAGGGTTTTGGGCGGCAGTGCCATTTGATGCCACCGCCACTTCCCCTGCGGATGGCGTGGGTGGGGTTGCCAGCACAGCATTGCCGAATTGCCGTCGCGTGCCGGATGACCGCACACCGATACTCACCCAACAAATCGCTCAACTTCCTGCAGGGGTTTTGCATTACCCCGTCACCGAAATTGTGCGCCTAGAGGAATCGTGCGAGGTCATTGCGGGTGGCATCTATGACCCTCAGAACGGACCCACCCTCACCCCTGCCAGCACCAATACATACAACTGATCGACCGAGCGGTCATAAAACAGGGTGCCTCCTTCAAAGCGTTGATACGCTAGAGAGGCATCCACTTCCTCTGTGAGGGCATAACCAAGCGCGTCACGCACGCCTTCTTGCCCCTGCCACACCGCGCCAAACCCGAATTGCGGGATCAAGAATCCGCTGGGTGCGCTGACGGGGGGCTGTTCAATAGCAGGCGCAACCCCTAGATACCAATATCGCCCGTTGGGCACGATCACCCAAAATTCACCGCTGGGGCGATAGTACATCACCCCCCCTTGAAAGACTTGGCTACGTCCTTCAAATGGCGTGATAACCTCTAGCGGACACCCCATCGAACGCACAACTTCCGCGTTCGTCATCCATCGTTCCCCGAAGATGTCATTGGCAGGCGCGATGGTGCACCGCGTCAAATCAACCGCAGGTGTCGCAGTGGGAGGGGCAAGCGGAGCGAAGGCGGTCAGGTTGAGCAGACTCCCTGCGTTAGAAGCCGCATCTCCCAAGAAGATACCCACATACGGGGTTGGGCTAGGCACGCTCTCCGTCATGTTGGATAACGATGCGGGGGCGGTTGCGGCAAGGCGTGTCGCTTGCTGTTCGCCAGCGTTGGGGGTGGGGGACATGAACACGGTTGCCAGTTGCTTCACCCCACGTTGTGCCAAGAGGGTGAAGTCAACGGTGGGGGTGGGGCGCAAAGTGGGCAGGGTGGCACATCCAACCAAAAGCCACACCAGCCCTCCCCACTTAAGGACAGACTGCATCAAGGGTATGAACATGCTCATTGACAAATTGTCCTTGTGTATCTTGGTAGTATAGCCCAAAGCGCACGCTTTGCGCCAAAGGCAAGCGTGGCAGTTGATAGAGGTCACGCACGGGTTCAAACGGGGCAAAGGTAGAAAACGGTCGCCATCCATACACAGGCGCAAAGCGATCATCCTGTGCCAAGACCGCGCCGTCCACGCCCAGCAAATGCACGAACACGCTACGATCAGGCGGGACGGTTTCCCCTGCCTGCCACGTGATCCATACGTCGAGGTGTTCGGGATGGCAGGTGACTTGTGCTTGTGAGGTGAATCCATCCGCACGAGACGACGCATCCATACTTGAGGCAGGCGATAGGTGTACAACCGACGGAAGAGCAACTTCCACCTTGACCGCGCCTAGTTGATCTTGCCACCACGTCAACGGGTAAAGGTGGCGCGTGTATTCAGGCGTGTATAGGGTGCCCTGCTCAAAGGCATGGCGATAATCCGCTTTGTGATCCAATAGGGTGATGTGCCCCAATTCGCCTGTGATGTCCCGTGCAAAACCTGCCGCGAAGTAGCGCACGCCCCAGGGCAACATCACGCTTGCGCCTGACGGGAGCGAACGCAACGGGGCGATTGTCTCTAATCCGCGTGGATTTGTCACCTGTTGATGGATGAATGGCGCGTGTGTCGCTATCAACCCACTGACGCATCCCCCCCACGCAAGCAAGATTAACGCACGCTTCCAGTGTTGGGGGGCTTCCCAACCCGTCACCAAGAGCATCAACCAGCCCCACCCGATCAGGAGCAGAATGGGCAAGATCAATGCTGAAAGCACATCCTGATAGACCAACACATGGAAGGCATACGCCACCCCACCGCTGATGCCGAACGTCCAACTGGCGCGACGGAACGGCACACGCAGGATGCCCACTCCCCAGCCGATCAAGCCGAGTGCCAATCCTATCGGGTGAACGTCGGTGAGGAGGACGTTATGCACAAGGGTCAGGTTGCTGACGAAGTGTTCCCAACTGGTGGGCAACCCGATGAAGCGATTGGCTTCTGTGCCGATGAACTGATCCCATAACCCCTGCCATGTAGACGGCTCGCCATACACCCAGTCTGCGCCCATACGCGCCCGCCCCACAAGGTACAAGTAGGGCAACAAGCCCAGCAAACCCAATCCCAACGCCTTGAGTAGCACCCAACCCATACGGCGTTTTTGTGCGATCAAGTCCGCTTGTGTGGCAAACAACAACGACGGCGCAACCATCAACAAGGCGCGATGATGCCCCACCGCGATTCCCCCTAGCAACGCCAGCGCGTCAATGCGCCGTGCAGGGGAGTCATGGGGCAAGAGTGCCAGCCCTAACAAGGCGATCAGCAAGAGCCATCCGAATGAGTAAATCTCGGCAATGACCATGTGAATCCATACCGTGCGCGTGAACACCAGCGCGATCACCGCCAACATTGCCAGCCACGTCCGCCCGCTCAAGGTTGCCCACAATCGCCATAGCATCACGGTGGCGAGGATTCCCCATCCCCACGACACCCACGCTGGGGCAACCCCTGCGGGCATGCCCAACGCCGTCAGCGCGTCCGTGAGCAGATTGCCCAATACCGTATAGAGGGGGTAGCCGGTGGCGTGGAGCGTGCCCCAATTGTTGAGGACAACTTGCGTCTCTCCGACATCAATCATGTAGTAATGGTCAGAACCATTGGGGATGCGTTGTAAGAGGGGGAGGGTTGCCAGCAGGAACACTCCCACCAGCACGCCTCCCCCTTCACGCCAAAAGCTACGCCACATCTCTATAGCTTAGAAGCAACAGCGCGTGTGGATTCGCTCAGGATATGTAAGCCTTCTTCCAGTTGTTCATCCGTCAAGTTGAGCGGAGGCAACAAGCGGATGCAGTTGCTGTATAACCCGGCGCGAATGGTGATGAGTCCATGTTTGGCGGTTTCAAGCGCGACGGCATTGGTGAAGTCTGCGAAGGGTTCTTTGGTCTGGCGATCTTTAACATGTTCCATGACCAACATCGGACCCAATCCGCGCACATCTCCCACGACGGCTAAATCACGGTGTAACGCTTCTAGCGTCTCGCGCATGCGCATGCCCACTGCTGTGGCACGCGCCAAAAATTCAGGTTGACGAATCATGTTGATGGCTTCTACTGCTGCCACACATGCCAACGGATTCCCGCTGTACGTTCCGCCCAAGCCACCCGGATGGGGCGCATCCAGAATTTCAGCGCGTCCGGTCACGGCGGAAAGGGGCATGCCTGCCGCCAAAGATTTGGCGGTGATGATGAGATCGGGCACGATATTGTAATGGTTCACGGCAAACAGTTTGCCCGTCCGCCCAAAGCCACATTGAATCTCATCCGCCACCATGACGATCCCATGTTCATCACACAACTGGCGGATGCGTTCCAAGAAGCGCGGTGGGGTGGGGAGGAATCCGCCCTCCCCTTGCACCGGCTCAATCACGATGGCGGCAATCTGGGTGGGGTCAACTTGGGCGATCATGGCGTTGTTGAGTTGCCAAATGCTCCATTCCACAAATTCCTCATCACTCATGCCTTCAGGCTTGCGATACAGGTTAGGGAAGGGGAGGCGGTAGATTTCAGTGGCAAACGGACCGAAGCCCTTCTTGAAGAGCGCGTACTTGCTGGTCATGCTCATGGTCATGTTGGTGCGCCCGTGATAGGCACCCTCAAAGACCACAATCGCTTGTCGTTTGGTGTAGGCACGCGCCATCTTGACGGCGGTTTCTACGGCTTCGGAGCCACTATTGAGCAGCACGCTTTTCTTGGGGAAGTCGCCAGGGGTGATCTCATTGAGGAGTTCCGCCACCTGTACGAAAGGTTCATACGTGCCCACGATGGAACACATGTGAATGAGTTTTTCCGCTTGCAATTTAATAGCGTTGACCACTTCTGGGGGGCAATGCCCCACCGCCAGCGTGCCAATGCCCCCAGCGAAATCTAAGAAGGTGTTGCCGTCCACATCGGTGACAGCAGCCCCGTGCGAAGATTCCACCACCACAGAGGTTAGCCTTCCCACTCCGCGCGTCATGGCGGCGGTACGGCGTTCGATGATGGCTTGGCTTTGGGACCAGGGATGTCAGTAATGAGTTTTATGGTAGACATAACGATAACCTCAAAAACAGGTATTGTTTAAGTTGCAGGCATTGTATCACACAGTGCGAACCGATTGGCATAGTATCCCATTTTGAAAAACGTAGCACACCTCTTCAAATCACACATTGAAATCTATCAGGCATAAGGCTAATCTATCGTGTGTAAATAAACTGATTTTATTGAAAATATTGTTATATACAGCTTACCCGACACAGTGCATGACTGTGATAAAGCGAGGAGCAATATGCTATGGCTGAATTGAATCAACAGGTAATCATTATTACAGGCGCGGCAGGCGCGGTTGGGCGTGTTGTTGCCCAGCGTTTCGTCCAATCAGGGGCAACCGTCGCCCTATGGGATCACAAGTTAGACAGTTTACAATCCCTCCACCAACAACTTGACCCCCGTCCGCTCACGGTGGCGGTGGACTTAACCGACCCCGACGCGGTGGATGCCGGCATCGCCCATGTGCTAGATGCTTACCAACGCATTGATGGGTTGGTGCATATCGCCGGGGGATTTGCCATGCCCGGCGCGGCGCATGAGGGGCATCTTAACGTGTGGCATCACATGTTGGCGTTGAACGCCACCGCGCTCTACATCACCGCCAGCAAAATAGCCCAGCAAATGGTGCACAGCCAAAGCAAGGGGAGCATCACCGCCATTGTGGCGAAAGCCGCCCAACGGGGGATGAAGCATGCCGCCGCTTATAGTGCCAGCAAAGCCGCCGCCTTGCGCGTGGTAGAAAGCATGGCGGAAGACCTCAAGCCTCATGGCATCCGCGTGAATGCGGTTTCCCCCAGCATCATTGACACGCCTGCTAACCGTCAAAGCATGGGAGAGGCGAATGCGCATAAATGGGTGACACCCGACGAGATCGCCGAGACGCTATTGTTCTTAGCTTCTGACCGTGCCTCCGCCATGACCGGCGCAAATCTTGAACTGAATGGGCGGGTCTAACGCACATGATCGCCCATCCATTCGACAGCTTGGAACATGCTCAAGCATTAGATGCCCAAGACCCCCTCGCCCCCTTTCGGGAACAATTCGCCTTCCCTGATCCCAACTTGATCTATTTGGATGGCAATTCATTGGGACGCTTGCCCCTTCCTACCGTCGCGCTTGCCCAAGATTTGGTACAGCGACAATGGGGCGACCGCCTAATACGGACGTGGAACGAAGGAAGCTGGGACGCACCGCTTCGCATTGGGGCAAAGATCGCCCGTTTGATTGGCGCACATGAGGATGAGGTGATTGTGGGGGATTCCACCTCCACCAATCTGTTCAAGCTGGCATTGGGGGCGTTGCTCCATAAGCCCGAACGCGACCACATCCTCACCGATGATTTGAACTTCCCCTCCGATTTATACATCTTGCAAGGCATTGCCTCGCTACTGGGCAACCGTCACCGCATTGAGCGGTTAACCTCTCCCGATGGGATTCACGGGGTGAATGTGGCAGACGCGCTCAACGCACAAACCGCTTTGCTCACCCTGTCGCATACCACGTTCAAGAGTGCCTACGTTTACGATATGCCCACCATCACCGCCCAAGCACATGAGGCGGGGGCGTTGGTCTTGTGGGATTTGAGCCACTCGGCTGGCTCGGTGGAAGTGGACTTGAACGCCGCCCAAGCTGATCTAGCGGTGGGATGCACGTATAAATATCTGAACGGCGGACCCGGCTCCCCAGCGTTTTTGTATGTGCGCCGTGACTTGCAGGCGCAGTTGCTCAACCCGATCAGTGGGTGGATTGGGCAGGCGCAACCGTTCGCCTTCGGCTTAGACTACACCGCCACCGAGGGGATGCGCCGTTTCCTGACGGGCACGCCCAGCGTGATCTCCTTGTCGTTGATCGAAAGTGGCGTGGAATTGTTGCTTCAGGCTGGCATGGACAAGCTACGCCAGAAGTCCATCTTGCAAACCGAATACTTCATCGCGCTGTGGGAACACTTGTTGCAACCGCTAGGCTACACGCTCAACTCTCCCAAGCAGACCGCACAACGTGGCTCCCATGTTGCGCTGGGGCACGCCGAAGGCTTGCGGATTGACCTCGCTTTGATTGAACGGTTCAACATCTTACCGGACTTCCGCGCTCCCAATAATATCCGTATTGGCATCGCGCCCATTTATACGCGCTATGAAGACCTGTATCGGGCGGTGAAGGCGTTGCAGACCATTGTTGAAGAACGCCTCTATCTGGCGTTTGACACTCCGCCCACCGTCACGTAGTGCGCCCCCTTGCCCTAGCACTTTTTCCCCCTCCCTAGCCCTCCCCCAACTGCGCTTCGCTT
>JBMOEO010000137.1:0-7557 GCA_049318945.1 Phototrophicaceae bacterium | reverse complement strand
ACTAGGTTTAGACATTAAAATCCTTTTTCTGACCTTCTGGAAAGTTTTCAGAAGAGAAGGCATCAACAATCAAGAAGAGCTACCCATGCCAGAGTTTACAGGACAAAATAAATGAACGTGATTATCATAGGTGCAGGTGGACATGCTAAGGTAATCGTAGATATTCTGTTAAGTGGGCGTAAGACAACAGTAGGTTTCTTAGACGATAATCCTGCTTTGAGCAACCAAATCATATTACACCTTCCAGTATTAGGCTTTATCAGCGATCACATAAAATTCACTGATAGAAACCTTTTTATCATGGGTATCGGCTCTAATGTCATTCGACAGACTTTGGTTGAGAAAATGTCACATGTAATGTGGACTGAAGCCATACACTCTAGTGCGTATGTTGCACATGGAGTAGAGATAGGTATAGGTAGTGTTATTATGGCTAAATCGGTTATCAACCCGTGTAGCTATGTTGGTAAGCATGTGATTATCAATACAAGTGCTAGTATAGATCATGATTGTGTAGTCGAAGATTTTGCTCATATTGCACCAGGGGTGAATATTGCTGGAAATGTTCACATTGGAAAAAGAGTCTTCGTAGGTATCGGGGCAAAGATCATCAATGGTACTGAAGCAAACCCACTGACGATTGCAGATGATGTGATTATTGGGGCGGGAGCAGTAGTAACCAAATCCATTACAGAACCAGGTATAACGGTTGTGGGTATACCTGCTAAACCTCTCAAACGTTGAAATATCTTTTATCCCATATCCTCCACTCCCTCCGTATCCAGTGGACTGGAAGTGCCAGTGCGTTGGGTACGGGCTTATTTGCTTATGTGGTGATGACGCTCATCGTCAAGGATGATATTCACTGGCTGAGCTATAGCACCTTGCTAGACCCATGGTGTTGGTTGCTGTCGTGCCTTTGCACATTAATCAGTTTTCTACATCCCGATTATCGTTACATGCTTGCCGTGTTGCCATGTTTGGGGATGCTCATCTATAGTGTGCTCTTCTTCCCACAAACCGTTACGCTACTTCATCCCTCCACACCCTCTTCTCCTTCCGATAGTAATTTCACCCTCCTGACGTGGAATATTCTTGGTGGGAGGGCAAATCAGGATTGCCTGTTGGATGCGTTGCAAACCCATCAACCTGATGTGGCGATGTTCCAAGAGGCAGGGGGATTTACGATGGAAGAGGCTGTCGCTTATAGGTATCAAACTCGCTCAAGGAATCTGGTGATCTTAAGCAAGTTTCAAATCGTGGAATCTCTGGAGTTTGGTAAGCATCCGCTCAATGGTCATGATGCAGGGTTACAAGCACAGCTTCGATTTGAGGGAGTTGATCGACCCATCACCCTCATCAATACTTATCTACCCAAACCGTTTATTGTTCCAAGCAAACTCATCTATAAAGCAGATGATAGAATTGACGGCGCAGATCGCTACATTCAAGCGATTAAGCAATCTACTGGAGCAGTGATTCTTGCTGGAGATCATAATATGGGAATGCGTGCCCCAGAATATTATCAGCTGAATCAATACTTGCTGGATACATGGGCAGAAAAAGGAAGAGGTTTGGGGTTCACGGCAAATCAACATCTGCTGATCCCCCCATTGTTGCGAGTAGATTATATCTGGCATACTGCTGACATTCACTCAAGATGGATTGAGGTCATCCAATCCGATTGTAGCGATCATTTCGCTGTGATGGCGGGCTTTCACATTGAATAAACTCGCCTAGCTCACGTTTCTACTCCATCTCAAAGATCAACTCAATCCTTGTATCACCGGCAAGGCTCAAGCGAAATTCTATAATCTCTTGCTCCAATACATAGGATGTTGTAATCGGTGGTGTGGCACTGATGAACGTGGCATTGAGTGGGATCATGACCTGTACTTCAACTTCTTCTGTTTTCGCACCGGGTTGTTTAGCAATCAGCAAGTTATAAATGCGATATTTACCAAACTGTTGTACCCGCTCAGAAGTGACATATTCATATTGAATGCGATTAGAAGTGTCGTAGGGAATATCCATGAAAGCAACGATTGCGCGGTGGGTATCATGATCGACAATATCAACGATGCTGGCATCAGGGTCTAGCGATTCTAAGTTCACTTGAGCGTTAAAAGGTAGGAATATCTGGGTGAGATTTCCATAGTTCAATCGCCCATGAAACGCGGGGTCTACCGCGGGGTCTAGGTCTGCTAACGCGCTTGGATAATCATACTTGATTGCCACACGGCTGTTCAAAGAATTATCTTCGTTGATGGTAACGTCATAGGTGAGCTGACGAATGATTGAACTATTGGACTTATTCCCTAAGTTCGCATCAAAAATACCAACAAAATCTTGCTGATCCCCAGCACTCAATTGCCCTGACCAGTTGAGAATCTCTAGCGGTTTTTGTGCGGTATCATCAACTAGGTAGAACATGATATGTTTTTCTCGTAATGATTGCAGAATTGCCCCAAAGATAGCGGTACTCATCTCTGGATTGCGGGAGATGTTTTGTGACTCTTCAAAAATTGTCTTGTACAAATCCGCCACAAATACTTTATGGGGAACAGCACCCTCGCCATAGGCACGAATGTCATACACCACTTCACGGAAGTTTTCTGAGTTTACAATGACCTCGTGCTCTGGAACTGTGACATCCCCTAGTGCTTCAAGAATATACTGAAAGCCCGTTACATCGATAGCAATCACGCCATCAATATCAGAGAACTGATTTGCCCCATTAGTGTAATACCATACAGACATCTCAGCGGTCTTACGAAAATCTGCAAACCAACTGCCGTCCCATCCCGCATAGATGGGGTTCTCATATTGAAGCCACCACTCCGGAATGGGATAGTAATCATAGATGTTCAAATCACTTGGAGGAGCGGGACTATCTACCTGCGTTGGGAAGTAATCAAAGTCAGTGATTCGTCCGCTTCTAACCGTCATCCAACCCCATGTGCTGATAAACCCACCAGAAGGACGAATCTCATCATTGTTTTGTGCCAAGATGAGATAACGTTGTTCTTCATCCAGACCAAAGGCTATGGATAAAACCTCCGGCAACTGTAGAAGTAGGTCATTGGTTGCGGAGATTTGGGCGTGAAATCGCTCAATATCAAGAATGGTCGCAAACATTTCTGAAGACGCATTCTGAATGGGAATCGAAGATAGTAGGTCATTTGCTCGGTTAAGGTGATTTTGCGCCGTGATGAATCGCCCACTCCCCAAATCAATAAGCTCGATGATGCGTTCACCAGAAGAAACTTGGGTGACAACTGTACCGTTTTCTTCGCCATTGACCATGTAGAATAAAGTTGGGCGGATTCCTTCTAAAATGGCTTGTGTTGCTTTGGTCAGTTCACTACCAGCATCTAGTGTTTGGGTGTAACTGGGTAAAAACAAATTCGCTATCGGTCTCACAATCAACATGCGATTGCGCGTCCGTTCGATGCTTAGAGCCAAATCAGATAGGCTAGATTCTAAACGGTCGAAATCATTCAGCGTGATTTGAATTCCTTGCTTTTCAGTGACCGACCGTAGGTTACGATAGAAATTAGCTTGGGAAGTATCCAGTTGGTTAATGGCATCTGAAATGATAATCAACTGACCTATCAGTATAAACACAATAAGCCCTATTGCAATCAAAATAATATTTCGTCTATTTATGTTTAACTCAACCATTGCCAACTCCCCAAATGTGATTAGGCACTTTAAGCATAGCTACAAATTAGAGTAGAGTGTATCATGAATCATAGGTATCGTGATAGATAGCATCATGTATGTATAGATGAAGATATTGGAATCGGGGTATAGAAAATGGAATTGCAGTATTATATATCGATAATACGGAGATGGTTCTGGTTACTCTTCCTGTGTGGAATTTTAGGTGGGGCGATCACCTTAGTTTTATTGAGTCGTCAACCATCGACCTATACCTCAGTCACTAGAATCAATATAGGGAACACCTTTCAAAATCCCGATCTACAAACATCTGAAATTAGTGCGGCTCAAAACTTACTTCAGAATTATGTTCAATTGGTTCAGTTTGAAAGTGTCCGACAAAATACCATTGATACCTTGGACTTAAGCCTAACTACTGATGTGCTTAAGGAATTAGTTTCCACCCGTATTTTACCAGGCACCACCCTACTAGAAATTTCCGTCACCTATACTGATCCTGTTTTAGCAGCAGATATTTCAAACACCATGGCGGAAGAATTGATCCAAGCTAGTCCTTCAAATCTGACGGAAGATCAACAACTTCAAGTGGAAACAGCACGCGCTCAAGTGGAGGTGCTTTCTAATTTATTGAGTAGTTTACAAACTCAAATAGACGACATTAACCTTGAGATTGAAGCCGTCACCAATAGTCGTGAGACACAATCTCTCCTTGCAGAGAGAAATGAGTTGATCGATCAGGTCAATTCCACAACTGCCAACCTGATAGAGTTTTCTCAAATTATTACCGGTCTACAAAAGGGTGTCAACGTATTGGAAATTGTGGAGCGTGCACAAATTGCGGACCAACCCGATGATGCCAACACTCTCACACAAACGTTGCTGGGGGCGATTGTCTCAAGTGGGTTGGTGTTTGGGGTGGTTCTTATGCTGGACTATCTCAACGATACGCTCCAAAGTCCTAATGATGTAACCGCACTGACCAACCTTCCGGTCTTAGGAACCATCGCCACTGTAGGGAAAAAACCAGCACGAGGGGAGCGAAACTACACTGAAAAACTGATTAGTAATTTTCGTTTGGGGTCTAAGTATGTAGAGGACTACTACCAACTTCGTGCGAATTTTAACTATGCAAGTGAAACCAACGGGCTGAAAATCTTTGTGGTATCCAGTCCGTATCCTTCAGAGGGTAAGAGTGTGGTGACGGCAAACCTAGCAATTGCACTGGGGCGGATCGGAAAGAATGTTTTGATTGTAGACGCAGACTTGCGTCGCCCTTCTCAACATGTCATTTGGAATCTTCACAACCGTAGTGGTTTATCCAATCTCCTGCGTGGGCAACGCATGGACAAACCTATCAGTAGCGAGTTAACCAATCAAGAACCCGGATCATTACGAGATCACATTCAACGTACAGATTTTGAGGGCGTATATGTTTTGACCAGTGGCTTTGAGCCATCCAATCCAAACGAAATATTAGGGTCTCTGCTTGTAACCCGTTGGGCACAATCCCTAAAAAACTCGAAAACAATCGACGTGGTTATCTTTGATTCTTCTCCTATTCTCGCAGTTTCAGACAGTGCTGTTTTGGCACGGGCATTGAGTGCTGGGGTGATTATTGTTGTTGAAGCAGATAGAACACGCACTAATGCCTTGCTACAAACTATGGAGCGATTCTCATCCATTCGAGATCAAATGATGGGAGTGGTACTCAACAAAGTCAGGGTTGATCGTAGCCAATATTATGGATATAGCTACTATGAATACTATGGCTCTGACAAGAAAGTGCCAATTAACTTGAAACCTAAAGACAAAGATCAACAACCTTTAGAAAATCTTGAGGAATGAAAGTTGGCTATTTTAGAACACAGTTCTCAGGATAACGGGGTTGAGACAGATCAAAGAAGATTTTGATGGTGGATGCTAAAGTCGTATAGTCGCTATATAATGGGGTGGGGTTAGGATTTTGCCCCATTATCAGTAAATCATTCATCTCGATCATATAGGGGAGTGGCTCAATGCGCGAGCGGCGGTCGGCAATATCATGGTAGCAAATAGGTGTATCTCCCCATAATTCGTCACCATGTCCCCCTAATTCATGCAATAAAAACCCCCGCATTTGTTCTGGCACATTATAGTATAAACTTGCCCATATCCCCGTGCGATCCAATTCAATATAAGCCAGATCGGCGTGTGTGAACATTTTATCCCCATAGACATTGATTGCAACAGGTTGGGGGCTGGCGGATTCAATACCTGAAAGCAACATAAAGCGTTGTGCGTCGTTCAATTCATCATCATTGGTAATGTGCCCAAAAAGATGGTCGATGATTGCATCAGACGAAACTTCAACATCATATTGATCTAAAAACTCAATCAGGCGATCAACATTCAAAACGCTGATCTCTTCATTTTCTGAAACCCACACGGATGATCCATTGCTAAGGGTTGACCATTTGCCATTCTCAATCATGGATTCTAAACGACCAACGGTAGTTTCAATGGATGCTGGCGGGGGGACAATGCTAGTAATGGGAGCAGGAAATTGCCAACGATTAAACTCATCTTGCAAAGCCTCCCTACTCCAATCTTGAGTATTGATTTGATATGGATCTGTACCGTTAAACCTATCTGCCAAATCTTGATAAGCCCCAGCATTGGCTAAAATAACAGGAATAGTTTGTTCTCGAAAGATTTGGACTTGATCTACTAGATGAGACTGAAGCAGTTGATAACCTAGATCACCCAAATCAAAAATCTCATACCCATATACGAAATAATCTTGTAAATCTCCCTCATACCCCAAGTGGCTTCCAGTCAGTTCACCATGCCCTAAGAAGTAGCTGGGCGGAAGCGGTATGCCAGATCGAACATCAAAGAATGTTTTTGTTTGGGGAGTATATACTGCAAGTAGATTATCTTGATACCAATATTCGTAACGCTCGTTGGTGGCATGCCATAGAGGATACAACCCTTTAACCACAGGAACGCCCTCGATGATGGGGTAGACTGTATTGTTCCACGGCAATTGAATGAAGTTGATAACCTCATTAGGGTTTAATCCCAGTGTGTAAACCCCCTGTTCATCGACCACAGTAGGCTTCAAATCAACCGTTGATAACTGCCATGTAATATCCTCACTGTTGCCTCCAATATTTTTAACTGCAAAGGGGACAATCAGCATACTAGCAGTAGGGGAATGTTCCACTAAACGGGTTAAATGCTCAAACAAGAGAGGGGCTGTGGTTTCTAATGAATTGGAATCTGAAGACTCTAAGAAATGCTTTACTTGTTGAACAGGGATTCCATGCGCCAAAGGTTGCGTTGTGAGAAAAGTATTTGCATCTAGTTTTGTAGTTGGTGAAGAAACGGGTGCGTCTTCGAGATGAACACTTGATATGAATGCAGCAACCCATCCATACTGTCCATCATCTAGCTCAATGCGTAGCCACGTTCCTTGATGATCCGCCCACATCCCTGCAAGTGGATAACGCTTGTTCACAGTCGTTGTACTTATGGGTAAGCCAAAATTCGCGGTTGGAACTGCACGTATGTTGATGGATTGATCGGTGAAAACAAAGCCTAGTTGTTGTGCATGATCTTCCACTTTTTGAGGAGTATGAAATAAAAATAATGTGGCACAAAACAGAAAAACAATTTTGGGAATGAACATAGAGGGGAATGTAGTTACCTATTATAAAGTCCAGTCATAACTTGTATGACCAAGGCATGACTGGACTTGCAACGAATTGTATTTAGGAATTGAACAGTGGCAAACGAGCACCACCAACGCCGGAAGGTTGAATGTTGCTGATTCCAGCAGTGTATTCAAGCTGTCTCATAACTCGAGAAATTAATTCAGCACGAGCATCAACA